>NZ_JAPPTH010000001.1:0-506573 GCF_027587015.1 Vibrio sp. Makdt
TAACAGTAGATACTCACTGGCTTTTTCAGTATTTGAACGTTATTACTGAGAATTAAAGAGACGTTCTTATTGAGTTAAGTTGTCAAGTAACTGCTCACATTGCGCTTTGAGCGATGTAAGTTCGTTTTCATTCATCTTAGACAAACAAAATATCTCTTCTGGGACAGTTTGCGCGCGCTCTTTAAGTTCAGTCCCTACAGGAGTTAGCGTAATTACTCGCACTCGTTCATCTTCAGCACTACGTTTACGAAGCACATAACCTTTTGCTTCTAAACGCTTAAGTAATGGAGTCAAGGTTCCTGAATCTAAATGTGTTTTAGCGCCTAACGCTTTGACATTTATCTCTTGTTGCTCCCAAAGCACCATCATCACAATGTACTGTAAATAAGTAAGATCAAGCGCTTTCAGCAGAGGTTGATAAGCTCGACTCATTGCATTTGAAGCACTGTAAAGTGCAAAGCACACCTGATTATCTAACTTTAGATATTCATCTTGGTCGCTCACGATCACCTCATCAATAAATTAAATTGCACACAATATACTTGCACACATAAGTTTTATCAATTAAGCTCACCTTAAAATAAAGTTGCGCGCAATTTAATTTTACACAACTATTTTAAGGATTAAGACAATGACAACACTCTACACTACTTCTGCTACTGCAATTGCTGGTCGTAACGGCCAAGTTTCTACTGACGATAATTTGCTTTCTGTTGCATTAAGCTACCCGAAGGAAATGGGCGGTTCAGGTGAAGCAACGAACCCTGAGCAACTGTTTGCTGCGGGCTACTCTGCGTGTTTCTCAAATGCTCTACTTCACGTAGCGAAAGAAATGAAAATCAAGATTGCATCGGCGCCAACAACTGCAACGGTTGGTATCGGTCCAAATGAAAATGGTGGTTTTGCTTTAACCGTTTCATTAGCGATTGAGCTCGACTTGGCTCAAGAAGAGGCTGTTACGCTGGTAAAAACCGCTCACCAAGTTTGCCCATATTCAAATGCGGTTCGCGGCAACATTGATGTGAAATTGTCGGTTAACGGACAAGCGCTTTAGTCGCTTTACCCAAAAATATCCCACTAAAAAAATGTCCCGCATTAGGCGGGACATTTTTATATAAGATGGAAAACTTTTAACTCTGAAAGATTAGCTCTTAAACGTACTAGCGATCTCTTTCAATGAAGCCGCCAGTTCAGCTTGTTCTTTGGCGGTTGCTGCAATTTGAGTTGCGCCTGTGGTCGACTCCGTCGATTTCTGCTCAACCGCCATCACGTTTTGCGCGATATCTTGAGTCACAACGGCTTGCTCTTCCGTTGCTGTGGCGATCTGTTCGGTCATGCTAAATATCTCGCTTACCGATGCTGAGATACCTTGTAAGGTGTGCTCAACCTCTTTTGAATCCTCAACCGCTTTAGACGACATCTTCTGGCTGTTATCAATAACATTGAACGCCGTCTGCACATCAGACTGTAGCGAGCTGATAAAGCCTTCAATTTCAGCTGTCGATTGCTGGGTGCGCTGCGCCAGTGTACGAACTTCATCGGCTACGACCGCAAACCCACGACCTTGCTCACCCGCTCTTGCCGCTTCAATTGCCGCGTTCAATGCTAACAAGTTAGTCTGTTCAGCGACGGACTTAATCACATCAATCACACTGTTAATGTTATTACTGCTCTCATGTAAGTGCGTGATCTTTTCCGCTAGATCATTAATTTCAGATGCCAGTTTTTCAATCGAGTGATAAGAATCCTGAACTGTACTCAAACCTTCTTGTGACTGCTCATCGACCATTTTAGCAGAGCTGGCTGTCTGCTGAGTTTTTGCCGCGACTTCATTTACCGTAGCCGATAACTCTTCTGTCGCCGTCGCAACTAAACCGATTTGATCTTGTTGTTGAACCAGCGTATTCGAGTTGTAATGGCAAGTTTGTGAGGTTTCTTCAGCGGCTGAAGCCAAAGTAAGGCTCGAGTGAGACAGGTTGTCGATAACGTTTGAAAACTTCTCTAGAGTTTCGTTCAGTGCCGAAGAGATCTGTCCAAGTTCGCTGTTACCAACGTACTTAGCACGAACCGTTAGATCGTTGTCATTACGAACTTTAGACAACATCACTGTCAAGTCTTTCACTCTCATCGTCAGGTCGCTGATCGCTTTAAAGCTCACGAAAGTCGCAAACAACGTAATCAAAGCAAATAGACCGATACTCATCATCATCGCAGATTGCGCCTGTGACATCTTTTTCTCAGTCAACGCAATCAGTGACTCAGCAAGGTGGTTTTCTGTTTTCTTTAGCTGAACAATACGAGCGGTAGATTGAGAGAACCAGTACACAGGGTCGACATCAAAGCCACTCATCTTAGATTCAGCCAAACTACGAAGTTTTTCTACTTCTGCTACAGAGCGATCGTTTAACTGTTGCTCAAAGAAACGAACGTTCGCTGGGTTGCTCAACACTTCAAAATTCGAAAAGTAGGTATTTTGCTCTGTCACCAAAGAGATGAATTTCACCAGCATACCCGGGCCAAATTCATTTTTAGAAAAGGTGTTATTTAGGACAGCACGCTCGATACCCGCTCGCTCTTTACCTTGCAAGAAGTTGTAATAAGCGATGGTTTCTGTAGTGATAGTAGCATCAGAACTTAGCTCAGCAATTAATGCCGATACGCTAAGCAACTTTGCATTCAATTGGGTGTAGTAACCCAAGGCCTCAGAAAGTGGTATCGACTGAGAATCCACTCGATTTCGAATCGTCGTTATCTGATTAAGGCTTTGGCTTATCTCTGTGTTCAGGCGATTGATCTGTGGCAGATTGATATTGGCAGACTGCCAGTAATCGTTTCTTTCATTACGTCGGTTGTCAGCGTTGTTTCTCTGCGCGGCTAATTCACTGACAAACTTAGTTCCTTGAGAGCCAATAAAGCCAGCTGTCATGCCTCGCTCTTTTTGTAACTCATGCACTAACTCACTGTACACAACCGAAAGGCGTGTCAGTTGATTTAATGAGGACATTTCAGTCTTTGTTTCTACGCCTTTGGATATCGCAGAAACACTGAGCCAGAGAAACCCTAAGATCGGTAAAATAAGCAAAGTGATGATTTTTTGCTTAAAAGACATATCGGTTAATTTCATTTTTATTTCCTAGCGGCTAACGAATCTTTATCTATCGTGTAATTAGACACACTTCTAAAACGGTGTACCTTTACTGAGATCATAATAATATTTAGTTTTATCAATTACCGTGCCATATTGGACGACAATCGATAACGCTAGCATTTAACCTTACAAAATTCATTGACTTATTTATAAAACTGTTAGCTATGCAACTTTAGAAAACACAAAAAACGTGCAACAACATTTTTCCGACGCAAGTGACTGAAAAATGACAGTTTTTCATAACCCTAAAGAGGTACAAACACACCCTTTATCACCTCAGTTGTCGCTACATGTTCAGCGCCAACTATGTATAATGCCGGACTCAAAAAGTTACGAATTCAACTAACGTAGAAGCATAATTAGAGGTTTTATGGACTGTCCCGCTTGCGAAGAACATATTGGATGGGAATGGGTAGAAGAAGCAGCAATCGAACCCAATGAAGAATTCGATTGCCCAGAGTGTGAAGAAACATTGATGTACACTATCGATGAAGGCACCTATTACGGCGCGCAGCATAAAACCGTCGAAGTGGTCGACGACTAGCCCTTATTTGACTCGTTATTAAGCTGGGAAAAATGGTCACTTAAATGATGTTTTCCCACGCATGGCGCAATGGCATCACTTTCCATTGCGCTTAAGAAAAACTCCGCAGGCCCAACCCGACTTTCCGGTAGCCGCCTTATCACCCATAAAGCCAGTTTCCTCACCCAATCGGGAACATAAGTCATTCGCGCTGTTTTACCCTGAGATTGAAAAGCAAGCTCAGCTATTTGTGTTGCACTGAGGATATCAGGACCGCCCACATCCAATTCTTTTTCGTCATTAGGTAACGAAGCCAAGATAAATTCGGCTAGATCTATGCCATGAATTGCATTCAAACGAACATCTCCTGAACCAAAAAGGTGCACCCTTCCCGACTTAGCCATATTGTAGAGCTCTTCGATGTCAGCAAAAAATCCATTCGGACGAATCACACAAGGCGCTAAATGTTCTGATGCCAATAATCGCTGAGCAAAGCGCTCTTTGGCTTCAAGTAAACGAACATTTTTGATCACGTTCGCCCTAAATGCCGATACATAAACAAACTTCTTAACGCCTGCTCTCTCCGCTTCTTCCAACAAATTCAGGTTGGCTTGATAATCGACATCCATGTAACTCAGGCCCTCTTTCTGACGTGTAATACCAACGCAAGAGATGACGATATCCACTCCATCGCAGCACCCTTTTAGGCTCTCGGCATCGGTCACTTGTGCGATCTGAATTTGAGAATCGTTCAGACCGAGATCCTTCAACTTCAAAGCACTACGAGCTTGTGCTTTGAAGTCAGCATCACGCGCTTGGAGCGCTTCGATAAGGTGGCGACCTAAGTACCCTGTCGCCCCAGCCACTAGAATTCGGCTTTTGGGCTCATTCGTTACGTTCATTTATAGATAACCCCATTTATTACAAAGCTTCATTGATTAGATAGTTTCGTTTTCCGGACGGTAAGGCTCTTCTCGTAGAATATGGCTGATTAATAACTTCAAATAGAACACAGGTAAGAACCACTCTAAGCCGACCGGTGATTCCACAACATAAAGCGATAAGATCAAACTCAGTGTATACAGAATCAAAGCAACTGGACGTTGTAGATAGAGTGCAGTTTTCAATACCAAGGCACACGCCAACATCATGTAACCACCGGTCACCGCTACCCACATCAGGTTCATATCCAAAAACAGCCAACTGAATACTGTTAACTGAATAAAGTGAATAGCGATAAAGGTCATGTGTTGCTTAAAGCCTTCCCCTTCTCTGTGAAACCAGCGCTTGGCACTTGATGTCGCGTTGGTGATCACGCCACCCAACATGTCGATGGTTAACAGAACCGCTGCTAGATATTGTCCCCAAGACCAGCCCAACTCGGCATGATTGGCATACGCGGCAATCAATGCGCCCGCTATAAACGGTATGTACAGTTGCAGGTTCTTCTCTGCTGATGTCGCACCGGGACCGATAAATTTATCTAGCCCGCCTAAGAAGCCCGCTCTGAATGGGGGCAGGTTCCAATCAATTCTCATAGTTACCTCGAATAATCGTCGTTTGATTTTTATTTAGAACACTTGGTCTTTTTAAATTAGAACGAAGTTTAACCACTGTAAAGAATTATTTTGACCACTTGGACTAATTTAAACTAAGATGGCACTCATCAGCTGCATTAAGCTATTGCTTCAGTTGCCTAAATTGACTGAACCTTCAACTAACTAACTCCGAGGAAGACTCATGCCAAAGATCGTCGATCATGACAAAAGACGCGAAGAGATCGCTCTGAAAGCCGCTGGTGTGTTTTTGGAGTTCGGTTATAAAGAATTGGGAATGAGACAGCTGTGCTCACACCTCAACATGAGCAAAAGCGCGGTTTATCACTATTACAAAAGTAAAGATGAGCTGTTCAAGGCGGCGACCGAAGCCATTGTTCGACACGATAGCGGTAACCTCGCCGACTTGCCTCTAGCTGTGGATGCCACAACTGAGCAGAAGATTGAAAACTTCGTCCATATCTTTCAAGCGATAGAGTCACGCTACTTCCAAGAGATGAAATTGGTCTTTGATTACATTGATGTGATTGGTCAAGAAGCTGTGGCTGAAGATGCCAGCATCGAAATTGCCAACAATAAGTATCAACAACTGCTCGCCCAATACATCGATGCCGAGAATGCGATTGAGCTGTATAGCATCCTTATCGGCCTGCTGACACACCAAACCTTATGTGGTGGCAAGCTTGAACCTGAGTATGTGCGTTCCGTGGCAAGCAAATACTTAGCCTAACCGGTCTCTCGAAAAGTAAGAACATAGCTAAACAGTATCAAAGGCTTAGTTACTTTAAGACGCTCAAGTAAGATCGATTGCCCTCAAGCGGATCTAATCACCGCTTTACTAGAACGAACGTTCAGCATAAAATATTGAACATATGTTCAGATTAATGAAGTAGATGTTATGGCCAAGACCGCGAAATTCGATAGACAAGACGTAGTAGATAAAGCAACGAACCTATATTGGGAAAAGGGCTTTCACGCGACTTCTATGCGTAACCTGCAAGACGTGATTGATATGCGTCCGGGTAGCATCTACGCGACATTTGGCAGCAAAGAAGGTTTGTTTAAAGAGACTCTTGCTCGCTATACCGAACTTGGCATTCTCAACCTGAACCGCTTTCGCAGCGAAACAGACTCACCAATCAAGGCGCTTGAAAGCTTCGTAAAACGTGCTGTGGTCGAATCAAAACAAAGTTCGCCAAATGGCATGTGTATGCTGGCAAAAACGGTAGCAGAACTGACTGATGAACACGCCGAATTATTAGAAGAAGCGAAGAAATCACTGAAGATCATGGAAGGTGAGTTCGCTAAGCTGATTGCCGAGGCTCAAGAGCTCGGTGAGATAAACAAAGAACGTGAACCGACTCAACTTGCTCGACATGTTCAAGTTCAGATCGCAGGCCTGCGTACCTACGCGAAAACCTGTGACGACATCGATCTACTTAACTCAATGGTTGAAGACGTATTTAAGTATCATCCTTTTTAAAAACTGAACTTGTTTTAGAAGCCATACAAAAAGACTCCACTGTTAGCCTAGAGCGCTAGAGCGGAGTCTTTTTAGTTTTGATCTAGTTAACTTAATAGATGATTAACTTTCGTGTTTAAGGGTTACACCTTTCTCATGATCAACGCCTGCGCATTAAGCATCGCCTCTTTGGTGCTGACATCTAACGTTTTGACGTTCGCAAAGCGCTCGACTTCTTTAATCGCCACATCGTGAGCGAAGATCACCAACCTCGCCCTTTCGATGTCTTTTGGTGTGATGCGATTACCAATCCCGTTAGCACCTTGTGTTTCGACTTTAATCCGAACCCCGAGATGATGCGCCGCTTTTTCTAAAGACTTAGCCGCCAAGAAAGTATGAGCAACACCTGATGGGCATGAAGTAATTGCCAACACATCCGCTTGCCCTTCTTCTGTTACCGAACCACCGGCAGACTGATAAGAAAGTTCGTCACCTTCTACCACATTCTTTTTAAGCAGTATCACGATGAATGCCGTGGTTAGCGCCCCCGCAAGTGTGCCAATAATGTAGCCAAGTTTGCCATCAACCACAGGCAGAACAATCCAACCGCCCCATGGTGCATGGTTTACCACATGGAACATAAAACCAACCACATTACCGACAATGCCACCAGCAACCACAGCAGGCAGCACTCGCGCAGGGTCGGCGGCAGCAAAAGGAATCGCACCTTCACTGATACCGATCATACCCATGATACCTGCGGCTTTGCCTGCTTCACGTTCGTCTCGCTTGAACTTCTTCGGTGAAAGGAAAGTCGCCAAAGCCATACCCAGTGGCGGCGTACAAATCGCAATGCCAACGCCACCCATCAACCAAGGCTGAGTATTCACCTGCGTTTGAGCAAACAGTGTAGCGACCTTGTTGATTGGGCCGCCCATATCAAAGGCCGTCATCGCGCCTAAAATACTACCGAGTACCATTTTTCCTGAGCCAGCCATACCCGTCAGCATTTGATTCATCTCAAGCATCACTTGGGCTATCGGGGAACCAATCACCCACATCACAGCACCACAGGTTACAAAGGTGCCAACTAACGGATAAATGAAAATAGAGCTCAGCGAGATCATGCTGTCTGGCAGCTTGATCCTTTTAAGTAGATTCACCACAAAGCCAGCAAAGAAGCCGACCACTATCGCCCCAAGAAAACCAGTGTTGTATTGGTTCACCGCCACCCAAGAACCAATCATACCGGGCGCTAAACCCGGTTTGTCGGCCATTGAGTACGCAATGTAGCCGCCTAGAACCGCAGTAAACAAGGTTAAACCTGCAATGCCCATCTGTGCGATATCTGCCAGAACACCGCTCTCTGGTACTGCACCATGACCTGAAATCATCACCGACAAAGACAACAACACACCGCCCGCGATCACGAACGGAATCATGTGCGAAGTGCCATACAGCAAATGCTCTTTCAAGCGATTAAGAGACTGCGCCCAAGGACTGAGCGGCTCAACGTACACTTCATGATGGCTAGAGGCATAGCTATCGAAAGAGTCGGAATTGGCTTCAAGAAACAGCTCTTGAGCCTCTTCGACCGACTCGACAGCCTTTAATTTTGTAACAAAGTCATCTTCAATCAGTTTGGTCGAGATCTGAGCCAGCACCTCGATATGGTGATCGTCATTGTTGTCTGGCGAAGCGAGCATAAAAAACACATCAGACAGCTCACCGCCATCGGCACCATAATCAATCCCCGTTCGGCTGATACCTACAGCAACAGCAGGTTTAGCAACGGCAGTACTTTTCGCATGTGGAATCGCAATACCATCATCAAATCCCGTATTGCCAATCGCCTCACGCTTCCAGATATCATCAAGGAATTCACTTTTATTCGAGAGCTTACCAGCACGATCGAGTAGTTCGACAAGCTCTTCAAATACCGCCTGTTTAGAGTCTGCTTGTAGTTCTAAGCAGATGATCTCGGGCTCGATAATGTTAGTGATATCCATGGTTTACTCTGCCTCGCCTGATTTCAGACTGAAGTAATTAGGTTCTTCCGACCTAAATTAAAATTCGATGTTAGTAGGATGAAAAGATTAGCGGTGTGTCGTTGATCATCATATAGGACGAAAGGTGCATTAACTGGATTATTGTAACCAAGAGCTCAGAGTGTGACTTTCACCTTGGAATAAAAAACGGCAATCCATAAAATCCACAGAACCCATAAACGTATCGCCCCTACGGTATGCTCCCGGTCTATACTGGGTTTTCCCATACCAAGTAGTAAAATGACGACATTAAGCCGAGAATAATAATGAGAATTGTAGCGGTAACTGCGTGCCCTACAGGCATTGCACACACCTATATGGCAGCTGATGCATTAAATAAAACAGCCCCTAAATTCAATGTTTCAATCAAGGTTGAAACACAAGGTGCTATGGGTATTGAAAACTTACTCTCTGCACAGGACATTACTCTCGCAGACAAAGTGTTGATCGTTTCAGATATCGACATCGAACAACCAAGCCGATTCGACCCAGTTAAAACCGTATTCATTCCTATGGAAGAAGTATTATTGAGTGTCGATAAGGTTTTCATCAAGTATTGTCGGGCTTAAGCCTTTCATGAACGAATATCAGATCACCTTCTTTGTTGCCGACCCAACGGCGAACTCACATGTCGCCCAGCCGCTTGCTCGCTTAGCGAAAAAGTTCAAAAGCAACATCCGCATTATCAACATCACTCAAAACCGAACGGCCGATCTCTCCAAATCGGTCGCGATGTTGCAAGTGGGTTTACTTCGTGGCGATTTGTGTCAGATAACCGCAGTCGGTATTGATGCCGAGCTGGCCTGTTTCGTTCTTAAAGATGTGGTTGCAGAGCATTACACCATGGTTGGCTCACAAGTGAACCATGAGTTCTCGAACGACTTAATCCAGCGCATGCCGCAGATATGCCCACCTTGTGACATCAAGTGGCACCATGCCAAAGCACAAACTCAACTGACCAAGTTTGAATGTCTAAAAGGGCTTGCTCATCTCGTGTATCCAGAAGATCCGGATGAACTGATTCTTGCATTTATTAAACGAGAGGAACGCTCGTCTACGTGTGTATCCCCAGGGATCGCATTGCCCCATGTGATGTTTGAATCGACCCAAGATCTCTCGATCGCAGTCATCGTCAGTGACGACCCGATTGATTGGGCTTCACGCATTGGTGAGGTGCACGTTGCCATCGCTTTGGTACTGCCTACCAAGCCACAGCGAGAACATATTGTGGCGGCCACCAACCTAACCAGAAACCTGCTTCACGATCAGGTCAATGAGCGTTTACAAAAGACTCGAAGCAGTGTCGACCTACAAGCTTTGCTCATGTACATCTCTTCTCGTCTGATTTAGTTCATTTCGCCCTTTTAAATTCATCTCCTTAATCAACTAAGTGACTCACTCCATTGGTTGTAACTCCATGGTTCACATAATAAAAAACGGCTGAGCAATCACGCTCAGCCGTTCTATTTTCAATGGCTCATCGAGTGGGTTTAGTTACCTAAGCCGTTTTGTTCTCTTGTTTCGCATCTTCCACCGAGTCGTCCACGGCTTTCACCAGCATCAGACCGACGATGAACACGATACCGCCACACAGTACGAACATCATTCTTCCCCAGAATGGGTTCGGTAGAGCAAACATCGCCATCACTGCCACACCAGACACTGCAATCAGTGAGCCCAGCATGTGACGTTGTTTGTTATCCAGTTTCTTCTGCGCTGTTGATTCAGAAACCAATGGCGTCGCAAGATTGTTGAAGAAGGTATCCACATCTTTCTGACGAGACGCCTCTAGTGGTTTGTAGAACAGAGTCGAAAGAACAAAGAAGCCGCCCGTAAACACTAGGTGTGCAATCAGACCTACTGCTACTTTCAAGTCAGACCATTCGCGGCTCGTTAGCGGCTCTAGGTTAAACAAGTTCTGTAGCATTTCGGCGGTAATCACGAAGCCAACGATGTAAGAAACAATCGCACCGACTACTAGCGTACCCCAACCTGCCCAGTCCGGAGTCTTCTTAAGGAAGAAGCCACAGAATGCTGGAATAGTCATTGGGAAGCCAATCAACGCACCCACATACATCATGGTGTCGAACAAGCTCAAACCTTTTAGCGAGTTAATGAACAGCGCGATAAGGATGATGGCAAGACCGAAGAAGGTAGACATCAACTTAGACACTATCATCAGCTCTTTCTCTGTCGCGTTTGGACGAAGAATCGGTTGGTAGAAGTTGATTACAAAGATACCTGAGTTACGGTTTAAGCCCGAGTCCATTGAAGACATGGTTGCTGCGAACATTGCTGCGATCAGAAGCCCCACCATACCTGCTGGCATGTATTGCTCTACGAAGTATAGATAAGCAAAGTCACCTGCTTTAGAACCTGCATCTGGGTAATGTGCTGCCAGGTCAACGCCTTGTCCTGCTACAAACCAAGGTGGCATGAACCAAATAATTGGACCGATGGTCATCAGGATACACGCCAACAGAGCCGCTTTTTTCGCGTTCTTCGAGTCTTTTGCCGCTAGGTAACGGTAAGAATTCAACATGTTGTTGGTGATACTGAACTGTTTGAAGAAGATGAAGAATGCCCAGATTCCGAAGATGCTTACGTAGTTCAGATTGTTACCAGAAACGAATGAAGCGCCTTCAGCTACTGGGAAGTCTTTAACGATTTCAGTAACGCCACCACCTTGCACGATAGCCACCGCAGCACACGTTACGGTTACCGCCATGATGATAACCATCTGCATGAAGTCAGACGCGATAACTGCCCATGAGCCGCCTGTCACCGACATAACAAGTACAACAAGACCAGTCAGAACGATGGTTGTCGTCATATCGAAGCCAAAGATGCCCGATGCGATGATCGCCAAACCGTTCAGCCAGATACCCGCAGAAACGATACTGTTCGGCATACCAGACCAAGTAAATACTTGCTCGTTGAAGCTACCAAAACGCATACGGATCGCGTCAATTGGTGTTACCACACGTAGTTGACGGAATTTCGGAGCGAAGTACAGGTAGTTCATCAGGTAACCAAATGCGTTCGCTAAGAAGATAACCGCGACAGCCATACCATCGGCATACGCTTTACCCGCTGCGCCAGTGAAGGTCCAAGCACTGAACTGAGTCATAAACGCAGTCGCACCAACCATCCACCAAAGCATGTTACCGCCCCCGCGGAAATAATCACTGGTTGTACTGGTGAACGTTCTAAACATCCAACCTATTGCTATAAGGAAAAGGAAATAAATTCCTACGATCAGAGTATTGAGTTCCATGTATAAGTCTTCTTTATTATTAATATCTGAAGAGCATATTATCCGTAGAAATTTTAATTTGTAGTATTATAAGTCAAGGTTGTGATAGACCGTATAAACTTGAATATTTGATTTTTAGGCATGAATGAAACATTAATAAATAAAGAATAGAGCACCATGAACTAAGCATTAAAAATCAATACCTTACAAACATTTAAATCAATAACCCAGCCAGAAACAATTAACTTTTGTCGTCTCGATAAATAGATTTTAATTTACTTAAAATTAATTTAATGCATCCAACTAATATCTGAATTATTAGACGTTTGATTCAATAAATAGAGCGAAAAAAACAATAAATAGCTCGCAAAACCACCTCTTATTGTTATTAATCGGCGTTATCTAGAGAATCGCGGAAAATACACAAACCATGAGAGTCGGTTTAGTAATAGATAAGAGAAAGCCGTTGAAAAGAGGAAACTTAGAGGAAAGCAAAAATCAAATTGATTACCACAACACAGGGTCAGTTACGGTAATCAAGTCATACAAAATACGGTCGTATAAGACCAGTTCGAGAAGCTAGTTTGAAACGGATAATTTGAAACAGTATCAGATTAAAACGGTATCAGATTGAACCGCGGTATTCGGTTGGGGTTCTTCCAGTACGGTTTTTAAAAACTCGGCAGAAGTAGTTCACGTCTTTAAAGCCGCAACGTACCGACACTTCATTGAGTTTGAAGTTGTATTTCTTAAGCATGAACTTGGCGCGGTCGACTCGCACGCGCGTGATGTACTCGGCCAACGTCATATGCCCTTGCTGGCGGAACATTCGTGACAAATGGTTGGATGAAATGCTAAAGCGCGAGGCGATACTGTCACGGGTGATATGGCGGTGGAAGTTCTCTTGAATGTAGATACAAATTCCCTGATACACATCCTGTACTCGGCTGTGAGATTTCTCGACGGGCGCATCTAGCATGGTTTTGCTGTATTGCAGCAGCGCTTGCAGTAATAGCTCATCCATCGGCTGCTTATTACTCTCCCTCGCGAGTGAGCTGAGCGCCTCTAGAATGTTATCAATCGCAAAACCCGAGCGAGTCTGAATACTGTGTTTTTGAATATCGTAAAAGCTCTCTTCTCCTTTGCGCTTGCTCACCAAACTTAAACCAAGCTGACGACGTCCAAACAACATACTCAGTACCGAACAATCAGTATCCCAGTTCGGCTTGTTCCAGCAGTTAGGCGGGATGAAAATCGCATCTCCTGCTTTCGCGACAACGTTGGTGATCTTACGATCATGACTCTCCATTTCATTAATATACTCACCGTCAAGCACCAGCTCTAAGCGCGGAAAGTTCACCTGATAGCTGAATGCTGATGGCGTGTGAAAATCTCCCGCAAACCAGATGTTGTGAAACGGTTCTCGCTCGTTTAATACCGACGAGATTAAGTCATGAAAAATCATTTATTCGAACTCTTATGGGCAGCAATAAGGCTACGGGAATAGATATACTCCTTAGTGAAACATAGCGCTATTGAGCAAAATCACAATTTGAGATCTAGGTTACAAAAATCCAGTAGTGGGAATAAATCTCCAGTCGAAAATCTGATATAGCACATTGTTCCCCCGATAACTCTACACGCCAAACCCCTTGTAAATAAAAGCCTCAAACAAGCTCAACCTATGTCAATAGAGGCCGAAAAACGCGCCACTAACCGATCAAAATCACACTCCATTTATAAGGCAACAATCATCCAGTAAATGCGTTTTTTCTTCACTACAGAAGGCAAGTAATCAATTTCAGAATACCCCTAACAAAATAAAAAAGAGTAGGGGTTCATTATGATCAC
The DNA here is from genome assembly GCF_027587015.1 of Vibrio sp. Makdt. Classification (NCBI taxonomy): domain Bacteria; kingdom Pseudomonadati; phylum Pseudomonadota; class Gammaproteobacteria; order Vibrionales; family Vibrionaceae; genus Vibrio; species Vibrio sp. Makdt. The sequence goes on from NZ_JAPPTH010000001.1 coordinate 13,845, forward strand.
AACATTGATCAATCAAGATTTGATTAAGCTTTCGCTTAGCGCCAATTCCAAAGAAGACGTATTTAAAGAGCTGATAGACGTGCTGTACGCACAAGGTCGCATTTCAAACAAAGCGCAGTTTCTTGCCGACATTAAAGCGCGAGAAGAACAAGGCAACACAGGGTTTGAAGAAGGCATCGCCCTACCACACGCGAAAAGCAGCGCAGTGATCAAACCTGCAGTTGTTATCGGTGTCCACAAAGAAGGGATCGAGTACGGTGCCGATGATGGTCAGCCATCAAAACTGTTCTTTATGATTGCCTCTCCCGATGGCGGCGACAACCACCACATCGAAGTATTGGCAGAGCTTTCTTCAAAACTGATTGAAGAAGGTTTTATCGAAAACTTCATGAATGCCGACTCTGAACAAGCGGCGTTAGAGCTACTGCTTACCAAACCTGAACCTGCTGAAACAGAAACCAATATTGAGAAACAAGGCTTCATCATTGGTGTGACAGGCTGCCCCGCTGGCGTCGCACACACCTATTTAGCAGCGGAAGCGCTAGAGAAAGGCGCAGCGGCGCTTGGTTACGATGTTAAGGTCGAAACCAACGGCTCTATCGGCGTTAAAAACAGCCCTACTCAAGAAGATATTGAACGTGCTGACGCAATTGTTGTGGCTTGTGACAAACAGGTCGACATGGCTCGCTTTGCTGGCAAACGCGTCATCTGCACTAACGTAAAAGCGCCAATCAAAGACGCACAAGGCTTGATCAAACAAGCTCTCAACGCACCAAGTTATCAAGCAGAACAAGCTCCAACCAACCAATCCGTTGCCGAAAAAGCATCACAAGCGCGTTCAGACCTTTATCGTTACTTGATGAATGGCGTATCACACATGATCCCATTCGTAGTGACGGGCGGCCTTTTGATTGCCCTAGCCTTAGCGATTGGTGGCGAGCCAAGTGAATCTGGCATGGCGATTCCTGCTGGCAGCATGTGGAACCAAATCCTAGAAGTGGGCGTGGTTGCCTTCACCCTAATGATCCCAATCTTGGCTGGCTACATTGCTTACGCGATTGCTGACCGTCCAGCTCTAACTCCAGGTCTAATTGGCGGTTGGATTGCCAACAACGGTTCTTTCTATGGCGCTGATGCTGGTACAGGCTTTATTGGCGCAATCATCGCAGGTCTATTAGTCGGTTACTTTGTTAAATGGATTACCTCGTTTAACTACCACAAGTTCGTTCAACCGCTTGTGCCTATCATGATCGCTCCGATCACTGGCTCTCTGTTTATTGCTGGTCTGTTCATCTTTGTTATCGGCGCTCCAATTGCTGGGCTGATGGATGCTCTTACTGCGCTACTTACTAGCATGAGCACAGGCAACGTGGTTTTGCTTGGCATCGTACTGGGTGGCATGGCTGGCTTTGATATGGGTGGCCCGTTCAACAAAGTGGCGTTCCTATTCTCAGTCGGCATGATTGCTAGCGGTCAAACTCAATTCATGGGTGCCATGGCGTGTGCAATCCCTGTCGCTCCACTGGGTATGGCTATCGCAACCAGACTCGGCCGTAAGTTCGACCTATTCGAATCTTCTGAAATTGAAGCGGGTAAAGCAGCAGGCGCGATGGGCTTAGTCGGTATCTCTGAAGGTGCGATTCCTTTCGCGGCTCAAGATCCAATGTCAGTTATCCCAGCCAACGTGCTTGGCTCAATGACTGCTGCGGTTATGGCGTTCTCATTTGGTATTACCAACAGTGTTGCTCACGGTGGCCCAGTAGTCGCTCTACTTGGCGCAATGAACTACCCAATGCTGGCGCTTCTGTGCATGGCATCAGGTGCGGGTGTTACTGCGGTTACTTGTATCGCGCTTAAAAATCTACGCAAAGCCAAGCTGACAGCAGCAGCGGCTTAAGCCATTTCAACTCCAATGGCTTGAGCCCTTCTACTCTTGAATTTCAGTAAAACAAGTAGAGCTCAAGCCATGTTTCCCTTCATGGTGATTTCGATGTCTGATTTTTCTTTAGCGAACGATTCGTTCGTACAACGCTTTTTCTACCCTATGACCAACGTGATTCAAAACTACGCATGGGGTAGCCCTTCTTCGTTCAGCCAATTGTTTGGTATTGATAACCAGTCTGGTGAGCCGCAAGCGGAGATCTGGATGGGCGCTCACCCGAATGGTTGCTCTATGGTCACTGACAACGGGCAGCAGACCACATTATCGAGCTTGATTTCTAAGAACCTAAACCTGTTTTTAAGCGAGAAAGTGGCGAGTCGTTTTGGCGAACTGCCGTACCTATTCAAAGTGTTAGCGGCGGAGAAAGCACTCTCTGTTCAAGTTCACCCAAACAAGCAACAAGCCGAATCTGGCTATGCTCTAGAAGAGCAGCAAGGCATTCCGATGACAGCGGGAAACCGTAACTACAAGGATCCTAATCACAAGCCAGAACTGGTGTATGCCCTAACCGACTACACGGCGATGAATGGCTTTAGGTCGATCAGTGAGATCCTTGAGCATTTTCATTACCTCGACATTCCTGAGTTATATTCGATGGTAAACGATCTCGCGGGCGATCAAACACCCAATGGCTTAGCCTGTTTTTTTGCAAGCTTATTGTCTTTGGAAGGTGAACAAAAAGGCATGGCGCTTACCATGTTGATCATGAAGGCTAAGCTTTCTGATAAACGTGTATTCCAATTGATTTCAGAACTGGAAGATCAATACCCAGGTGATGTCGGCCTGTTTGCTCCGCTACTATTGAACGTGATTACGCTAAAGCCGGGGCAAGCCATGTATCTAGATGCAGAAACGCCCCACGCTTACATCAAAGGCACTGGCCTAGAGATCATGGCGAACTCCGATAATGTACTGCGTGCCGGGTTAACGCCTAAGTACATGGACGTGAACGAGCTGGTTTCTTGTACTCGATTTAATGAAAAGCCTGCGGATAGATTACTGCTAAGCCCGATTGAGCAAGGTGATGTGATGGAGTACGAAATTCCAGTCGAGGATTTTAAGTTCTCTATCGTGCAAAATTCGCAGCAACGCCTGATCACAACCGAAGGCGCCGAGATCCTATTGCCGCTCGACGAATCTATGGTGCTCACTCATCAATGTGGTGAAACCTGCGTGATAGAGAAAGGCCAATCCGTGTTTATTCCTGCTTATGCTGAGAGTTACAAACTGGATTGCGTTGGACGCGTAGCGCGCGCTTACAGCTAGCTCCATCACCACTAATCACACTATCTATGCCCTGCTTTTGCGGGGCATTTTTGTTCCTACAGAAAGTTATTTCAACACCGAAATACACCATCAAATATGACCCATCTCACACTGGATGAATGATGCAAATCACACTTAATTTTGCTGGATACAAATGTACAGTGAAGGGCTTTTATTTGCTATTTCGCGAATCGGATTAATCCATTAATTTTAATTCAAGAACTTCAATAGTGAATGAGTTAATAAATGATCACACAACTAACTAACGTCAACTTAATTAATAACAACCTTCAAGCGAATAATAAAAAAGAACTGTTTGAAGAATTGGCAGGCATGTTATTTGAGAACAACCGAATCAGTAATAAAGAAGCCTTCTTGGCAGACATCGAAATTCGTGAATCTCAAAGCATCACCTCAATGGACGGCATCGCTTACCCACACTCAAAAAGCAAGGAGGTAACTGAGCCGGCAATCGCTGTCGGTGTTAAACGAGAAGGCATTGAGTATGGCGATGAAGACGGCATTAATCCAACCGTATTTTTTATGATTGCCTCTCCGGATAACGGTGCTGACCATCATATTTATGTACTACAAGAACTATTTGGAAAATTCAGCGATGAATTTATTCAAGATATCCATAACGCAAAAGATGAACATCAAATCCTTAATATTTTAATTAATTCATAAGGCGTAGACAATTATGAGCACCCTAGCAAACCAAGCTACGAATACCAGTAGCAATTCTAATAACAGAAATAGCAGTAGCGACTATAAAAAACTCCTTAGTACCATGAAAGGCCACCTGCTTTTCGGCACATCACACATGCTACCTTTCATTGTAGCCGGTGGTGTTCTGTTGGCGTTGGCGGTAATGGCATCGGGTAAAGGTGCGGTTCCAGCAGACGGCTTGCTGGCAGACATCTCCAACATCGGTATCAAGGGCCTTGTTCTTTTCCCAATCATTCTTGGCGGCTTTATTGGTTACTCAATTGCGGATAAACCAGCACTAGCACCAGCAATGATCTCTTCTGGCATCATGGCAGACATGGGCGGCGGCTTCCTTGGCTGTATAGTTGCTGGCTTCATCGCAGGTGGCGTGGTTCTTCAACTTAAGAAGATCCCGCTGTCTACCAACATGACAGCACTAGGTGCTTACTTCATCTACCCGCTTGTTGGTACGCTAATCTCTGCAGGTATCGTATTGTGGGGCATCGGTGAACCAATCAAACTGTTCATGGCTTCAATGAACGAGTTCCTAGCGTCAATGGCGGGTGCATCTAAGATGGTTCTTGGCACAATCCTTGGCGGTATGACGGCATTCGATATGGGCGGTCCAATCAACAAAGTAGCAACCCTATTCGCTCAAACTCAAGTAGACACGCAACCATGGCTAATGGGCGGTGTAGGCATCGCGATTTGTACACCACCTCTAGGTATGGCATTAGCGACATTCCTATTCAAAAACAAGTTCTCTAAACAAGAACAAGAAGCGGGTAAAGCAGCCGCAATCATGGGTTCTATCGGTATCTCTGAAGGTGCAATCCCATTCGCGGCAAACGACCCAATGCGCGTTCTTCCTTCAATCGTTGCTGGTGGTATCGTTGGCTGTGTGTTCGGCTTCATGACAGACATCCTACTTCACGCACCGTGGGGCGGCCTAATCACAGCGCCAGTATCAAGCAACATTCCAATGTACGTTGTGGGTATCGCACTAGGCTCTCTAACCACAGCGGTTATCGTTGGCTTCTGGAAACCAGTCGCAGTTGAAACCGAAGAAGAGACGGTTGAAGCAGCGCCAGTACAAGCTCAAACAGCACCTGTAGCAGGCGAAGGCGAGTATGACATCGTAGCTGTAACTTGTTGCCCATCTGGCGTAGCACACACCTTTATGGCAGCGAAAGCACTGGAAAAAGCAGGCTTAGCGGCAGGCCTTAAGATTAAGGTAGAAACACAAGGTCAAAACGGCATTCAAAACCGTATTACCGACCTAGATGTGGCGAACGCGAAACTGGTTATCTTGGCTCACGATATTCAAGTGAAAGACGCTCACCGCTTTGCAAACGCAAACGTGATTGAGTGTTCAACCAAAGAAGCGATGAAGAAAGCCGCAACACTGGTCGTCGCATAACCCAACGTCAAGTTAGCTCCCAACTCTAGAGCCCTACCCCCTAAGGGCTCTATTTTTCTCTTCTCTATGAGCTCGTTACATGCTCTTCAGTCCCCACTTCTCAGCGGTTTGCTTGAAGAAACCTTGCGTCTTTTTCAATTCAACCCAGTGGTTAATGTAGTTAATCCAAACCTGATCATCTTGTGGTAGTAGCATCGCAATTGGAGTTGGTTTACGTGGCTCTTTCACCGGAACTATCGCGAGTTGTTTAAACTTCTCGACTAAGGTTGCAGCCTCTACGTTTGAAGTCACGGAGACATCGGCGCGGCGAGCTAAAAGCTCTTGGAAATCCCGTGCTGGCGCTTCAATCACGATGTGTTGTGCCGATGGGAAAAAGTCCTTCACCATTTTTTCTTGTACTGTGCCGAGCGTGGCGGCAACTTTGATTTCTGCTTTGTCAAAGTCACTCCAATCAGAGAACTTCTCTATGTCTTTCTTTTGCACAACAGGGACGAAAGCCAGATAGAAATAGGGTTGGCTGTACCCCGCGACTTTTGCTCGAGACATGTTGAGCGATGCGCTGCCAGTCACGTCGTATTTGTTGGCTGTGATGCCATTCACCAAGGTTTTCCAGTCTGTTGCGACGTATTCCACTTTAACGCCTAGGTCCTTAGCCAACTCAGTCGTGACATCGATATCAAAGCCGCGGTAGCTATTGGTCGCTGGATCCTTCATTGTCATTGGGTTCCAATCCCCAGTTGTACCAACGCGAAGAACTCCGGCATCGAGTATCTCCTGCAAACGACTTTGTGCATGTGCAATTTGTGTAAAAGCAAGTAAGCACATTCCTAATGCAATTAAGCTTTTCTTCATTTTTTATTCCTTCAAAGAATGCTGATTTCTAAGTGATGAATGTAGATATTCTTCTTAATTATTAACCATTAAACAGATTTGGTTGTTAACATAGCAATAACAAATGGAGTTTTTGGGAGTAAATGTGAACTATCGTCACTTATCGCTAGTTTCTCTGCTGTTTCTGACAGGATGTTCAGACTACCAATGGGGATGGTATGTACTCGACCCGTCGACGGAGCAGGGGCGAACTAACATTCAGTTTTTGATGGCTGGTTTTAGCGAGACTATTCAGGTTTCGTTGCTAAGCATGTTTTTTGCTATGGCTCTGGGTCTATTGGTCGCCTTTCCAGCGCTTTCTAGTTCTCCAATACTCAGGGGGATTAATCGACTTTACGTAGAGGTGATGCGTTCTATCCCTGTATTGGTATTGCTATTGTGGGTGTATTACGGAATGCCGACATTACTCGATGTCTCTTTGAACCACTTCTGGGCAGGGGTAATCGCATTGACCATTGCCGAGAGCGCCTTTATGGCAGAAGTGTTCCGTGGGGGGATTCAAGCGATTAATCGTGGCCAACATGAAGCGGCCAAATCCTTGGGATTAACCTATTGGCAAAAAATGCGATTCGTTATCCTACCGCAGGCATTCCGTCAGATACTGCCGCCCTTGGGCAATCAGTTTGTTTATATCCTCAAGATGAGTTCGCTAGTGAGTGTGATTGGTTTGAGTGATTTAACAAGACGAGCAAATGAGCTGGTGGTGAACGAATATTTACCTTTAGAGATCTATACGTTTCTGGTTTTGGAGTACCTTGTTCTTATTTTGGTCGTATCACAAGCGGTTCGTTGGCTAGAAAAAAGAATTGCGATTCCGAGCCATTAAATGGTTCTAACCCTCAAGAGTGTTTAGCTATCTCCAACAAAAAAGCCTCGGGTACAGTCCCGAGCTCCTGTTGATACTCCTCCTAAGAAAAATCCCCACTCATCTGAGCGGGGATTTCTTTATTATGACTCTTCGACACATCAACTTATTCAGTCAGTGCTTCTTCTGTCTCTAAATCAAACAGGTGACACTGTGAAGTGTTGAAGTGAAGCATTGTCTCTTCGCCACTGTTTGCCGTGCGATCTGCATCGAAAGGTACGCGAGCCACCAGCTTATCAGCACCTAATTTGAAGTAGAGATACAGCTCATTGCCCATCGACTCAACCACATCAAGCCTGTGCGTTTGGGTATTCACCTCAGACAACGGCGCATCGTGATTAGCCAGTTGAATGTGCTCAGGACGAACACCGAACCACACCCACTCGCCCATCTTTTCACGAGCGATAATCTGCTTGTCTTGTGGCAGCATCCAACGAGTACCACTTTCAGAAACCACGTTCATCACACCATCAATCTCATCCAATCTCACCTTGAGAAGATTCATCGCTGGCGAACCAATAAAGCCTGCGACAAACTTGTTTGCTGGGTATTGATAAAGGTTCATTGGCGTATCGACCTGCATGATCTCACCTTGATTCAATACACAGATGCGATCGCCAAGGGTCATGGCTTCCACCTGATCGTGTGTCACGTAGATCATGGTGGCGTTCTGCCCTTCTTGCTTCAGGTTGTTATGTAGCTGCGCAATGCTGACTCGTGTTGAAACACGCAACTTTGCATCCAAGTTAGATAAAGGCTCATCAAACAAGAACACATCTGGCTTACGAACCATCGCACGACCAAGCGCCACACGCTGCCTTTGACCACCCGACATTTCACCCGGCTTATTATTTAGCAGGTGTTCGATATCGAGAGTCTTGGCTGCATCTTCAATACGCTCATTGATTTCATGCTTTGGTAGCTTCTGTTGTTTCAGGCCAAAAGCCATGTTTTCGTACACCGACATGTGCGGATAAAGCGCGTAGTTCTGAAACACCATCGAGATACCACGATCTTTAGGTGGCAATTCGTTTACACGCTTATCGCCAATGTAGACATCGCCTTCTGAGATATCTTCAAGGCCTGCGATCATACGAAGTGTGGTGGATTTTGCACAGCCAGACGGCCCAACAAACACCATGAATTCACCTTCGCGAATATTCAGATCGACACCGTGCACGGCCTTAAAACCATTTGGGTAGGTTTTTTCTACCCCTCTCAGTGTGACTTCAGCCATAACCTGTCCTTAAATCAATTCGTTAAATACTATCTTTGCAATCTGTCGTGAAACGTTTTAGCCACGTTCTTGCAGTTGATTGAGCTCAAAGTGGGCAACCGATGCGATGACCAGATCCGCCACAGGCTCTAACTCGCTGTGTTGTGCTGTGCCCGTCAGAACACCGACATTGATTGCGCCTGCGTTACGGCCAAACTCCATATCCGAAACCGTGTCCCCAAACATGATCACTTCGTGTGGCTCAATCCCGCACTGTTCGCAGAAGGCATTGAGCAGTGCTGGCGCTGGTTTAGGTTCGATATCGCCATCGGAATAACCAACATAATCGAACATCTCGCTCAAACCCGATTGCTCTAGTGTGTAGATCGTTGAGTCTTTGGTATCCGCTGTAGCGATGCCTAAAATCATGCCTTGTTGCTTGAACAGACCCAGCTTTTCGGTCACACCCGGTAGGGCTTCAATCCAACTTGGGTTCTCTTCCACTTCGTCATTGAAAGCGGCTTTGGTTACCTTAGTGAACTCAGCGAGTGAGACATTAGGTTGCAGCATGTTGAACCACGCTGTCGCGGTATCTTCCACTGGGTTTGAGGCTAATAGTCCATAGTTATCAACCACATCACCTTCCACGCCGATGGCCAAGAGTAACTCAGCAGGTGTGACAGTTTGATTACCTTGGTGCTGGTCACTGTAAGATTTCACACGCTCACAAGCACCACGAGAAACGTTAAGCCACATCTTGTGGAACTCTAACAATGTGCCGTCTTTATCAAATAACATCGCCTTAAACTTCATCACGGCTCATTCGCTCCATTAGTTCTCCCCAAGTACGCACTAGGGGTTGGTTAAATTCTGGTTGTTTGCCGTCGAATACGGCATTGATGCAGCCTTCAAACTCACGTTCGTCAGATGCAGGTTGAGTGCTGCTCATTAATGCTGAATAAAGCGCTCCGCGACGAATATCGACTCGGCACCAACGGTAGCCTTCATCAATATGGATACTTTGCAGCTCATCATTCAAAGTGATTCGATCGACAATCTCGCCATCCACCACGCACTCCGCGTAGTAAGGGTTTTCTGAGTCAGAGACAGCAATTCGGTATGTAAGCGCTTGTCCTTGAGAATCGTTGCCCGGTAACAAGTCCCCTAAGTTGATATCAAACTTCAAGCCGCAACGGCGCTCTAGGTAAACTTGCCCATTACGCAGACCAGACAAGATACCTTCGCCACTCAAACCATGGCTGTAAACGAAGGTGGATGGGTCGCCATAGATGGAAGGCTCATCCGATTTAGGATTGCGCTCATGCGGCTCAAGGTGTGAATCACTGCCGCCAATCGCGGTAATACGCTGACCACAATTCCACATTTCATTAAGAACCAATAACGCCTCTTCGGTCGCTTTTGGTGAAGTTGACCAAGTAGGGTCACAACACACTTCAAAGGTAGACACTTGGCTTAGATCCACTTGATCGTAATGCCAGTGCCACGGCTTCATCATTGGGTGATTAATGCCAAGAGAGCTGTGTCCGCTTTTGGCTAAATTCAATCCTGCTTCCATGGTCGCTTGGCTGCTGTGTTCAACGTCTCTAAGGTCCAAAGACTTAACCGGACCATGCACATTGAAGTGCCCGAGATCGGTTGTGACTTCTAACGCAGGTAAGAACAAGCACTGCTTTGATACTGGCAATTTAGGCTGGCAGATGTTGTGCTCTGTAAAGAAGAAAAAATCGAGCCCTTGTGATTCCACAATGTCTTTAGCCGCCGCTAAGGTATTGTGACCATCAGAAAGCTGAGTGTGAGCGTGTAAGTCACCACGATACCAACGAGAATCAGAACTCAGCATGTGGCTGTAATCAAACTCGCTATCGTGATCACTTGTCACCGTTGGGTTCAGTTCTAACTCAACATCGTTATTAACTAACTCATCAGAGCTAAGTACATCGACTTGATACTGCATCGCACGCTCGGTGCGAAACTCACCTTCAAGGTTATAAAGCTCTAAGAACCACTCGCCAGATGGAATCACGCCATCAATCGCGCCTAGGCCTGAGTTTTTCGGTTGGATAGTGAGTGACTTGTGCGCCTTTTCAAATAGCACTTTGCCACGAAATGCTTGGTTGGCATCATACGCCGCTGCGTACAAGAATCCTTTTGTCACCGTTGTGCCGATAATCGTTACGCTGTGAGAACCTGCTGGCACATCAAAGGGGATACGTACTCTGCCAAACGGCAGCTCACCTTGAAATTGGGTCATTGTCTTCACCAAGTTCGTCCTAATTGAAGGACTGGGTCAAAAAGAGGCCCACCCGAATAGATGGGCCTTGATGCATGCAAAGATAGTTTTGTTATCTTTACGGATTAAGAACGATTCGCTCGGTCTAGTGCACGTTGCGCTTTCTTAGCCGCTTGTTTTAGCGCTTTGTCAGCAGGCACGTTTTGGATTTGAATCTGATCCGCAGCCACCTTAAGAGCATCCATGATCTTACCGTTGGTAGGATCTAGGAAATCTTTGGTCGCCGTGTTCGCTTGCTTCAAAGGGATCAGAGCTTGTGGGTTATCTTTAGTGAACGCTTGGTATTCTGGAACTTCAGAAACACTGTTGCGCACTGGGATGTAACCTGTGAACATTGACCAAGCTGCCGTGTTTTTCGCGTTGGTGTAGAACTCAACAAACTCAAATGCACCTTTCGCCGCTGCGTCGTCTGTGCCTTTTGGCATTACGTAAACCAGCGCACCCGCTTGTGGTGCCGAAGGATTTGAGCCCCAACCCGGTTGTGTGGTTGCTGAAAGCTTAGTGAAGTCCAAGTCACCTTGATCACCCGATGAACCGGTGTAGCCTAGTGCGTTGTCTTTCATCACATCATCAATGGTTTTGTACCAGTATTCCCAGCCTTGACCACCGTAGTGAATACGCATGATTTGATCATCGTGGATCCACTTACGGAAGCTGTCCCACACCTCAACCCACTCAGGAGAGTCAATCAGCACTTTCTTACCGTCATCACTGATGATCTTAGCGCCGTTAGAGAATGCCGCGTCAATCATGTTGTCTTGACCCCACATTGGTTCCCAGCCGTAGAAGGTCACGTTACCTTTCTCGTCACGCTGTGTAACTTTCTCTGCGACCTTAGCCACACCTTGCCATGTGTTTAGGTCTTGCTCGGTAAAGCCGTTATCTGCCAACACCTGCTTGTTGTAGTAGAACACTTGAGTTGTACCGTAAGCAGGTAGGCCGATGATGGTGCCATCGTCTGCTGTCACTTGGTCTTTAAACGCGCCAATGAAATCAGAGAAGTTGAACTCTTCATCCATAAACGGCGTTAGGTCACGGCTCAAACCACGCCCATGCATCGCTTCCGCACGGCCTGAATCTAGCAGCACAAGTTCAGGTGCAGTTCTAGACGCTAGGCCTGCTTGCAGCTTCTGGTAGGTTTCTGTGTAGTTACCTTGCAATGCTGGCTTCACCACATACTCATCTTGGCTCGCATTGAACTCTTCGATGAGCTTAGTCATCATTTGCTGTGGCTTAGTACCACCGGAATACCAAAAGTTAACTTCGGTTGCGGCAAGAACACTGCTAGAGAACATAGACGCGCTTGCTGCGCCAGCACACACTAGTGCGAGAGTTTTTAATTTCATTTCCGTTTACTCTTTTACGCCGTTATCGGCGATACCTGAAAGAATCGTCTTTTGACAAATGACGAATAGAATTAACAAAGGCAAGACTGCAATGGTGCTCGCCGCCATGATTTGCGACCAGTTCAACCCATAGTTACCTTCGGCAATAAAGTAGTGACGAATACCAGTAGCGATCAGATTTAAATCCTGAGTTGTTATCACTAGGCTCGGCCACATGTAGCTGTTGTAATTGGTAATAAAAGTGATGAGGAACAGTGTTGCGACTGCTGCTCGGCATTGCGGTAAGATGATTGCCCATAAGATCTTGAGCTCACCTGCACCATCAATTCGTGCCGCTTCAATCAGCGACGGGTGCACCTTGATAAACACTTGGCGTAGATAGAACACACCGAAAACCGACGCCGCGTTCGACGCGACTAAGCCCATGTGAGAATCCAACAAACCCAGTTTTGCCAAGGTGATATAAGACGGAATGTAAGTCACTGCGCCCGGCAGCATGTAACAACCCATCACGATGAAATAGAGCACGGTCTTCGAACGAAACTTCAGCTGAGTCAACGCATAAGCAAACATCGCTGAGTTCACAATCACCAATAGGGTCGTGAACAAAGCCACGCTAAAGCTGTTGAAGATGTACAAACCAAACGGCGCGCTGTGAAAGGTTTCGACAAAGGTTTCCCAGCGGAACTGCTCTGGAATCAAGTCCAGTGGGTTAGCAAAGATCTCATCGTTGCTTTTCAGTGAACCAGACAGCATCCATAAGAACGGAAACACCATTATGGTTCCGCAGGTTGCCAAGAACAGGTGCTTCGCCAGTGCGATAAACGAGCGGCGATCCACTGAAGCTTTCTTTGACACAACCTCTGATTTAGTCGCTTTGGTTTGGGCTCTAACTTTGGTTTTCGCTGCGCTCTGATTTAATACTTGATTGGCATCCAATACTTGCGTGGTCATAAATCTGTCCTTTCAAAAATCGACTAGTAGTACACCCAGCGCTTGCCGATGTAGGTATTAATAAGTGCCAGCAATCCAGTAATCAGGAATATCACTAACGATGTCGCGGCCGCAGGTCCCATTTCGTAACGTTCGAACGCCTGTTGGTAGAACAAGTACAGCAAGGTACGTGTCTCACCACCCGGCCCGCCTTGCGTCAGGATCTGGAACTGATCGAACGCCTGCATTGCCGTAATAATGTTGACCACCACCAAGAAGAATGTGGTTGGGGAAATCAGTGGCAGCGTTATCTTCAAAAAGCGCGTTAAGCTGCTGCAACCATCAATCAAAGACGCCTCATACAGTGACTCTGGAATCTTGTTAAGCGCACTGATGTAGAACAGCATCGTCCAACCAATCGCCTGCCACACCGTCACGATAATCACCGCAATCAAGGCTGTGTTTCCGTTTTCTAACCATGGAATCGCGCTAAACCCTGCCGACTCCAATAAGTGGTTTGCCAAGCCCGACTTGGTCTCGAATACCCAAGACCACACAATCGACACCGCGACTGTGGGTGTGATCCAAGGGGAGAAGATCACCGCACGGTAAAATTGGCTGCCCTTGAAGTTTTTGTGCAGCAACATGGCAAACACAAGGCCAAGAATGATGGTTGGAATCACCACACCAACAGAGAACCAAAACGTGTTGAGCATCGCTTGGATGAACTCGTAGTCCTCAACCATGTACTCGTAATTTTCTAAACCGATGAACGAATAATCTGGCGAGATGTAATCCCAATCGGTGAAGCTGATGTAAATCGAATAACCAAATGGTACGAGCCAAAAAGTAAACAGTGGCACCAACAACGGTGCAGTAAATAGCAGTACCTTTAAGCGGTTTTTCATTGGTTCTGAGAAAGCACTCATGGTGACCTCGTCCTTATTTGTATGCGGTTAAATTAAGGGGTTTGTGTGACAGGTTAGTAAGAGCGCCCTTCATTTTTTTTATGGCTATCCATTAGAAAATCTTTCTTCCAGTTCACCGTCTTCCATCTGGTGATAAAGCCAATCACAGAAAAAGTTCACTTTGGCACTACGTCGGTGTTTGGTAATCAAATAATGGGCAGATTCAGCAGGCATCGAGGATTCCGTCGCCAAAACAAGATCGTTTTTCTCTAACAACTCAGACACCGCAAGCGAACGCACCAACAACACGCCAATGCCATGTTTGACCGCCTCTAAAGCGTGCAGAGAGTTACTCACTTCAAGTAGCACCTTCGGTAAAGTCATCTCGAATTGGTTGTGACTCAGCCATTGCAACCAGTTCTCTCGATAGCCTTTTACTTGCACGGTCGGCAGAGCAGAAAAATCATGTTCAACCAAGGAGTCTTGATATTGTTTTTTAAATTCTGGGCTACACACCAACTGCCAATGTTCTTGAAACAGTCGCTCACTATGAGTGTCTTCGCTTTCAACCTTGCCGTTGGTCAATTCGATATCGACATTCTGACAAGGGTTGGTTGATGGCCAGTCCACCAGCTGAATATCGAGCCTGATAAAAGGGTATTTTTGATAAAAAGACGGCAGGCGAGGTAACAGCCAGTTATGGCAAAAGGTGTGATTAACGCGCAGGCTCAACACGTCGGTTTCTTTTTCCCCGAACAGGATTTGAGTCTGTAATTTCAGGTGTGCTAATGAACCCGCAACAATCGGTTGATAATGCTGGGCAGCCGACGTCAGCTTTACGCCTTTGGAGCTGCGTTCAAACAGTGTGGTATCGAGAAAGGTTTCTAAACTTTTAAGCTGCTGACTCACCGCAGCTTGCGTAACACAAAGCTCTCGCGCAGCTGCGCCAATAGAACCGAGGCGGGCAACAGCTTCGAACGCAACAAGGGCACGTAGAGGGGGTAACATGGCTTCACCTGATTGAAATAAAAGTGAAAAATACTTCAGTCAGGTTTCAGTTTTTTGCGCTTACCGTTACAGATTAATGACGAAGGGACGTTAATCAGATATTTATGATCAACGTCCCTTTTCTCTATTTCAGGCTTTTTTGATATGTCAGAAGATCAATTACTCTTTGATGTAGAGATCCTTAGAGTAGATACGCCCTTCAACGTTGTTCTTCGCAAAACCACCAACACTTGGTCGCACTAAGCGAGCCTGCATGTAGTAGTAAATTGGCGCGATAGGCATGTCTTCTGCCAACAACTGTTCAGCTTGATCATAGAAACCTTGGCGGTCTTGTTCACTGGTTGCGGCCAATGCGCTGTCCATCGCTGCGTCGTACTTGTCATTGCTGTAGCGAGCAAAGTTACCCGAAGAACCAGAACGCAACAGGCTCAAGAAGGTTGATGCTTCGTTGTAATCACCACACCAAGAGGCGCGCATTACATCAAAATCACCTTGGCGACGAGAGACCAAGTAAGACTTCCACTCTTGGTTTTCCAGTTCAACTTGTGCACCTAGGTTACCTTTCAGCATTGACGCAATCGCCACTGCAATCGACTTATTCGACTCACTGGTGTTGTAAAGCAGTTTGAAGTCCAACGGATTAGACGCATCGTAGCCCGCTTCTTTCAATAGCTCCTTAGCCTTTTGGTCGCGCTCCTTCTGAGTCCAAGTACTATATTCAGGTTGTGTCGCATCAAAACCAGCCGTGTACTCGTGAGCAAAGGTATAAGCCGGTAAGTTGCCCACCTGAGTAACACCATTGGTGATGACGTCACGCATCATAGAATACGACACGGCTTTACGTACTCGCGCATCATCAAAAGGTGGTCGTGTGGTATTGAATGCGTAGTAGTAAGTGCACAGCAAAGGCACGGCGGTAAACGCATCTTGGTATTTGGTTTTTAGCTGCTGCGCCATATGTGTAGGCACATCTGAAGTGATATCGACCTCGCCCACCGCATAACGGTTAATCGAGGCATTCTGATTCTCAAACGGAATGTAAGTCACTTCAGTTAAATGCGTATCTGAACTGTCCCAGTATTTCGGGTTCTTCTTCAATTCAATGCGCTCGTTCACCACCCATTCGTCTAGCACAAACGCGCCGTTACCGATAAATTGCTTAGGGTCGCTCCACGGCTTGTCGCTACTTTCTAGGGCTGATTTATGCACTGGCATCATGGATGTGTGACCTGTCATTGCTACAAAGTAAGGCACTTTACTATCGAGTTCGAACTTAACCGTGTGTTTATCAACAGCCGACACGCCTAGCTCTTCAATCGGCTTCTTACCTTCTGCCACATCAGCAATATTGTTGATTTTGGTGAGCTTTAGATACCAAACATTCGGCGATGCCGTTTTAGGGTCTACCGCTCGTCTTATCGCATACACGAAATCATCGGCCGTCACCGGATCGCCATTCGACCATTGCGCGTCTTTACGCAGGTGGAATACAAAGGTCTGGTTGTCTTCGGTTTCCCAAGATTCCGCTACACCGGGGGTGATATTGCCATCGCGATCTTGAATCACTAAACCTTCAAACAGGTCACGTAGAATGTGCATTTCTGGCAGGCCTTCTGCTTTCGCAGGATCAAGTGTCGCAGCTTCCGCATCATTCGCACGCACTAAGTGTTGCTCTTTCGCCAGAGAAGTTCCCGCAGGCAATGTGTCAGCAACGGCAGTTACTGAGATAAAAGGGGTCAATAGAGATGAAATGAGTAAAGCCGTTGAATGTTTCTTAAAATCCATATGTTTTTGCTCTCCTAGCCTATCTTTGAAGCAAGTAATAAAATTAACAATGCGACTGTTGACGAGTTTTAACGCTTTAGTTTATTTAAGTAAGTTTGTGTAATCGTTAATACTTGATAGTACTTGATCAATCAGGAGATAAAGGTGAGTTTAATTCCAAGAACGGAAAGAGCTGCATTTTCAATAAAGCCGCTACCATATGGAAAATCGGTATTGGGCGCACCCTTGCTCTACTTCCCCGCGCAAGTAGAAAGCGAATCTCGAGGTCTCATCATAGCAGGCACACACGGTGATGAAACCGCATCTATCGCAGGTTTGTCTTGTGCGCTAAGAAGCCTGCCAGCCGCCAACTTACGACACGATGTGATTCTGTCGATGAACCCAGATGGCAATCAACTAGGCACTCGCGCTAACGCTAACCAAGTCGATCTAAACCGCGCCTTTCCGACTCAAAACTGGACAGAAGACGGCACCGTTTATCGCTGGAGTTCCCATACACCAGTCAGAGATGTAAAAGTGAAAACGGGACAAGCCGACCAGGTGGAACCGGAAGTGCAATCACTCATTAACCTTATCGAGCTGCGCAAACCCAAGTTCGTCATCTCTTTCCACGAACCACTCGCCATGGTCGACGACCCAACCCAATCAGAACTTGCCAATTGGTTAGGCAAGCAGTTCAACCTACCGCTCGTCGAAGACGTGGACTACGAAACCCCAGGCTCATTCGGCACCTGGTGCCAAGAAAGAAACCTACCGTGTATTACCGTAGAACTGCCACCAGTTTCTGCAGATCTGACTATCGAACAGTATTTAGATGCGTTTGTGGCTGTGTTGGGGTGTGAGAAGGTTGGTTAGACAAACTCGTTTTTGGACAGAAGCGAGTCAGTTACTTTTCTAATTTAGCTGCCCATGGATAACTTTTTGTATCACAAAACGCAACCAGGTACCGCTTAACGCAGTACCTGAGATGGAAGGAAGTGGGCAAAAGTATTTTACCACTTGCCGTAAATGAGCAGTTCACTGATGACAACAATAATCGAAAGTCGCTCAATTTGATGTCTCAATACAGCAGACAGTTTAGCTACATAATTTTCGAGTGGTGCACTGTTGATTGAAACCAGCGTATGAAGAAAAAGCCTTTTTATAAGCTGTAACTAGCTAGCGATTCCGATCTGGAGTAAAAAGTAAAACTAAGTTCAAAAGTAGAAATGCTAAAGATAATAAAAATAAAACAATGTTATCTGCATACATATCTAATCCGGCTAAGGATAATCCGCCTGGAATGATGGACATGACACCTAATAGACTTCTCCATTGCCATTTAATGAGAAAGTGAACCAGAGTGGCAATTACAGTCAGAATAAAAATCATCATTTACTACTTTTAATGCGTACCTTTACTTGGGTTTATTCGTACATTCAGCAATTTATAAAATCTTCTTGGTGACGAGCTTTTGGACAAAAGTGTGTTTTGGCTTAGGTCAAAACACACTTAATTATGTTAGTGAACCTAATGCATCTCATTACTCAATATTATTTTGACCATGAGCAACATACCCCATAGAGTAAACTTCACCGCTACTATCATCAATACCTTCTGAGCTACTCAACCACGTTAAACCGAGCGTTTCCCACGAGATATAATCTAAGCCGTGTACATCTGTATGTTGGTTGACTTTATTATGAACACACGCAAGAGAATGGTGCGAATCAGGAACGTTTGGCTCGTCGTCAACGAACCAAATATCAACCTTTGGGCGACCGAATTGTTCGCAAAGAGCTTTGAATCCATCACTTTGGAGAAATAAGACCATTGCGTGATGATCTCTCCAAACATAAAACGGGGCGTAGCTATTCATCTGATTTTCATAACTTTTCGCGTCTTTACGCGAATAAAGATAGGCTTTAAAAATTAACCCTGGGAACCCGTCTAATAAGTGACCTTTTTCCTTGATACGAGCTTCTATTTTTTCCATAGGATAATCAGACGGGAGAACGATTTTATATTGCATTGCTATCATTGTATTATCTCCATTTCATCTTTCCATGACTGACCAGAGGAAAAAGACCAGTCTTCTGGGCCATTGAATTGAACAATGACCATGATATCTTCTTTACGAATGGGGGTTTGGGCCTGAAGTTGCTCACACAACGCTTTGTACAAGGCTCGCTTTTGTTCATGGTCACGTGATTTTCCAGCGAATATGTGAAATAAAATTCCAGATTCACTACGACTTTGAGCCAGATTTGGATAATTCGAATTAAAAACCTTTTGCTGTGGGGCATGAATGTCGAATATTTGAAAACAGTCTCCATTCGGTACTGCAAAATAAGCTTCTAAACATTGCTGGAGAATGTATGAGATTTGATGCTTATATTTTTCAAATAACTCATTACCTATAGAAATTCGTGTCATTGGCATTTGTCATTCCTCTTGTGGTCCATCTCATCTAACCGCTCAAGTGCAGAAGCCGTTACAGGCCAACCTGCATAAAAAGCAAGATGAGTCATTGTTGCACTCAGTTCTTTTACTGTCAGCCCGTTGCTGAATGCCCGAGCTAAATGACCCGGTAGTTGTTCCACACGATTTAAGACCACTAACGCGGTGATGGTTATCAGACTTCTATCACGAGTGCTCAGACTCTCATCACGCCATATCTGTCCAAATAAGATATCTTCCGTAACTTTATGAAATTGTGGAGCAATTTCAGCAAACAGTTTCATTAAGTATTGCTCTTTTGTATCCATATATTTCCCCTGTTTTTTCGTCTACTGGAAAAGAATAAGTTGATTTTTTAATATAAAAAATCAAAACTATTTTGATATACAGTTTTGATTTTCAGGATGGTTGAACATGCGGAGTCTGGATTTAGATGCCTTACGATGTTTTGTCTTAGGAATTGAGTTAGGCAGCTTTGCAGCTGCAGCTGAACGACTTAATCGTTCACCCTCTGCGGCCAGTGCCCAGTTAAAAAAGCTCGAACAGCAGTGCCACACGTCATTAGTGACCAAAATCGGCCGCCATCTAGAGCCGACTGAAGCAGGTGAAATTATTCTGGCTTATGCCCGTCGCATGCTTCAGTTAAATGACGAAGCTTTAAACCAGTTAGTGGAAAATTCATTGACGGGGAAAGTGGTTTTTGGCTTACAAGAAGATTTTAGTGACGTACTATTGCCTCAGTTGCTAGGTATATTCTCTCGCTCACATCCAAATTTACAATTGCAATCCATTGTTGGGCGCCATCAGGAGTTGATGGATGGCATTCAATCTGGTGAGTTAGACTTTTCATTGGGCTGGAGAGGTGAAAAATCGGCGCCATATAGTGAACTTCTGGCAGAATTACCACTGTACTGGTATGGGCCATCAAATAAATATCTTAAAGAATCCATTAATATTTCTAAACCTGTACCACTAGTCATGCTTGATGGTTCTTGCATTATCAGACAACAAGCCATAGCAGCATTAGATCGCGAGGGGATTCCATGGAAAATTACCTTTGTTGGCCGAAGTCTGAGTAACTTATGGAGCGCTGTTGATGCTGGCTTAGGAGTTACGGTTCGCTCTTCTTTCAGTCACCCAGATACTATTAGTAAGTTGGATGGTTTGCCGGTCCTTGGAAAACTTAGGTTGTGCCTCGATCGTAATCAATATAAGTTAGAAAAAGTACAGGAACAATTGTATGACGAATTAAAACAACAGCTTACACTCTATATCAAAAAGTAAAGTGATTGAATTGCTGACAGAATTGTGGACATAAAAGTCCACACTATGAGCAAGCCTGGGTCAGATCTAATGATTAGGTAAACTAATCTAAAATCACATTAATTCGATGTGAATGAGTATTTGCTCTAACAAGCTTTGGGGCAAAAACGAGCTAGATACCCTAATGACTAACCGACGTCGAAAACAAATTAATAATCACCACACCTGCCAGAATCAAAGCAATGCCTATATCGGTTTTGCCCGAAGACCAACCAAGACAACTACTTGACGCCCAACAACATCATTACGCTATATTCGACGCACAAAAAGCGCGAGAGACTGATGTCATTCTCGCGCTTTTTTAGAACCGTATAACTCGAAGTTTTCGGTTAGATCTTAGCAGTAAACGTACGACTAATTACATCTTGTTGCTGCTCACGTGTTAGTGAGTTGAATCGCACAGCGTAACCCGATACTCGGATGGTTAACTGTGGGTACTTTTCAGGATGTTCGACGGCATCCAACAACATGTCACGGTTAAGCACATTCACGTTAAGATGTTGCCCACCCTCAACACGAATCGAACCTGCACTTTCCTCGTGGTGGAAGTAACCATCCATTAGTGCTGCCAGGTTCACTTTTTGGCTTAGGTCATCTTTACCTAGTGCATTTGGTACGATTGAGAAGGTGTAAGAAATACCATCTTTAGCGTATTCGAACGGCAGTTTGGCAACTGAAGACAGTGACGCCACCGCACCTTTCTCATCACGACCATGCATTGGGTTTGCACCTGGACCAAATGGCATACCAGCACGGCGACCATCCGGCGTGTTACCGGTTTTTTTACCATATACAACGTTTGAAGTAATGGTAAGAATAGACTGCGTTGGAACGGCCTCACGATAGGTATTCATTTTCTGAATTTTCTTCATAAAACGTTCAACCAAATCGCAAGCAATATCATCAACACGTGAATCGTTGTTGCCGAATTTCGGATATTCGCCGTCAATTTCAAAGTCGACTGCAATACCATCTTCGTTACGCACAGGTGTTACCTTCGCGTATTTAATAGCCGCTAGTGAGTCAGCAACAACCGATAACCCTGCAATGCCACAAGCCATTGTACGATGAACATCGCGATCCATTAATGCCATTAATGATGCTTCATAACTGTAACGGTCATGCGAGTAATGGATCACGTTCAATGCAGTGACGTATTGCGTTGCAAGCCAATCCATCATGTCATCAAAGCGAGGCATTATGCGGTCAAAATCGAGAACTTCATCTTCGATACGAGCAACTTGAGGACCAACCTGCATGTTAGATTTTTCATCAACACCACCGTTAATGGTGTAAAGCAACGCTTTAGCAAGGTTTGCACGAGCACCAAAGAACTGCATATGTTGGCCAACCACTTGCGGGCTCACACAACACGCAATCGCGTAATCGTCGTTATCAAAATCCGCACGCATTAGATCGTCGTTCTCATACTGAAGTGATGAGGTTTCGATAGACACTTTAGCCGCGTATTGTTTAAACGCGATAGGCAGTTGTTCAGACCATAGAACCGTCATATTCGGCTCTGGTGCTGGGCCCATCGTGTGCAATGTGTGCAAGTAGCGGAAAGTCGTTTTGCTAACAAGAGTACGACCATCAACGCCCATACCAGCCATTGCTTCTGTTGCCCAAATTGGGTCGCCAGAGAACAATGAATCGTATTCAGGAGTGCGTAAGAAACGAACCATACGAAGCTTCATGATGAAATGGTCAATCAACTCTTGCGCTTGTTTTTCATCAATCAGACCAAGTTTAAGGTCACGCTCAATGTAAACATCTAAGAAAGTTGATGTACGGCCTAGTGACATCGCTGCGCCATTTTGAGACTTAACCGCAGCTAAGTAGCCAAAATAGGTAAACTGGATTGCTTGTTGTGCAGTACGAGCAGGAGAAGACATATCAATGCCGTACTTCAAACCCATTTCTCGCATTTCATCAAGGGCACGAATTTGATCAGTAAGCTCTTCACGTAGGCGCAATGTCTTATCTAAATCCCCCCCTGTTTCAAGCATTTTCTGAGTCGATTTTAACTGCTCATTTTTGTCTGATTTTAGGAAGTCGATACCGTACAAAGCAAGACGACGATAATCGCCAATGATACGTCCACGACCATAAGCATCTGGCAGACCAGTAATAATCCCAGAACGGCGACATGCTTTAATTTCGTCAGTATAAAGATCGAACGCTACTTGGTTATGCGTTTTGCGGTACTCAGTGAAGATCTTTTCTATTTGTGGTTCTAATTCACGACCGTACACCTCGCACGACGTTTTCACCATCCGAATACCACCGTTAGCGATAATGCCGCGTTTCAGTGGTTTATCGGTTTGTAGACCCACGATTTTTTCGAGGTTTTTTGCAATGTAACCTGCATCATGTGAAGTGATAGTAGAAACGATATCAGTATCAAAATCGACCGGGGCATGAGTGCGGCTTTCTTCTTTAATACCCTCTAGCACAGATTCCCATAGCTGTGTCGTCGAATCCGACACGTCCGCAAGGAAAGATTCATCACCTTCATAAGGGGTGTAGTTTCGCTGAATAAAATCACGTGTATTAACGGATGTTTGCCACTCGCCAGCTTGAAATCCCGCCCAAGCTTCCATCATATCGGTTGTCGGAATAGTCATAATGACCTCCTAAGTTATTGATAAGCAGATAATATTGATGATTATTTATAATCATTGGTTTCTGCTGGCTATACTAAACCGACCAATCTATGAGTAAAGTGAGCTGTTTTCATGAAATGTATGCATGAAATGCATTTATTAAAATTACTATATTATATTCAATACCTTAAGTTGAATATTAACAATTTCTAGTATTCCAATTCGTTTGTTGTTTTAGAAGTAGGGAATTGTCTCTTAATGACTCACCGAACTCGAAAACAAGTTGATAATCACCACACCTGCCAGAATCAAAGCAATGCCGATGACTGCGTAGATATCGAGTTTTTGTCCGTAGACCAGCCAAGACAAAGCTGCGACTAGCACGATCCCTGCCCCACACCAAATCGCATACGCCACACCCAAAGACATGGTTTGCACTGTGAGAGACAACAGATAAAAAGCGCAACCGTAGCCAACTAGTACAGCGACAGTGGCAGGTAAAGAAGTAAACTGCTGCGTTTTAGGTAATAGAGAAGTGGCGACAACTTCGAGCACAATGGCAAGCGATAGCATTACAGGAGGTGGGAGAGAGAAAAGCATGTTCAAACCTACAACTAGAAAATAGGCGGCAAGCTTATGCTCTATTTATTTCCAGCAAATGTCCCTTCTACTTAGTTACTGTTTAGAGTCTCGATAGATTCTCTTAGCAACACCTTTCCTTTCACTCCCCCTTCAAACCCCATTAATTATTACAAATGCGTAATAATCATTTTCTATTTAAGGGGATTATCAAAACCTGTAGCCGCACATATACTAGCTCCAACAAAACGAGAGAGCGGAAACAATTAAGCTCGACTACGCTTAACGGGTTGAACTTAATTGCAAAGTTATCCGCTGTACTGACATATAAAGGAAGCATCCAATGACTATCGAAATCAAACTTGGTCAAACTCATATCCAATCCAAAGCTATGGTTGCTTGGAAAGCGGGCGAGCCACTAAAGCGTGAAACGGTTGACGTTGAACTGCCAAAGGCTGGTGAAGTACTTGTTCGTATCGTTGCTACTGGTGTTTGTCACACTGACGCATTCACATTATCAGGTGACGATCCAGAAGGTATCTTCCCTTCTATCCTTGGTCATGAAGGTGGCGGTATCGTTGAAATGGTTGGCGAAGGCGTAACAAGCGTTGAAGTTGGCGACCACGTTATCCCACTTTACACAGCTGAGTGTGGCGAATGTAAATTCTGTAAGTCTGGTAAAACTAACCTTTGTCAAGCGGTTCGTGAAACTCAAGGTAAAGGCCTAATGCCAGATGGCACAAGCCGTTTCTCTATCAACGGTGAGACAATCTTCCACTACATGGGTTGTTCGACTTTCTCTGAGTACACAGTACTTCCAGAAATTTCACTAGCGAAAGTAAGTAAAGAAGCACCACTTGAAGAAGTTTGTCTTCTAGGTTGTGGCGTTACAACTGGTATGGGCGCGGTACTGAACACAGCTAAAGTTGAAAAAGGCGACAACGTTGCTGTATTTGGCCTTGGTGGTATCGGTCTTTCTGCAATCATTGGTGCTCGCATGGCTGGTGCTGACCGCATCATCGGTGTTGACATCAACGAAAGCAAATTCGAGCTAGCGAAACAACTTGGCGCGACTGACTGCATCAACCCAATGAACTACGACAAGCCAATCCAAGACGTTATCGTTGAGATGACAGACGGTGGTGTTGAGTACTCTTTCGAATGTATTGGTAACGTAAACGTGATGCGTCAAGCGCTTGAATGTTGTCACAAAGGTTGGGGCGAATCTGTAATCATCGGTGTTGCAGGCGCAGGTCAAGAGATCTCAACTCGTCCATTCCAACTAGTAACAGGTCGTGTATGGCGTGGTTCTGCTTTCGGTGGTGTTAAAGGCCGCTCTGAGCTTCCAGAAATCGTAAACCGTTACATGGCGGGTGAGTTTGGTCTTCAAGAGTTCATCACTCACACAATGAGCCTTGACGAAGTAAACGACGCATTCGACCTAATGCACAAAGGCGAGTCTATCCGTACTGTTTTACACATGGACAGATAATTCTCCTTGGTCTCGGCACCTAACTGTCGAGACCACAGTTCTGACTTAAACGTCAGAGCGAAACTGTCTTCACCACCTCCTGCCCGGTGGGTGGTGAAACCTCTAGCTTAAGCTATAGAAAACAAATACATAAATTCCGAAACCATCAACCTAACGGAGCACAATAAATGACAATCGAAAACATTAGCCAAGCAAAGGTTGCTGGTGGTTGGCACAAACAATACACCCACTTTTCTGCAACGCTTGACTGCGATATGCGTTTCGCGATTTTCTTGCCACCCAATGCAAGCAAAGAAAACCCAGTTCCTGTTTTATATTGGTTATCAGGCTTAACCTGTACCGATGAAAACTTTATGCAAAAAGCCGGCGCATTTGAAGCTGCGGCTGAGCAAGGCATCGCTATTGTTGCACCAGATACAAGCCCACGTGGTGAGAACGTTGCTGACAATGAAAGCTACGACTTAGGCCAAGGTGCAGGCTTCTACGTGAATGCTACTCAAGCGCCATGGGACAGCCATTACCACATGTACGATTACGTGGTAACAGAGCTTCCTGCACTGATTGAGTCTTTCTTCCCTGTGACATCAGTGAAATCAATTTCTGGTCACAGCATGGGCGGACACGGTGCCCTTACGATTGGTATCAAGAACGAAGATAGCTACCGTTCTATCTCTGCGTTCAGCCCAATCAGTAACCCAATGCAATGTCCTTGGGGCCAAAAAGCATTTAACCAATATCTAGGCTTAGATATTGAAGAGTGGAAGCAGTACGACGCCTCTGAGCTTCTAAAAACCAAAGGCACTAAACTGCCAATGTTGGTTGACCAAGGCGAAGCGGATAACTTCCTAATTGAACAACTGAAACCTGAACAGTTAGTTGAAGCCGCTAAAGTAACCAATGCTGATTTAGAGCTACGTATGCAGCCTGGTTACGACCACAGCTACTACTTCATCTCTAGCTTTATTGATGAGCACATTGAGTTCCACGCAGCTTACCTAAACAAGTAGTCACACCTATTTAGCCTGCACCTTGCAAAAGCGTGAGGTGCGGGCTTTTTTGTGCCTGCTGTTTGGCTGCAACTATCTTAAACAACGATTAACACTTTTAAACTCCAACGCTATACCAACATAAACAATACAAAGATAAAGGTACGAATATGAGCTGGTTTTTCTTGATGATGGGCGTAATGGCTGAAGCACTTTCTCACGTTGCACTTAAAGCCACTGACGGGTTTAGTTTGTCTAAGCCAGTTCCCGCATTGCTGGTGATCTCAGGGCACTTGGCAGCATTTCTATTCTTAAGCCAAGCGATGAAGGGAATGCCAGTTGGTGTGGTGCACTCTCTATGGGCTGGATTAGCCATTTTGACAGTGAGCTTAATCTCGACCTTCGTTTACAGCCAACATCTGGACACTAAAGTTTGGATTGGCATGGGGCTTGTTGCCGCAGGCGTCATGTTGATCAACCTATCACAAGGCCACGCTCATTAATTGAACTATGAGTTGTCGTAAGGGGCTTACCCGTTCAGATTTACAAGCCACAAATTATGAACAGTGAGTCAATTTGTTCAAATTTCCTAACAGAGTGGTGCCGCCTTCACTTATTCATACTCTTACAATCAACAAATCAAACCTGTTACCATAGCGCCTTCAACATCACCTATTTTGAAGGTTGCTATGAAAGCAATTAAGACTCTTTTCTTCCTGATGGTTTTGGCTTGCGGCCTGTTTACCGCTTGGTTGTTTATTCCAATCCCCGCGACGATGGACAAGCAAACGCTCGATACTCCATTAACGGAACCGTTCAAGCTTGTGGCGTATCGCAGCAACCCAAATGACGCGAGCAAGCCATTTACTTATCACTACTACGTGATATCCGATGCCGTTGGTGTCGATGACATGGACCCGTTTTTGATTACGACCGATCAGTTTGTGAAGCTTGGTGACTTCGATGAAAACACATTCAAGTTAACGGTAAACGGCAAGATAGAGAGCTACACCAACGATTTGTGGATTGAAAAATCTGACGGTAAGCTTCAACACTGGTATGTCAGCGTTGATGCGAACTACGTTCGTTAGAGTCGAACTCAAATAACTCCAACTTTAAAACTGCGCTCTGGTTTCCAAGCGCAGTTTTTGTTTCTTACCTACCGCTTTCCCCAGCAATCTGCATGTCACCGGCTTTTCGGGTGTCATAACCTCTACATCTGTTATAAGCTCCCTCTATAAAAGGCTCTCAATAAATCAAAACAACAAAGGACCAACCGTGGAATTTACGCTCGACAAATTTAACGGCATCATCATCGACCCGCTGACAGCACCACACGATGCCGACTCATTCCACGCTGAGCTCAGCGAAATCACCGAGTTTTCAAAGCAAAATAACAAAGGCATTATCTGGATCAGTTTACCTATTTCACTGTCGCATCTTATCCCAGTAGCAACTGAACTCGGCTTTGTGTTCCACAACTGTTTAGAAGACGAGATAACGCTGATCCACAAATCCGAGATCGTCGAATTTGTACCTTTCATCCCTACCCATACTTTGGGTGCTGGCGCATTGATCACCAATGAGCATAACCAAGTGCTGATGATCAAAGAGCACGGTATGAAGGGCTACAAACTACCTGGCGGTCACATTGAACTTGGCGAGGGTATTGAAGAGTCTGTGGTTCGAGAGACAATGGAAGAGACAGGCATAGAAGCCACGTTCGTTTCAGTGGTTGGCATGGCAACGCGCCACCCATATCAATTTGGTAAATCGAACCTCTACTTTGTTTGCCACCTCGTTGCTCAAACTCAAGAGATTGAGATTCAAGACACGGATGAAATTGCAGAAGCTAAATGGGTGGATGTGGAAGAGTTCATCAACAACGCTGAGAACTACCCTTTCAACCGTCAGATGGTCGCTTCTTTGGTCGGCAAACAAGGTTTGCAGCTGACTCAACTCGAAGGCAATTCAGGTCCAACTCATAAGCCAGAAATTTTCTTTTCGAAGCACTAATGCTTAGTCGCCCAATGATTGAAAACAAAAAAGCCAAGTGGTTTGAAACTCACTTGGCTTTTATTTCGATTGAACCTTCATCCTTACCGGTTTGGTAGATTGTTTAGAAAATCTTGAAAGCCTGCCTCACGGACACGCCCCAGTACTTTTCGCAATTCACCAATTAAGCACCCATCAACCCAATCAACACGAATATCAATCGGCGCTTTAGTCAGGCTTTCTACTCGGAGTGATGCGGAAAAGGTTCCTCGCTTGTCTCCTCCCGCTTGCAACGCGGCTTCCAAGGCTGTTATCAATATTTCTGGTAGCTCTGCTTCATAGTTATCTCTATAAACAGGCGCTCCATCTTCTAAGATTGAGCTTGGATTCTGCGTCGTTTGAGCGATAAAGCTGTCAGAAAATGCCTGTAAAACCTTGTCACTTTCTAGCATGTTTCCAGCAACGGCAATCGTAGGGTAAGCAATCGCGCCAACATAAGGGATGTTGTCATCCCCATGAATGAAAGCGCTGTCGCCATTTTTATCCATCACCATACATTGGCGTTTTGAATATTCGGCATCGCCCGCTTTTAAAGACTCGACAACCTGAGCAGCCGTCTTACCGAGAATAAAGAACTCACGCGCCTTATCTGCATACCAAGGGTTAGTAAATAACCCTTGAGTTGCACACGCCCCGACACCTCGCCAGCTATGGTTTACATAGCCTCCGACTGAAACACCTCCTGTCGCAGAGATAGAAGCCGATAAACCGGTATTGGGATTAACGTGAATAAGTGAAATTGTCATAGATGTTCAACACCAAAAAAACTAGTAACCAATCATTTGTCCAATGAACAGTGCCACCCAACATAGGGCATAAACCACCAGCATAAATGGCACAATCGCTTTCAACCACTGCTCGTAAGAAACTCGACCCAGCGCAAGCATCGCTAGCGTGCCGCCAGAGGTTGGTACAATAAGGTTTGTTAGGCCATCACCCACTTGGAATGCAGTAACCATCAGCTGGCGACTCATACCTGCTAAGTCAGCAACCGGGATCATGATCGGCATGGTCACCATCGCCTGACCAGAACCACCAGGAATGAACAAGTTGATGATGCCTTGAACCACACTCGCCACAATGGCAGCTAACGCGATTGGCATATCTTGAATCAATGAACTCAGTGCGTTGACGATGGTATCGATGATCGACGCTTGGTTGAGGATCACTTGAATAGAGGCAGCAACACCGATCACCAATGCACCAGAAGTAACGCCCGACGCACCTTCCATCATCTGCTTAACAATAGCGTTTGCACCCAAGCCGTTCACAATACCAATCGCAATCGCCATCAATAAGAAGAGACCTGCGATCTCGTTGATGTACCAACCGTTAGCGAACACCCCGTAAAGCATGATACCTAAGCCAATAAGAAAAACGCCCAAAGTCATTTTGTCTTTCTTATTGAGTTGGTATTCTGAGATGTCTTTGCTTAGGCCACCAGCTGTCTCAGGCTCTTTGAACTCCATTTTAGTTACACGAGAACAAATGTAGTAAGACAGTAATGCCAAAGAAGACAGCACCATAACAGTACGTAACCAAGCACCAGAGAAGATTGGAAGCTCCGCGATACCTTGTGCAACACCAACTGTGTACGGGTTAATCGGTGACAGAGCGAAACCCACGCCGATACCACCTACTGCCATCACCGTGCCAACTAAGCTCGAGTATCCAACCGCCGCAGAGATCAGGACCGCAACAGGCACTAAGGCGATGTTGTTTTCAAAGCCAACCGCTACACCAAAGAAACCATAGATGAACGTGCCTATCGTAATGATTAGGTTACGGTTTTTAATTCCAGCTTTGTTGACTGCAACACCGATGGCATTTTCTAATGCGCCAGTGCGCTGCAAAATATGGAATAGACCGCCCGCGATAAACACAATAAACAAGTAAGGTGCTGCGCTAATCAATCCTTTAGGGATAGAGACGAAGATATCGAAGAAATGTACCGATGGTACACCTTCAATATAAGTAAATGAATCAGCAACAACTGTTGTTCTACCATCAACGATAACGCGCTCAAACTCACCGGCTGGCACGATAAAAGTAAGAAGGTAAGTGGCTACCAGTATAAAAAAGATAAGAACCATTGGGTCTGGTACGTTTTTATACCACGCCCTCTTCTCTGCTGTTTCCATTTTCTCTGTCATATCCATAACCAAATCTCTCCTTAGTATAGGGAGCGCCTAAGAGCTGCGCTCTGTGTTATTTGTAGCAGGCGATAACCAGAACTTTGTTCAGATACCGTTAAAGACTGCTACCAAAATCTCGAATCGTTTATTTTTGCTCTGCTTTCATCAATAGACAGAAGTGGTTTAACACTTCGACTGCGGCAACCAAATCTTGCTGAAGAATGGCTTCATCTGGGTGGTGGCTAATGCCATCAGTACAACGCATAAACAGCATCGCAATATCGGTGAGCTTACTCACTGCCAACCCGTCATGGCCTGCACCGCTGTATAGGTGTTTAGGTGTAATACCCGACAAACTTACCGCGTTACTTAAAACCGACGACAAAGATTCAGCGCAGGTCACGGCTGATTGCTCATAAGTCTGTTCATGACGGTAAGCCAAATTGTATTGATTCATCAGGCTTTCGATATCTGCCAGCATCTCTTCTCGTGCTTTAACACGAGAAGCATCATTTGGTGAACGAAGCTCAATCGTAATGTCTGTTTGTTGAGGGATTACATTGACGCCATTCGGGTAGTTAGCAATTTTGCCAACAACACCAACTAAGTCTTCTTCTCGCTTACACAGTTGGTCAAACATATGGATCACTTGAGCAGCACCCACCAAAGCATCTTGGCGTAAGTTCATCGGTACTGTGCCCGCATGGCTCGCTTTACCAATGATCGACAAGGTATGGCGCTCGATCCCAGTCATTGCCGTCACTACCCCTACAGGCAGGTTGGCTTGCTCTAACTGCGGGCCTTGCTCAATGTGCAGTTCAACAAAACCAAGCACATCTTCTTTCTCATAAGCGTCTTCACTGATGAGGTCTGGATTACAACCGAAAGACACCAAAGCATCTCGCATGCTTACGCCGTTTGCGTCTTGTGCTGTCAACATCGCAGGATCGAAGATGCCTGAAATCGCTTTTGAGCCTAACAGTGTCGATTGAAAGCGCGTGCCCTCTTCGTCACTAAAAGCAATCACATCAATATGAAACGGGAACTCTAACTGGTTGTTGTGAAAGTAATTAACCAATGCGATTGGCAGTATTACGCCCAAAATCCCATCATATTTACCCCCATTAGGCACCGTATCTTGGTGTGATCCAAAGATCAGTGTTTTGGCATATGGGTTAGCACTTGGGTAACGACCAATTAAGTTTGCCGCGTTGTCCATTCGAACTTCCATACCAGACATTGTCATCCAGTCATGCAGCTTTCGGTTTGCCTCTTCATGCTCTTTAGACGCACATAAACGCGTAACCCCTTCTTTATCGGGATCGGATGTTTGGCTGCATTGAGCAATAGACTCTAGCCATTCCCACGTTAAGCTGGCGGTTTCTTCGAATTTACCCATCTAAAATCATTCCATTCTGATCATGTACACCTAGGCAATTTATCATGATAAATATCAAATAAAAGCTATTTATCATGATAAATAAATATTTTGTGACTAAGATTCGATCAATAATCGGAGTGTTTCATAACCGAGCACTCCGATTTTTCCGGGGTTTTTAGGGCAAGAAAACAAGTGACATTCAGAGGAATTCCGTCAGAATTCAATAGGTACGGATAACACCCCAGCGAGGATAATGTGGCAAAAAGCGCGAAGAGACGTAGAACACAAGAATTAGCAGAATCGATCAAGAACTGGATCGTCGAACAAGCACTTCAGCCTGGGGATCGTTTACCTAACGAACTTGAGGTTATGGAGAAGTTTGACGCTTCAAAAGGAACGGTTCGTGAAAGTATGCGAATCTTGGAAGCACAAGGCATTTTGTCGACCAAAACCGGCCCGAATGGCGGTGTGTTCGTTAGTGAGATGAGCGAAAACAAAGCGCAATCACTCTTAAGTAACTACCTGTTTTTTAAGAACACTTCGATATCAGACTTATACCAAATGCGTTTGTCGCTTGAGCCCGAGATTGCGGCTTCCCTCGCGGGGAGACTAAACGAATCGCAACTGCAAGCACTGAGCGACCAAATCGACAAGTATCAAACGCCACCGGAAGATATTTATCAAGAACGCGAACACCACATCGCATCGCTAGAGTTCCACAGCTTACTGGCGAGCTATTCAGATAATGAGCTATTAAAGTTTGTGGTACGTTTTACCGCGCAAATGCTCACTGAGCTGACGATTTATCACAAGCTTTACGAGCCAGGAAACCACAAACTGTGGCGTACCGGCGTGCAAAGCCAACGCGACCTTGTGCAAGCGCTGAGCAAAAGTGACGCAGTAAAAGCGAAACAAATCATGCAGCAACACATGCTGACGGCACACCAACTTATGATTAAGCAAGAAGCACAAATCGCTAATAGCTTTATCGCCGAAGAGTAAATCCGAGCACATTCAACTTACCTAGCCCCCCTTACAAACACTAAAAAACGCCAAGCTCATAAGAACTTGGCGTTTTTCTTTTCATTTTACTTATATTAGTTAAACCAACTCGTTGTTAGTGACTCCTTGATAAAGCGCTTTAGAACATATCTATTTTAGAAAAAGCCTAGCGGATTAGTATCGTAGCTGATCAGCAGGTTCTTGGTGTTTTGGTAGTGATCGAGCATCATCTTATGTGTCTCACGACCAATTCCCGATTTCTTGTAACCACCAAACGCTGCATGTGCTGGGTAAGCATGGTAACAGTTAACCCAAATACGACCCGCTTCGATATTACGACCCATGCGGTAAGCAAGGTTGGCATCACGCGTCCATACACCTGCACCCAAACCATATTCGGTATCGTTGGCAATCTCTAGCGCTTCAGCCTCATCTTTAAAGGTAGTCACCGCGATAACTGGGCCAAAGATCTCTTCTTGGAAGACACGCATCTTATTGTTGCCTTCGAGCATGGTTGGTTGAATGTAGTAACCATTACCCAGGTCGTCTGGCTGCTGCGCAATCTCCCCACCAGTTAGCACTTTCGCACCCTCTTGGCGACCAATCTCTAGATAGCTAAGAATCTTATCGAACTGCTCTTGAGAAGCTTGTGCACCAACCTGGGTATCGGTATCTAGTGGGTTACCTTGTTTGATGGTTTGAGCGCGCTCGACCACTTTAGTGATGAACTTGTCGTAGACCGATTCGTGGATCAACACACGTGATGGACAGGTACACACTTCACCTTGGTTGAAGAACGCAAGCAGCATGCCTTCGACACACTTATCTAGGTACTCGTCTTCATGGTCAAAGATGTCTGGGAAGTAGATATTTGGAGATTTACCGCCCAGTTCAACGGTTGATGGAATCAAGCTTTCAGCCGCACATTTCAAAATATGGTGGCCGACTTCTGTTGAGCCCGTAAACGCCAACTTCGCTAAGCGATCACTGGTTGCTAACGCTTGACCCGCCTCACTACCAAAACCATTAACGATGTTGACCACGCCAGCAGGCAGGAGATCTGCAATTTTCTCCATCATAACCAAAATAGAAGTTGGAGTTTGCTCAGCAGGCTTCATCACCACACAACAACCTGCCGCCAGTGCGGGGGCCAATTTCCAAGCCGCCATTAAAATCGGGAAATTCCAAGGAATGATCTGCCCTACTACGCCAATTGGCTCTGGGAAGTGGTAGCTTGCAGTGTTTGAATCGAGCTCGGCTGCGCTGCCTTCTTGCGCTCGAATACACCCCGCAAAATAACGGAAGTGATCGACAACCAAAGGAATATCTGCCGCCAGAGTTTCACGAACTGGTTTGCCGTTTTCCCACGTTTCAGCGACTGCGATCTCTTCTAGGTTCGCTT
This sequence comes from Vibrio sp. Makdt, assembly GCF_027587015.1. Classification (NCBI taxonomy): domain Bacteria; kingdom Pseudomonadati; phylum Pseudomonadota; class Gammaproteobacteria; order Vibrionales; family Vibrionaceae; genus Vibrio; species Vibrio sp. Makdt. Next base: position 47,844 of record NZ_JAPPTH010000001.1, read on the forward strand.
CAATGCGGTCAGCAATTTTAAGTAGGATGTTCGAACGCTCTGTCACACTGGTCGCAGCCCAACTCGCACGAGCTGCATGCGCCGCATCGAGTGCTAAGCTAATGTCCGCCTCGGTTGAGCGCGCCACTTGGCAATACACCTGACCATTCACGGGAGACGTATTATCAAAATACTCGCCGCTGACAGGCTTCACCCACTCGCCACCAATAAAATTATCGTATTGGGCTTTAAAGTTCACTACTGCGTTGTCACTACCCGGCTGTGCGTAAATCATAATTAGATCCTTCTTAGATGTGTTGTTCGTTATTGAGCGAGAGCTGTCTTATTTTTGTGGCTACTTCTCTTGAGAAAAGAACTCATGACAAGACGCCTATGTTTATGCTTTCTGTTTAAAACACTGATAATTCGTGTTTTCTTCACAACAAGAACAACGCAAATCACACGCCACAACCTTAAAACTTGTTGTTAATAAATTGTAAAACTATGATTACCAAACATTTACAATCCAAAGTGAGTTGGCATTGAACGGCCGTATGGAAACCAATCCAGTGTTCAACTGTTCCAATTTGGTACACTCTCACTGTTACGACATGGAACAGTCATGCACCTTCAACAAGCAAACACCTCAGATTGGCTTTCATCGTCTTGGCACCGCAGCACCGAAGCGGGGCTGAAACAGAGACGTCTTCCCGAAGATATTCGCCTGCCACAATCAATTCTCAAGCAGCGACGTCATCAATCATCGAGCTTGATTCAAATCGTCGAGCGCAATGCACTGCCTCTGTTTAACCAGATGTTTGCACGTACCGACAGTCGTTTGATCTTGACCGACATTGAAGGGGTGATTCTGGCTAGTTGGGGACAAGAGCGGTTTAGGGAAAAACTGACTTCGATTGCACTCAGCTCTGGTGCGTGTTGGCAAGAGCAACTCAAAGGCACCAACGCCATCGGCACGGCGATTGTAGAAGCTAAACCCGTGACTATCATTGGTGAACAGCATTTCATCCACCAGCATCGGTTTATCAGCTGTTCAGCGAGCCCAGTGTTTGATCATCAAGGGCAAATGGTTGGCGTATTGGACATTACCAGTGAGCAGCAACAACACGACGGTTCGGTACAGCTACTTGTTCAAAATATGGTTCAGCTTATTGAGAACCAGCTATTGAGCCATATCCCACAAGGCACGACTCGTATTGATCTCGCGTGCGATAAATCGCTACTGCACAGCGGTTGGCAAGGGATTGTAATAGCCAACGAAGCTGGAGAGGTGGTCGCGCACAATCAGGTCGCCTCTCAACTGTTGGATCAAACCTCGATCGTCGGTGAGAGTATCGACACCCTCTTCAACCGAACTTCAATTGATTCCCCCTTTGTGTTTGAAAAACAGCACCTAAAACGCCCAACAGCCAAGCGCACACGCTCTATTTCAGCGTCGTGTGATTTACACCATGGTGAACAACAGATAGAGCACGCTTGGCAGCAGGCCAATAAGGTTATCGACAAAGGCATTAGCCTATTAATCCTTGGGGAAACAGGTGTCGGAAAGGGCGAGTTTGTTAAGGCGTTACACAAGCAGAGCCAACGTAAATCGTCGCCACTCGTGGCGGTAAATTGCGGTGCACTGCCAAAAGACCTTATCGAATCTGAACTGTTTGGTTACGCGCCTGGAGCTTTTACTGGTGCAAGCCACAAAGGTTTCCAAGGTAAGATCCGCCAAGCGGATAAGGGAATTCTGTTTCTCGATGAGATTGCCGACATGCCATTAGAGGCTCAGTGTCGATTGCTGCATGTTCTGCAAGATAAATCAGTGGTGCCCGTGGGTTCAAATCAGAGCTACCAAGTCGATTGTCAGATCATCGCTGCCACTCACAAAAACCTCGAGCAGTTAGTTGCGACAGGAGAATTTAGGCAAGACCTGTATTACAGACTCAACGGCTTAGCCTTTACCTTGCCAAGCCTACAACACCGACAAGACAAGCACGCTTTAATCGAGCACATTCACAATAAATACGCCGAAGACGAACAGACAATCTGCCCGCACTTGATGAGCTTGCTGTGCGCTTACGCTTGGCCGGGCAATATTCGTGAATTAGATAATCTACTGAAAGTCGCCGCTTTACTTGCGAGTGATGAACCACAACTCACACTAGAACATGTACCTAGCCATCTTGCTCAACACCTCACGTCGTTAGCGCATGATAATCAACACCAATCGACAACCTCTAATGCCATAAAAGGTACAGCGAGTAACGATTTAAGAAGCACCGTTGAAGAAACCTTGTTGCAAACTTATCAAGCCAACCAAGGCAACATCAGTAAGACGTCACGCATACTTGGTATCAGCCGTAATACGATTTATCGAAAACTAAAAAGCTTAGGCATTCTCTAATAATGAAAACAGGAGATCATAACCTGCCCTTTCATTATCGAAAATAAAACTCACTTCCAGTGAGACGTTTTGCCCTCTGATTCGTAATGCTTGAAAACGAAAGAGGGCTCAGATGCAAACAATCAACATAGTGTGGCTAAAGCGTGATTTAAGACTCACCGACCACGCACCTTTACAACACGCTTTATCAGATCAACACCCGACGATATTGCTCTATATTTTCGAACCCATGCTGCTAAGCAATGCCCACTATTCTGAGCGACATTGGCGGTTTGTTTGGCAGTCGCTGCAATGCATAAACCAGTCGCTGAAAGAGCATGGACATGAGGTTTCAATACTTCATGGCAGTGCGATGGACTGCTTCAAAGCGATCCAATCTCGTTACCGCATCAAAAACGTCTTCTCTCATCAAGAGATAGGGTTAAATTGCACCTTTGAGCGCGACATACAACTCTCTGCTTGGTTTAAAGAACACGGCATCCCATGGCAAGAGTTCGCACAAGGCGCTGTCGTGAGAGGATCGAAAGACAGAATCGGTTGGGACAAGCATTGGAACAGTGTGATGCGTGCTCCCATAGAAGAAAGCCAGTTAACGACAGAATCACTGCATACCCTTGTTCCTGAAGAGCTTGAACTCGCTATGGAACCTCCACAAGCATGGTTAACCAAAATTAACGGCATACAAACGGGCGGAAGTGCACTGGCATGGGCAACGTTACACGACTTCTTTGAGCGTCGTGGTCGAGATTACTACCGCAGCATCTCAAGCCCAGAAGCCTCGCGACATGCCTGTACTCGTTTATCCCCATATTTGGCTTGGGGCAACATATCGTTGCGTGAGGTTTATCAACACCTATTGAGGCACTGGCAGGTCGCGGGATTTCGTCGCAGTTTGATTGCGCTCTCCTCAAGGCTTCACTGGCATTGTCATTTCATGCAGAAGTTTGAATCAGAATGCGCGATGGAATATCGCTGTATCAATCACGCCTATGAAGCGCTCTTACAAAAAGAAACGGTAAAAGATCCGACACATCTTCAGGCATGGAAGATGGGGATGACAGGCGTGCCATTGGTCGATGCCTGTATGCGCTGCCTACATCATACGGGGTACATTAATTTCCGCATGCGCTCAATGCTGGTGAGCTTTCTCACTCACCATATGAACATGGACTGGCGTGATGGTGTCACTCATCTAGCCCAACAGTTCCTCGATTTTGAACCCGGCATTCATTACCCACAGTTTCAAATGCAAGCTGGAGTAACAGGCGTCAACACCATCCGAATTTATAACCCAACAAAGCAAGCCCTAGAACACGACTCCGATGGGGACTTCATCCGAAAATGGGTTCCAGAGCTCTCAGACATCCCCACTCCACTTCTGTTTGAGCCTTGGAAGATGACGCCAATGGAAATAATGATGCATGAACTTGAACCAGATTCCCCTTACCTTAATCCAATCGTCGATCTCGAAGTGAGCGCCAAAGAAGCACGAGTGCGTTTATGGTCATGGAGAAAGCTGACGGAAGTGAAACAAGAACGAAGTCGTATTTTGTCACGCCACGTTAGGCCACCGAAGAAACAGAGCAAAACAACACGGGCAAGCTAATACAACGCATTCCCTCTTCAAATTACTTATAAAAAGAGTGGTAATTCATTGAGTTAAATAAAATTAATTGTGACCGTCGTCATATAATGAGTAATAGACTCGCGGTCACAAACTAGATATGAAAAATAGCGGTCTTCCTAAAACATCAAACTCTCCTAACTATCATTAAAACTAATAAATACAGAAAGTTAGCGATTGCTAAATGATGATTTCCATCTTCCTTTAAGCGTTGCGATCAAAGCGAAAACTGAGCACTATGCAATCTTGTTTATATTTTTGATCTCCCTATTCTTTTTGTGTTCATTTTTTTGCATTTTCCGTTCACTTATCTTGTTTAAAATCTCTGCAAAACTACCACTATTTAGCTAGAGAGATCATATGTTTAACAGTATACGAACGCGAATTGCGGTGAGTGCGGGCGGGGCGATGGCTTTTACCCTGTTGATCGCAATGGGCATGACCACTAGCGCTTTTACTGATGTGAATAAACAAGTCACAGAGAAAGTAAAACTACAGTTAACCGATGCTACGACAACCGATTTACAAAATACGGCACTTCAGCAAGGGTTAAACATTTCCAACCAACTTAACCCGGTACTAGCCAACTTAACACAAGCACGTTCAATCATTGAGTTGAGTTCAAAAACGGACGCTAGCGCAGACCTTATCGTTAAACAGTTTACTGCCGCGCTAGAAGCACAAAACAAAGCCGTATTTGCCGGCTACATGGTGTGGGAAAACAAGACTTGGCCACAACAAACCAATCTCAATGACGAGATCAGCTTGGACAGCGAATTAGGCTTTAATAGTCAGGGCTACCTTGCCCCTTTCTTCTCTCCCAATGACGAAAACAGCTTTGACGCGGTCGCAATGGAGAGCTTCAGCAATACCGAGCTAAACAACAATGGTGAACGCAAAGACGACTGGCACTTAATGCCTTACCAAACCGGTAAAACATTCGTAATGGAACCGTACTTCTATCCGGTTCGTGGTAAGCAAGAACTTATTACTACAATCAGTCAGCCAATCAAACAGAACGGTAAGATCATTGGCTCACTTGGCTTCGATTTGTCACTTCATGAACTGCAAAGCCAGAGTGAAGGTCTTGCTCGTCACCTATTCGACGGACAAGGTAGAATCCTCATCACTTCGTGGAAAGGTATTACCCTAGCCAACAGCAGTGCTGGAAACATGGTTGGTAAGAAAGTCTCACCAGAGCTAGAAAAAGAGTGGTCGCGCGTTCAGTCTATCGCTAAACAGTCTGGGGCTGGGTTGGTGACATTTGGTGGTGAGGAGTACGCCATAACGGCTATCGAGACTAGCGACGCACCGTGGGTAGTCATGGTGTCGGTTCCCAGTAGTCACCTTGCAAAAAGTGTCGACGAGTACACCCAGTGGAGTGATGAACAGAATTCGAAAGCGCTTGAAAAAGGTGTGTGGGCGGGGATCGTCGCCGTTCTTCTAGGCATCATATCGATGGCATTGATCGCCAACTCACTGGGCAAAGTTCTTAATAACTTGGTCGAGCGATTCAAAGATGCCGCACAAGGGGAAGGCGATTTAACCTACCGCATCGAAGTAAAAGGGAAAGATGAGACCGCACAACTGGCTCACTGGTTTAATACCTTCCTATCTCGTATACAAGGGATGCTACTTACTGTAATGGCGACAGCAGACCAAGTCGATAAAAACGCGACTGAAGGTCAAGCGCGTGCAGAGGTATCTCGTGACCAGTTGAATGCTCAAGTAAATGAAGTGAACTCACTCGCCACTGCAATCAATGAGATGAGTGCAACTGCGCAAGAAGTGGCAAACTCAGCCGTGCAAGCCGCTGCCGCAGCGAGCCAAGTACAAAGTAATAGCCTTAACGGCATGACACGCATGGACAATGCTGCCAGCGCGGTTGATAGCTTAGCCATTCAAGTGAATGATGCGCAGCAACAAACGCAAAATTTGGTCGATTCGAGCACCGCGATTCAAGGCATTTTGAGCGAGATTGGAGGGATTGCAGAACAAACTAACTTGCTTGCACTGAATGCTGCCATTGAAGCTGCCCGCGCGGGCGAAGCAGGCCGAGGATTTGCCGTGGTTGCCGATGAAGTACGTAACCTAGCAAACCGTACTCAAGGTTCGACCGAAGAGATCCGTTCGATGCTAGCACGCCTAGAGCAAGAGACCCAATCTATCGTGGTCTTGATGGAGCAAAGTCAAAAGCAAGCGAATGATACCAAAGGCGAAACTCAAGCCGCTCATTTGGCGCTGTCTGAGATTAACCAAGCCATTGAAGTCATCAACGACATGAACAATCAAATCGCTTCTGCAGCTGAAGAGCAAAGTTCAGTATCTGAAGAGATTAACCGTAACGTAGTCATTATTAACGACACCGCCATGGAAGTGATGGACACCATGACATCCTCGGTAGAAATCAGTAATGAGCTGACAGTAAAAGCCGGAGATTTACACGGAGAATTGAGTAAATTTAAGCTCTCTTAGTTCGCTCTCTCTTCCATAAAAACAAGGCCGAGAAACGCAATGTTCTCGGCCTTTCTATTCATTGTTCACTCGCAGCATCAATGCCTCTCACCGAGCAAAATCTAATTGGAATCTAATTCAATCAGCTGATTGAGCACCTCTTTGTCCAACACAGGGTGATGCTTACTCGCGAGCAATAGTACGATATCCACCGCAGGTAACGGCGGCATATCATCGAGAATCTTCAAATCAGGCGTGACACTGAGCTTGCCCATCGCGCCAATTGCCAACCCAGCTTTGACGATTGCACGCTGCGCTGAAGCCGTATTACTGCACGCCAAAAGCTGATATGGCGTGTCTTGTTTGGTTAAACCATTCACCGCAGCAGCATGGTATTTACAATCCGTCTGGAACAGAGCTAGTGGGACAGGTTTAGAATCATCAAACACAAAATCAGGGCTGCTTATCCAAACGCCCACATCATTGGTTAGCCAATATCCCTCTTCACTATCGGGAGCGCGGGTCACAATCGCAGCATCAAGCCGACCATCATCAAGCCACTCTCTAAGCGTAATACTCGGCAAGCTAAATACTTGAATGGAACACGTAGGTTCTGCGTTTTGCAACAGCTTAATCACTTTCGGCAAGATGCTGTCGTTATAGTCTTCAGGGCAACCTAATCGTAGAGGCTGTTTGTCCTCATAACGTTTTACTTGTTTCAATGCCGTATTGTGGAGTGCTACGAGTTGCTCCGCATGAGAACGCAATGCCAAGCCCGCCTCAGTCAATACTAGGTTGCGTCCTTCCTTTTGAAACAGAGTAACGTTAAGTTCTTCCTCTAACTTTCGCATCTGAGCACTAAAGGCCGATTGGGTGCGATTAATCTGCTTTGCAGCACGTGTAAAACTGCTGGTCTCCACAAACGCAAGAAAGCCTCGCAACGCATCAATATCCATATTGAAATCACCATCCATCGTTTTTATTAATGTATTGCATCAAAATTATCCGTTAGTGCGCCGTAATACAATCCCTTAAGCTCAAATGCATACCCACCAAACGCAAGGAAGCATTTATGCAGCTTTATATCGCTAATCAGAACTACTCCACTTGGTCACTGCGCGCATGGCTAATATTCGATCACTACAACCTTAGCGCAGACGTCATCAAACTTAAGCTGTTCACCCCAGATTTCTACGACACGTTAGCGAAAGTGACACCCACTGCAAAAGTGCCGACTCTGGTTGATGGTGACGTTACAGTGTGGGATTCACTCGCCATTCTCGAATACGTTAACGATGCCTATTTGGACGGTGCGGCATGGCCAACTTCCGTTGCTGAACGCGCCTTAGCCCGAGCTATCTCGGCAGAAATGCATTCTGGTTTTTTCAGCATCAGAAATGAATTACCAATGAATTGCCGAGCCAAAAGAAAGCTGGTTTTGAGTGAAGGTGCACTAATAGACATCGCTCGCATCGATGCCATTTGGTCAGAACAAATGGAGAAATATCCAGAGGGCTGGCTATTTGGTGAATGGTCGATTGCTGATGCTATGTTTGCACCAGTAGCACTACGCGCAGAAACCTACGGCATCCAGCTTTCGGAAAAAGCCCAACAGTATCAACAACGTGTGTTGAATAGTCCGTCGATAAAGAAATGGTTGGCGGAGGCGAGTTTAGAAAAAGATATCGTTGAAGAAGACGAGGCAGGAGAGCCTGTTTAACATGTAGCGAATGAGTCTCGAATAACTTCGAGACTCATTGTTTTCATAAGGGAATACGATTTACTGGCTCGCTATTCAGCAGTAACGCTCTCTTGGTGAACGTTCGCTTCAAATTCCAATATGTCACCCGGTTGGCACTCTAACACTTCACACAACTTGTCTAGTGTCGATAGCCTTACCGCTTTGGCCTTGCCATTCTTTAACACCGACAAGTTGGCTTCGGTAATCCCAACCTCTTTTGCCAATGTCTTTAATCGCATTTTTCGCTTGGCCATCATAATGTCTAAATTAATGCGGATAGTCATGACAAGTCCTTTAAATCGTTTGGCTGTGCTCATCAGCCAGAATATAACCTTCTTTCATCACCCATGAGATGATCAAAATTATTATACCTAATATAAGTGTCAAAAAGTCCATCCCCACAAAACTAATCGCAAGGATACGCTCACCTGATGGATTATTGAACGACAAAATCACCGACATCAATGAGCCATAGATAACGGAGCCGAACACCCAATAGAACAAGCTATACCCTAGCTTCTGATAAGACATTGCATTTTCTAGAGAGAAGATTTCGCCTCGCTCATAGTTGCGGAATAAACGTATCAGAACGAGTAGTGCGTATATCAGGATGCTAGACATCGCTAAGCTTGTGAACGCAGCAACCATTCTTGTTGTCATAGTAAGTGGCAACATCGTGTAACTCCCGATGTCATAAGTGAGGTAAAAAATACCAGTCGAACTTATAAAGTCATAAGGAGTCTCAACGGTTAACCAGAAGTAGCACACCATGATAGGAGTAAGCACAAGAAAAGACTGCAATAGCATGCGAACACGTCGGCTTTGTTTTTGGATGTTAGACATAGTTAATGTTCCTGTTAAGTTTACAGGAGGATACTAAGATCAAAACAAACGATGATCAACAATAAATTATCGTTTCGCGATAATTTATTTCCTTTTAGCATCTTAACAAAGCAAATAAAAAAGTGTTAGATTTATCCGTTAATGATGAAGGTTCTAGCTCACTCTCGAGTCGATTCACTTAACCTCCAATCACCTGAACCTTTACCCATATCGCAATAATTTGGTCGATTGTGATCGCCGAATCACAATGTGCAGACCTGATTGTTTATATTCAAACAAAATCAAATTATTAAGATAAACATCATGTTACGAGCCTCTATCGCATTACTCAGTATCACGAGCTTAGCTGTATCTGCCAATGTCACCCTTCCCTCTGGACAAGACTGGATCAATCATGCTTCTGAAGGGCTTGCGCCTTATTGGATGATGCCGAGCGCTCAGGGAGAACCGATAGGCAACTTCCCGACTTTTCGTTGTGATGATGGAACATTGCTTGATGTGACTAATGTTTGTCCTGAATTGAACAGAGGCTGGATCACGCCACACTTCGGCAAAGAGTTCACTCGGATGAAGTCACGCCAAACCTATGCTTATGGCGTGCTCTACCACCTAACCGGAGACAGACAAGCATTAGCGCTCGCTAAGCAAGGGGCTTACTACCTCATTGAACACTTAGAAGATAAACAAAATGGTGGTTTCATCAGCTTCACCAAAGACGGCAAAGCAGGGCTTGAGTGGCAACAGCGAACGGCTCAAGATCAAGCATATGCGCTAGTTGGATTGGCAATGTACTACTACTTAACCCAAGACAAACAGGTAGAGGAAGCGCTCATTGCCCAACAAGCATTTATCTTAAATAAATATCGACTTAACGACAGCAGCGGCCTTGCGTGGGTGCTTGCCGACGGTGAAGATGGCAAAGTCACTCAGCGGGAATTAGTTGCACAGCTTGACCAGATTAACGGCTACATGCTGTTAATAGCTCCCCTACTGAAAGAGCCTACCAAGACAAAATGGCTTGATGATCTGAATTGGCTGACACAAACCATGATCGAGCACTACCACTACGAAGATGAACAACGCTTCTACGGTGCCATTCACAGCAAAGCAGCCATGATGCCGAACGCCAATCACAATGATTTTGGTCACACCATCAAAGCATATTGGATGACTTACCTTACCGGCCAAACTCTGGATAACTCCGAATGGAAAGAGTTCGGTATGCAAGGGATGAAGCACACTTTAGCCCAAGCGCAGTACCAGAAAGACTTCACCGATGTATCCCAATACTTTGGCGACAAGCTTCAAAAGGCATGGCAAGGACGAGAGATTACTGGCTGGCAAAGCAGACCAAACACACATTGGGCTTCGTCATGGGAATGGGCTGAGCTCGACCAAGCGGCAATGACGGTATCGCTTTTAGATGGTTCGATGAAAGAAACCCTACAATACACGTTGCCGACTTTTCACGATGTGTGGGTCGACCACAAATATGGTGGTGTAGGGCTTGAACCTAAGCGCACTAAGGCTTTTCATTGGGGCAACGGCTACCATCAATTTGAGCATGCGTTGATTGGTTACTTATATGCCAGACAAGTGGAAGGCAAACCTGCAGTGCTTCACTACGCGAGACCAGCCAACAGCGAGATACCAATGGAACCGTATTACTATCAAGGCGATGTGGTTAAGTTGGAGATGCTTGAGGGGGGAATGCAGAAGGTCAGCTTCAATAACATCCGACCTTAGCAGGTTTTCTTAAGCGCACAACGAAAATGAGCCCGTTCAAAGGGCTCATTTTGCTATCTTTTTTTGTTTTACTATCTTCTTTTGTTCTGCTCTACCAGCTTTTCATTCCATGCGGTGTTGCCATCACGCTTAGAGACATCGTACTCCGCACAGAACTGAGATATGGTCATATTGTTATCGCCAGTGGCAAGCTTAAGAGCCAACTGAACTTGTTGAAGCTTGCTTTGCAGTCGCAAGATTTGACCAGCATTTGGGCTTTTCTCTTTGGCGTATTTTAAAGCCGCATGCTTACGTTCTGCCGCGCCAGCTCTACGATCCGCTTCTGATAACAGATACTTTAACTGCGCAACACTCTTGCCCTTCTTAAAAGCAGGATCAAGCAGCTCAACGCACTCATCAAACGATGGGTTGATAACGTATGGGTCTACTTTATGTGCCTGTTGGCGCATCCACTCTAGTGCGAGTTTTTCATCTGACATAATCGAATCTTTTCCAAAGAAATAGCCCTATATGGTATCGCTCAATAGCGAATGGCTGCAATAGCAAATTAACTTATCTCACGCCTTTAAATACAACGCTACAGAAAGTATTGGTGCCACGCATCAAGAAGCACCCTCTCTTCAAATATTGGCGTTAGAAACGAAATAAAGAGCTAACCACACCGTTAAAACTCGCCAAACCAAACACAAGAAAAACGAAATTAAAAACATTTAAATCAATAGTTTATTGATATTAATCCGTGTAATTCACCCGTCAAATTACACGACTTCTTTGCACTCATTCATAGTTTTGTACATTACTCATTCTAGCCAATAAAACTCACCTACTTTGTTTATATGCATGGATAAACATATAAATCAGAGCAATGAAAAGACGTACATTTTTGAAAAGCGTAGCTGGGGCTGCCTTTGTACCAACCCAACTTTTGGCTTCGCAAGGCAACAATCCTTCCTTATTTCCGGTCTCAATTATGCAGGCTGGGCGCAGCGCAACCTCGGGAGATTTGCACCTTCTTAGTGGAGAATTACCAGCTGATATCCATGGTCATGTGTTTTTTTCTGAAGGGATACCATTGGAGCCAGACCACCTGAGTCCGAACGGCCGCGGCGCTCTAACCCGTCTCGACTTTTCGCCAAGCAAAGTTTCTTTCTTGCGTAAGATGATTGACACCCCGTCAGCCATCATGCAACAGCATATCTCCTATGGCTATGACAGCTTTAAATTACTCGGTGGTATGGCTTATTACAGCCCGACGATGGGATTCGTCAATTATTGTAATACCGCACCCAACTACCTGGGTGACAATCGTTTCGCGCTCAGCTACGAAGGTGGGGTTCCCTACGAATTTGATGCGCTGAGCTTAGACCTGGTCACACCGATTGGTCACTATGATGAGTGGCAGAGCAGTTTTCCACCTTGGATGAGCCCTTTTATTCCTGACAAATGGCTGTTTCCACAAGTACGCACCACAGGCCATCCGTATTTTGATCTCGAGTCGGATGAATGTTTCACCATTAACTACGGTGGAAACATTTCCAACACGGGTACTAAAAATGGATTTATACGGCTTTTGAAATGGGATAAGCACAGCCCTCTACAAGGCTGGAACATTATTGGCCGTAACGGTAAGCCTGCCTTTATCGCAGCAACCGCTCACTCTCTTGGTGTAACACGCCACCACATCCTCGTATTTGAAACTGCAGCGCAAGTCGAGCCGCTACGTATGATCGGTATATCGTCGGTTTATGCTCAGCAACATCGGACTCCAACTTGGATTATTCGTAAGAAAGATCTCTACCTCGGGCGCGATTATGTGGTTGCCGACTACCTAGAACTGGATTTCGATACCTCAGACATCATGTGTAATTACGATGACCATGACAACGAAATCACTCTATACGGTCAATACCTAGGAGCGATGGACAAATCGGAGCCCCAATACACGCGCGATAAGCGATGGTTTGGTGGAAGGACTCCGAGTCAATTGGCAGGTTACCCTGCAGCACCCATTGATGTCGGCGGCTTAGTACGCGCAAGGATCCAAATTCAACCGCAATCCGTCCGACACATAAATGAAGACTTCAGACTGATACGAGACGACCGACTTTTCTGGGATATGAATGATCCCGCGTACCGTGGACACTTTCAGTTCCCAGAGCAATTTGAACACATTTATTGGGCTGCCGTTGGCTACCGTAAAGACCATGTCATCAAGCGTGTCGCCGACGCCTATGAGCACTACCCCAATAGAAGATTCACCAACGATTCATTACCTCAAACCGACCAACCCTCGGCTTTAGTGCACATGGACTGCCTTTCGATGAATCTCGCCGATGCGTATCAATTTCCCTCAGATTGTGTGATGCGAACGCCTCAGTTTATGGCTCGCCCTAACAGCACCTCTCAAGACGACGGCTATATATTCACAGCCGTGGTTCGTAGCCACCCTACTCATGGCATTGGAAATGGCAAAGAGGTCTGGATCTTTGACGCACAAAACTTAGCACAAGGCCCACTAGCGATCTTAGGACATCCACAGCTCAACTTTGCGACTACAAATCATGCGCTCTGGGTGGCAGAGATAGGCCCTAGACCTGCCGATGCCTATAAAGCCAACGTCGGAGACTTTTTCCGTTCACGTTTATCAAGTCATCGCAGCGCTGTTCAAGAAGTCATTCAACAACACATTCTGCCTCGATTTGGCTAATCCATTCGATAAAGAAAACCACCGTTAAAAATCAATCTCGACTAAACCACAAGGAAGTCTTAATGAAAATAAAAACCATGGTACTTGGTAACGCTTTGCTTGCTGCCGTAATGGGGACAGCTTTCTCTCTTCATTCCAATGAACCGGAAAGAGAGATTTCTAACTACCAAGGAACATACACCTGCCACCCTGAAGCGATTTACGACCCACGTTCTATTGATGAAGTGCAGAACATCGTCCAAGACGCTCTGATACGCGGTAAGAAAGTGATGACGGGAAATCGCAAGTTCGCCAGCCAAATCGATGCCGCCTGCGCCGGTGACGACCAAGTTCAAATCACTCTGAAGAATATGAATAAGATCGTTCACTTCGATGCAACAAATAAGACCGTCACTGTTGAAGCTGGTATGCGGTTCAACGATCTCAATGACTTTTTACGTGGACAAGGTTACGCGATCAACATGGTGACTGAGTTAGCTATCTTTACCGTTGGTGGCATGCTGGGCAGTGGCACACACGGCTCTACGTTAGATAGACCAAGCAACATGCTCGCTGACTACGTTACCCAGCTAAAGATTGTTGATGGGCAAGGCGAGGTCAGAGTACTTGAGGGCGATTTACTGGACGCCGCAAGAGTGAACCTTGGTGTGCTTGGCGTAGTGGTTGAAGCGACATTAAAACTTGAAGATGCCTTTAAAGTGAAAGCAGAAGTCACCGGTTATCGAGATGATTCCGACCTTGAAGACGTGGTACTGGATATTGCACACAACAACTACTCAGCAAACATCGCATGGTTCCCTGGTCTAGGGCGTTACACCACCACACTTTACAACCCAGTACCAATCGAGACAGAAGGCCAAGCCTACAATGCACAAGCCGATGTCACAGATGCGGAAGAGTTTTTCTTCGGGCTACTGTTTAATGCCGCACACGAATTCCCGGGGGCTGGTTTGCAATGTCTTGCTGCCGTCGCTCGTTACAATGGCCGAGCAAACTCTTACTTCAGAGACAGCATCACCGGCAAGAAAGTTGATGAGCCTATCGGCTATTCAGACCAAATGCAGTACTTCGAGTGCAAAGATCCAAACAAATGTATTTGGGATCGCCTGCCTATCGCGCTTCAAGAAGTCGCTATCGATATTGAGCTCCTACCAAGCTGGATCAATGATGTCCGCCAGATCGTCGACGCACACCCACGTACTTGCTTCCCACTCAATGGTATTTACTTCCGATTTGGTAAAGCTTCTGACAGTTATTTAGGAATGAGCGCAGGGCGAGATACCGCTTTCGTCGGCATTGAATACACACTGCGTAAAGAGGGGAAGAAAGAACCTAAAAACTACTTCGTGAACCTAGAAATAGAGCAAATGTCACTGCGAAAATATGATGCGCGACCTCACTGGGGTAAAAACTCAGTCGCTATTTTTGAGGACATGCCCTCTCGCTTCCCGATGTGGCCTGAGTTCTTGCAAGCCAAAGCGCAGCTGGACCCTTTCGATACCTTCACCAACCCATTCTGGGAGCGTGTGAGTGGTGAAACGCCATTAGAAGATTATCTAAAACCAGGATGTAACGTGCGTGGCGAATGTTACTGTCAAGAAGATGCCCACTGTCAATCAGGGACGACTTGTCAATCTGGGCTCTACTTCACTGACGCTCGTATCTGCCGAAAATAAACGGCTCGTCAGGCATATAGCACTGCGCTCTATGCCTGATACTCGCTTTTCCAAAGGATCCCCAAAAGGACATCACTTCAATGAACCTCTGCCAACTACTGCGTTTAGGGCTAGCATGTTGCTGCCTGTTCGTAGCACAAGGATTTGCTACCACACTCGAGGATATACGCCCTCATACTCCATCATCTCAACAAACTTGGGCTGAACAATGGTTCTACAATATCGCCGTACCAGAGGTCGGCTACTTTAAAGTCAGCCTACAAACCTACATTGCTCCTGACTTTACTGACCCAACGCCTAAGGCATACGTGCATCTCGCGTTTACACCGGTAAACGGCAAGACAGTAAAATACGACATCTTTCGTGATGAGTTAATACTCCGCGGTTTTAACGACTCGGAACAGCTCCATTACGAAATACCGGGGATTGTCGTCGCCAATAAAGACACACTGAATGTAACTTTCGAAGACTTTCAATTCTCGATGCGTTGGGATGGCGAACATGCTCATTATTGGCGTGGCAGAAATCCGGGACAAACGCCTTTCGGTATTATTCCTGAACTACCGAGAGTCGGAGGTAAATGGTTTCTTTATACCGTCGGCACGCCGATTCAGTACAGTTTCTACGATGGTGAGCAATCTCTATTTGGAAGCGGATACGCTCAGCTTGATAAAGGGTGGTATGACAAAGAGTCTAGCGCAGGAATGATCTACACCATGGGACTTTCTGATGAACTCTACTACATGTTTACAGGTGCAAAAGTTGGAAACTCTAATATTGAACTGTGGGCTGGCCGCTATATCTCCCCTAATTATGACCTGATCTTCTACCCGGCGATTGGCAATATTTCACTGAAAAGAGAGGTAGATTCCTGCGCGGGATATTTAAAATTCGAAATGAACAAAATTAAGTACAAGATGGTCATGGAAGTAAAATCCGAACTGGAAAGCTTTTACCCGTTAGCCTTCCCTTCTGTGATTATCTTTGGCGGAGAGCAGAAGTACATGAAATCGATGAAGGCTGCGGTCAATGTCTCTTTATATGAGCACAACGTTTTGGCCGAAACCATAGAGATGCCGCAAGCCTTATTGGAGTTTAGTGGCCCTTTCTATTGCGATGCCTTGGATGATATTCAAAATGCAGCACTTTAAATCGGTTTAAACATACCGTTACTGCTCCTAGAAACAAAACAGCGGAGTAGCACTGTTATAGTGCTACTCCGCACAATTATCACGAATCTATTTCAAGCTTTAGCGCATCACAAACAACTCTTCGTGATAGTGCTTTTCGATATCAAATTGATAAGCGTCTAACTCTTTCTTCAATGATGTTGAGAACAACTCTGGTCCACAAAAATAGAGTTCATAATCATTCAGGTCACCACATTGGTTTGCGATTAGTCCGGCGTTTAGTCTTGGAGAATGCAAAGTATCAATAACGTTCAGCTTTACTCCCACCTCATGAGCTAAGCCTAGTAGCTCATCAACCAAATGATCGTCGATACCACGAGTACAGTAAAACAACTCGATTCGAGGGTGATCTGGTTCACTCTTGAGCGCTTCAAGTGTGGCAAAGAACGAAGCAATCCCGACACCACCAGCAACCCAAATTTGTGGCTTGCTCAAATCAAATTCAAGACGGCCATAAGGTCCTTCAACTCTTACAGTATCACCCGCTTTGACTCGCTCGTACAAGCCATCAGTAAAATCACCCAACTCTTTGATCAAGAAACGTAGCTCTGAATCTTCACTGCCAGAAACAATGGTAAACGGATGCGGGTCTTCATTACCGAAACGCAAGTAAGCAAACTGCCCTGCTTTGTGACCTTGCCAAGATGCATCCGGCTTTAACACAAGATCCATCACTTCAGCCTGTGGAAAATAGCGAGTCAAAGCGATAGTTGCTGAGTGACGATTACGACGCCCAACCAAACCCAACAAACTGTAAATCGCGGCGATAGATCCAACCAAAGCAAATGCCACCGTTAGGTAATAAATAGGCTCTCCCCAATACGCTCGTTTAAGCAGTATTACCGAGTGAAAAGCGATAAACAGATACGCGACCGACATCAGACGGTGCGACAATTTGAACGGTTTATACTTCACTACCGCCCATAGTGATGCCACAAGTAGAACGAGTAATAAGTAAAAACCCCATTCACCGATACTTTGAGCAATATCGCGCAGTTCGTTGACCCACATTTCCCAACCATTCAAGACCGTTTGTGGCCCTGAACCATCATGTCGAACAGGCTTAGCCAAGATGCCAAAAGTCACCAGCGACTTAGGAATTTGGTACCACAACCAGTGTGTGACACCCAATGCCACACCACCGATACCAAGCCATTTATGGACTCGATACGCTTTATCCATACCTTTGAGCCAATTCTCGACCATAGGCAAACGCATTGCCAAAACCATGGTAATGGACATTAACATCAGAGACAAAATACCGGAGTACTGAATCATGGCTGAGCGCCATTCAAAGACATTGTTTGAAGCGAATAATTGCGGTTCCATCGCAAACCAAAAGGCTGACATTGTGGCAATCATTGCCCAAATGATATTGCGGACTGTTTTCATTTTTTAACACTCTTAAAGACGACACCCTTACTTTAGATTGCGTGATGTAAAGCGACGTCAACATGCGTAAATCTATGCAAAGACGACTAACTACCATGTGCTAGCTGAACCACAGTTCCCGATTCGCGATTGAACTACATAACCGATCGCACCAAGTGGGCTCTCTGGGTTCGTGATTTCTTTGATCGATAAAAAGCCCATGTTCGTACATATAGGCTCATAAAAACGCAGGTTCATTTAATCAAGTAGGAAGAGAAAGGTATGAAGGACATCACCCTGTCAAAGAACGATCTTCAAGCCATGGAGCAGCGAGGGCGCACTCGACTAGTCAACTCATTATCGGGATTCAAGAGTGCAAATTTGATTGGTAGTTGTGACAGTCAAGGGGCAGTAAACTTGGCTGTGATAAGCTCGGTAGTACATTTAGGCTCTCACCCTCCGCTATTCGGATTCATTGTTCGCCCGTGTAAAAGACGCCGCCACACCTTAGACAACATTCTCGAAACCAAACAGTTCACGATTAACAGTATTGGCGCTGACTTTTTCAAGCAGGCTCACCAAACCTCTGCGCGATATCCTAAAGAAGTATCCGAATTCGAGTCGGTCGGCCTGACACCTTATTATGACGATGACTTCTCAGCGCCGTTTGTACTGGAAAGTGCTTTGAAAATTGGGTTGGAGTTGAAAGAACATATTCAGATAGAGAGTAATCACACCCAAATGCTGATTGGCGAAGTCGTCACGCTTCACGCCCCAAAAAGTGCCTTCATGCCCGATGGGTACTTGGATCTGGAGGCTTTAGACACAGTCACCATATCAGGCCTAGACAGTTATCACGTGACACAAAGGCTGCACCGACTAAGCTACGCCAAACCCGATGAACCTCTGTTTCCGTTAACTCGCGAAGGCGATCCCACCTCATGGTAGGTCCTTCAACCTAACTCAAAGTCATTTTATTCAGAAATTGGCTACGAAAAGTGGTAACTTCCTCGGCTTAGGTTTGTAAGGCTCTGGGCCGTACCTGATAGCATTTGCGTCATACACTCATTTCTAAGGAATCCTTTGAAGTTAACCCACTTTAAATACAAGACGCGCAAAGGCCCAGACTATCGACATGGCGATCAGGTGTCTTTTATGGACATTAAACAGACCTTCGGTATGGGCGGTATTCGTGTGGGCGCTTGGGTAACCAAAGAAGAGAAAGACTTGGCTGCGAACTTGATATTCGACTCTTTAGCGGACCTCGCTTATATCTTGGCTCTACCACCTGAAGCGATTGGTCTGCGCGGTACGTTAGGTTTAGCGTTCGGCAGTGGAGGCAGAAAAGGCGTGCAAGCGCATTACGCCCCCAACCAACGTGAACTAGCGCTCGCTAAAAACGCAGGTGCCGGTGCGCTCGCTCACGAGTTTTGGCATGCATTTGATCACTACATTGCTGAAAAAGCATTTGAGATTGGTGATACATCAGGGCCTCGTAAACACATCTTGTTTGCTAGCGATTGTTGGTTACACGATAGAAAGGTGCGACCTCATCCATTAAACGAGAGTCTGATGTCGCTGTTCGATGCCACGCTACTCAGCAAAAATCACTTGGATAAACACGATTACGTTGCCCGAAGTGTCATAGCCGACAAAGCGACGTCTGCTCGTTACTTCTCGTTACCAACAGAGATGATGGCGCGCGCTTTTGAATCTGCGATTGAATCCTGCTCTGATATCGAAAACTCGTACCTGGTCGATGGTACAACCAAGCCGAATATGTTCCCCCTCTATCCAGACCTCACGCATAGAGAAGAAATCTACAATGCGATGCAGGGGTATTTTGCACCGTTGGGCCGCTCTTTGAGCAAGTAGCTCTTTAAGTAAACAGCGTTTTGGTCAGATAGAACAATAGATGACCCAATCTTCAAAACTGTTTATAGTCAACACAAACTTCAACACACATGATTCAGAGGCAGTAATGATCCGTTGGCCATCTTTAGTAAAACTCGACGGCGATGATGAGCTTATTTACGTCGCATCCGAGAACGATTTTCAGGCAGAATGCTCAGACATGATCTTGGGTGAAGATGATTACCTCATCGATTCTGAAGGTGACAGCTACGCACTTCAATCGAACTCAAATCAACTGTCTTTAGCAAAACGACCTGAGCAGTATTCAGTAGAAAGCGTGACTAAGCTGATACGAAATCATGAATTCCAGAAAGCCGAAGTATGCCTGATGAAGATCCACTTCCTAACAATTGAAGATGCGATTCAGTCTTTGGTTTTTGAGCCTCGTTAAGAATGGTTATTAATTCAAAACCTAGATTCGAATCAGAACTTCCAAACAGAACAAACAAAAACAGCGCCAATTTAGGCGCTGTTTTTCGTTTCTTATCTCGTTATCGCTAGTTAAATTAAGCGACCGAAAGCTAGGTTAAGCGATAAAAATCTGTGCCAGAGCGTAGCCTAAGCAACATGCGCCTACTACACCGATTAAACCGACCGACATGAATGAGTGGTTGAAGTACCACTTACCAATCTTAGTGGTACCAGACACATCGAAGTTCACCGTTGCGATGTCAGATGGATAGTTCGGGATGAAGAAGTAACCGTAAACTGCGGGCATCAAGCCGATTAGCAAGGCTGGGTCTAACCCTAAACCAAGGCCAACCGGTAGCATCATACGTGCAGTAGCCGCTTGAGAGTTCACCACAACCGATACGATGAATAGTGCTAGTGCGAACGTCCAAGGATAGTTTGTTACCATTTCAACGATGCCCGATTTGAACTGAGGCATTGCGTATTGGAAATATGTATCCGACATCCAAGCGATACCAAAGATAGCAATGGCCGCCACCATACCCGATTTAAATACCACACCATTTGGCACATCACGTGGGTCAGTTTTGGTTGCCAGTAAAATGATACCGCCGAAGCAGAGCATCATCATTTGGATGATGACCGACATCTTGATTGGCTTGTCGCCGTCTACAATGGTTCTGATCTCTGGCACCATCGCCACAATTACGATCACGACAATAGAAAGTAGGAAAATTAATACCGCGTTACGAGCCGAGCTAGGTAGCACTTCATCTAGAGATGTTGCTGTGGTGCTCTCAATGCGCTTTTTCCACTCAGGATCTTTTAAGCGCTCTTGATAATCAGGATCGTCGTTCAGTTCTTTACCGCGTTTCAAGCTGTACAGAGAAAGTAACAACGTACCGAACAAGGTTGCAGGCACCGTCACCAATAGAATCGAAAGCAAAGTGATAGAGTGTTGAATATCCGATAGCTGCGCTAAGTAATAAACGACGGCTGCCGAGATTGGTGATGCGGTAATCGCAAGTTGAGATGCAACAGAAGCTGCCGCCATCGGGCGCTCAGGGCGAATCCCGTTCTTCAATGCCACATCGCCAATGATAGGCATGATCGAATAAACCGCGTGGCCAGTACCCAACAGGAACGTCATAGAATAGGTAACAAATGGGGCTATTAGGGTGACACGTTTCGGGTTCTTTCTTAGCACCCTTTCCGCCACTTGCAGCATGTATTTTAAGCCACCAGCCGCTTCCAGGATCGAGGCACAGGTTACCACCGCGAGAATGATCAGCATTACGGTGACAGGTGGTGACGTTGGTGGCATCTTGAAGATAAAGACTTCAATAACCAAACCAATACCAGAAACAACCCCTAAACCAATACCGCCATACCGAGAACCGATATAGAGAACGACAAGTAAAAATAGAAACTCAAAATACAACATAAGCAACCCTGCTAAAAATGTGGACTAGGGTTATTTTGTCTTTATGTTCAATGCGCTACTTATTGGTAGATCACACAATCATTGAGCGTTTTAATGGATTGTTTTTTATAAGATTAGGGTCACGATAACAGGCGATTAAGTATCTAAAATGTAATTTTTCACTCAAGTGAAACTCTAGGATTGTTATGCATTCTGATGTTCATTGTTTCTTTTAGAACGCCTCAATCTATAAAATTTAAATATCATAACTAAACGTTATCACCCATTCAGAAACCCATAACGGACTCTCCCTATTCTCCTCAATTTTTGTAATACGATTCTTGCCATTTTTACTTAACTCTAACTCGCCTATCCCCATACACTGTGTCAAAATACCCGCCCTTACGATGACAATACAGAAAGAACCACGAATATGAATTTTCAAGCTGCTATTTTTGATATGGATGGACTGCTGCTCGACACCGAGCGACTTTGTATGCAGGTTTTTGAAGAAGCATGTCACGCGCAAGGTGTTCCGTTTTTGCAAGATGTTTACCTAGGCATCATTGGTTGTAACGCAAAAACCATCGAACAGATTTTTCGAAATGGCTACGGTGAAAACCTAGACTACCCAGCACTGAATAATGAATGGCGCACCCGCTATAGTGCGATAGTTAAAAACCAAGCCATCCCAGTAAAAGATGGCGTGATTGAGCTGCTTGAATGGCTAAAGTCAAATGACATTCCAATCGCGGTAGCTACCTCAACTCAGCTAGATATCGCAAAGAAGAAGCTCGAGCTAGCAGGCCTAGATTCTTACTTCACTTCACTAAGCACAGGCTGCGAAGTGACTCACGGTAAGCCTCACCCAGAGATCTACTTATTGGCGGCAGAACGCCTAGGTGTTGCGCCTGAAACTTGCTTGGCGTTTGAAGATTCAAACAACGGCATTCGCGCTTCTATGGCAGCCAACATGATCAGCTTCCAGATCCCTGATTTAGTAGAGCCATGTGACGAAGTAAAAGCGCTTGGACACACCATCAGCCCTTCTCTACATGATGTGCTAGCACAGCTTCAACAAACTGCAGCTTAGGCTCTCACTGCC
Source organism: Vibrio sp. Makdt (assembly GCF_027587015.1). Taxonomy (NCBI): domain Bacteria; kingdom Pseudomonadati; phylum Pseudomonadota; class Gammaproteobacteria; order Vibrionales; family Vibrionaceae; genus Vibrio; species Vibrio sp. Makdt. Next base: position 70,438 of record NZ_JAPPTH010000001.1, read on the forward strand.
GTTGATAATGCTTTTATCAACGTAGTCAAGCCTCTCTATTAAGCCGACTCACAGAGTCGGTTTTTTTGTTGGTATAGTTTTTATAAAAGATAAAAACTCGCGCTTGAAACTGTTAAAGTCGCTTTGGGATAAATGCTAAGTAATCAGCAAGATTGCTAACATCTAAATATGGAGACAGAGACGCGTGAAGGAAAAGTTTGAAGACCAACTGCTTGAGTTTGCACAGCAAGAAATGACACAAGATGCAGCACACGACATCAGCCATATTAAGCGTGTCGTCAAAACCGCAAAAGCTTTGTGCGATCAAGAACAAGCTAAGCTTGAAGTCGTGTTACCTGCCGCTTATCTTCATGATTGCTTCACCTTTCCTAAGAACCACCCAGACAGAGCCCAAAGCTCAACAATGGCAGCAGATAAGGCGATCTCTTTCCTCAAATCTATCGACTATCCCGCGTCCTATCTTGATGAGATCCACCATGCCATTGTCACGCACAGCTACAGCGCCAACATCACACCTGAAACCTTAGAAGCTCAGATCGTCCAAGATGCCGATCGCCTTGATTCTCTCGGTGCAATTGGTATCGCTCGCTGTTTGTATGTGGGTCAGAGCTTTAACGCTGAACTCTATAATCACGAAGACCCGTTCGCGGAACATCGTGACTTAGATGACAAGCATTACAGCGTCGACCACTTCTACGTGAAGCTGTTTAAGCTCGCTGAAACCATGAATACAGAGTCCGCCAAGTTAGAAGCCAACAAGCGCACCGACTACATGCGTGGCTTTCTTGAGCAGTTGGGTGCGGAAGTTTAGCCGCTTAGAATTAGCAGCTTAGAAAAAGGACACACGACAAGGAGAAAAAGGATATGGAAATAAACCGCTTTAAAGCATCCGACGCCGACGAGATCGTCACTTGGTTTACATCCCTCGAAGACTACGTACTGTGGGGAGGGCGAACCTTTGGTTGGCCGTTAGAGGCCTCTTCCATCATCGAACGTTCTCAAGAGCCCCATGTCGAGCTCTATACCTTCTCTGAATCTAGTGCTCTCTCTGAACTGAGTTCGAATGGCAATCACACTGAACTGATCGGGCTTATGGAGTTTCAACGTATGTCAGACAATGAACTCCGATTCTGCCGAGTGGCCATTCACCCAAGTCAGCGTGGTAAAGGGTTTGGGCAGTCCATGATAGAAAGTGCATTAGAAACCGCAAAACAAATCCCTGATGTCACCACCATCAGCTTAGCTGTATTCCAACAGAATCACGGTGCGAAACGTTGCTACGACAAAGCGGGCTTTCAAGTGGTAGACAAAGAACCAAAATTCAAAGAATTCAATGGCAATACCTGGCCCTTGTATCAGATGGAATTAAAGCTCAGCTAGCGTGTTTTACTCGGCTTGATCGTTTTAATTAACAGACTTACTTTAGTTAACAGAATCGTTTTAATTGCCAGACTCGACCCCATATCATTAAGCATTGGCTACACAGATGTAATTTGGAACCTTCAATGACCCAAGAAAAATTCGACACCATTTACCAACGTGCCGCTCACCGTAAAGGTGGCGCAGCAGAGCTCGAAAAGATTGTTCGTGCGCCTCTTTCACAGACCGAGTTATCACAAATTACCGACGACCGTTGGCTAGCCGCTTTTACCGAGAAGGTATTCCAGTGTGGTATTTCGTGGAATGTGGTGAGAAAGAAATGGCCGCAATTTGAAGAAGTGTTCTTTGAATTCAATATCGAAAAAATGCTGATGCTGCCGAATGAGATGTGGGAACAAAAAGCGCAAGATCCACGCATTATTCGCCACCTCACCAAGGTGATGACCATCCCTGCCAACGCAATGATGATCCACAATGCCAAGCGTGAAGCGGATTCCTTCTCACAAATGGTTGCCGACTGGCCATCAGAACGCATCACAGAACTTTGGGATTATCTGAAGAAACACGGCAAGCGATTAGGTGGTAACACAGGTGCTTACACCTTGCGCCAAATGGGAAAAGACACGTTTATCTTATCTTCTGACGTTGAAGCGCACCTGCGCAGCACAGATGTGATTGATAGCGGTCGTAACACCAAACGAGCACAAGTCGCGGCAAGTAAGGCTTTCAACGAGTGGCAGCAGCAATCAGGTCGTACCCTGAGCGAAATAAGCCAGATCGTCGCCTACAGCTGTGGCGATAATCGCGTCTAGTTCAATAAGAATGGCTTAAAGCTTTAGATTGCACACCGTTCCCTGCAAACTAAATGTTATAAGTCATTAACAAATAAGCGTGCATCGCACTTTCATCCGGTGGCATTGTATAGATAAATGTATACAATATAGAGTAACACTCATGAATTATTCTCGACCAATCCAACTCGACTAAACAAGGGCCCTTATCTCTATGACAGCTCTCAAAAATTCTGTCTCCAAAGGTGTAAAAACAAAAGTAACAGGCCAGACTCAAGACGATGTTGTTTACTGCCATATCTTCGACGCAATACTAGAACAAAGGCTGCCACCAGCCACCAAATTAAGCGAAGAAGCGTTAGCAGAAATCTTTGGCGTTAGCCGCACTATCATTCGCCGTGCCTTGTTACGTCTCTCTTTAGAACAGGTTGTGGTGATCCGTCCAAACCGAGGGGCCATGATTGCAGCACCAACGGTAGACGAAGCCAAACAGATATTTAAAGCACGTGAAGTGATGGAGCTTGCAATCACAGAGCTTGCCGTAAAAAACGCAACCAAAGCTCAAATCGAAGATTGCAGAAAGTTGGTAGCGAAAGAGAACTGTGCCTTTGACCAAGGTGACTACGGCTCTGGATTACGTTTGTCTGGTGAGTTCCACATCAAACTGGCAGAAATGGCAGAAAATGCACCCCTGCTCGCTTTCCAACGCAGCCTAGTATCACAAACCTCACTGCTTATCGCTCAATACGAGACAGGTAATCACTCGAACTGTTCTTTGGATGAGCATGAAGGATTACTTGATGCCATTGAGTCTGGTGATGAAGAACAAGCCGTCGAATTGATGAAAGAGCATTTGAGCCACATTCGTTCTAAGCTCAACCTAGACAGCAGCACCGCATCGAGCGACCTGCATGTTGTGTTCTCAGATTTACTTAAGAACAAATCATAACGAGCTAACTATTCCAATCCAGCTCTAACAACTTTTTGTTAATAACTTTTTATTAACAAGACGGGAGAGAAGTAATCCTCTGTGTTTACTTCTCTTTTTTTATGCCTTTCCCATAATGACAGACGCGAAGATCGACTCATTTCACCTCAAACACTCTCTATTCTGCCCTAAATAGCGCTCTTAGCTTCTACAGTATTTGATCCATCAATGCCAAAACCTTGTCTTTATTTTGTATACATAGCTATTAATTCATTCACACCAAAAAACTCAGCACTTCCAATTTAAAGCCTAATAAAACAAACAACTACAGACAAAAACAAATTGTACACAATCCAACAATGTGCAACATTGTTGCATTTTTGTAAATAAATAGTTGACCACAGGGTCAGGATGGATAATTATTGACCTAGAAGTCAAAAAGAATACACATGGAACAATGTCGATTTACAAGGAGGTCTCTTGATTACTTTTTTGCTCAATCAGGAAATAAGACGTGAAGACAATCTGTCGCCGAATATGACAGTGCTCAATTACCTTCGTACCAAGGTTAATAAAACCGGTACCAAAGAAGGTTGTGGGTCGGGTGACTGTGCCGCATGTACCGTCGTTTTAGGTGAAGTGGTGGATGGACAGCTGCAATACCGCTCGGTGAACTCTTGCCTTACGTTCGTTTCAGCGCTGCACGGAAAACAGCTAATCACAGTAGAAGATCTACAAAACCGAGATAAGTCACTGCACCCTGTACAGAAAGCTGTGGTTGATTTTCACGGTTCACAGTGTGGTTACTGCACGCCGGGCTTCATCATGTCGATGTTTGCGCTAGGCAAAAACAAACCCGATGCGAGCAAAGAAGATGTCATGGAATCACTGGCGGGTAACCTATGTCGCTGTACAGGCTACAGGCCTATTGTTGATGCCGCGATGTCGCTTTCAACAGACCAACCTTTGATCGACCAATTTGCTGAACTTGAACGCAACACCATCAAGAAGCTAGAAGATATTCAAGACACCGAAGCCAACCTACGCCTTGGTCACCTCACCGCTTTTTCACCGAAAAGCACTGATGAGTTGGCCAAGCTTTTCCAAGCCCACCCGAACGCTAAGCTGGTTGCTGGCGGCACGGATTTAGCACTGGAAGTGACGCAATTCCACCGCGAGATAGAAACACTGATCAGCGTAAACCTTGTTGAAGACATGAAGGTATGTGAAGAGACAGACACCGACTTAATCATTGGTGCTAACCTTCCAATCAGTGACTCTTACTCACTACTGAAAAAACACTACCCAGATTTTGGTGAGCTGTTACACCGCTTTGCTTCGCTGCAAGTACGTAACCAAGGCACCATCGGCGGTAATGTTGCCAACGCCTCGCCTATCGGTGATACGCCTCCCCTGCTGATTGCGCTTAATGCGAAAATCAAACTGCGCTGTGGTGATGAGTCTCGCATCATGCCGATCGAAGATTACTTCATCAGCTACAAGGTAACAGCTCAAAAAGAGAGTGAGTTCATTGAGCAAATCATCATTCCTAAGCCAACCAACGACAGCTTCCGCGCTTACAAGTTGTCTAAACGTTTAGACGATGACATCTCTGCGGTATGTGGTGCGTTCGATATTCAAATTGAAGATGGCAAGGTGTCTTACGCTCGTATCGCCTTTGGCGGTATGGCTGCAACACCTAAGCGCGCGGTGCGTTGTGAAAATACGTTATTAGGCAAACCGTGGACAGACGCTAATATTAAGTTAGCGATGCAAGAACTGTATAACGACTTTGAACCGCTCTCTGATTTCCGTGCAAGCCAAGAATACCGTTCATTGTCGGCAGCAAATATGTTGCGTCGCTACTTCATTGAACAACAGAACAAAAACAACCAAATCGAAACAAGGGTAACGTCTTATGTCTAAATCACACGAGCATGCGATGACCCACGAAGAGATGGTTACCATTGCAAAACAAGATCTAAAAACTGGCGTCGGAAAAAGCGTTAAACACGACAGTGCAGCCAAGCAAGTAACGGGCGAAGCGGTATACATTGATGACCGCCTAGAGTTCCCAAATCAGCTGCACGTATACGCACGCCTGAGTACTCAAGCACACGCCAACATCACCAAAATAGACCTGTCACCGTGTTACGAATTCGAAGGCGTGGCAATTGCCATTCAAGCGAAAGACGTACCGGGTGAACTGGATATTGGTGCAATTCTTCCGGGTGACCCACTTCTTGCCGATGGCAAAGTCGAATATTACGGCCAACCTGTGATTGCTGTGGCAGCTAACGATTTAGAGACTGCACGCAAAGCCGCACACGCTGCAATCATTGAATATGAAGAACTGCCTGCGATTCTTGATGTAAAAGAAGCGCTAGACAAAAAACACTTCGTCACAGAGAGCCACACTCAACAGCGTGGTGACTCTAAAGCAGCGTTGGCAAAAGCGAAACACGTGATATCTGGAGACCTAGAGATCGGTGGCCAAGAGCACTTCTACCTAGAAACTCAAATCAGTAGCGTAATGCCAACCGAAGATGGCGGCATGATCGTCTACACATCAACTCAAAACCCGACCGAAGTTCAAAAGCTGGTTGCGGAAGTGATTGGCGTGCCGATGCACAAAGTCGTGATTGATATGCGTCGTATGGGTGGTGGTTTCGGTGGTAAAGAGACTCAAGCAGCCTCTCCTGCGTGTATGGCAGCGGTGATTGCGCACCTGACAGGCCGACCAACCAAAATGCGTTTGCTGCGCAGTGAAGACATGCAGCAAACCGGTAAACGACACCCGTTTTACAACCAATACACCGTCGGTTTTGACGACAATGGTGTGATTCAAGGTGCTGACATTACCGTTGCAGGTAACTGTGGTTACTCGCCAGACTTATCAAGCTCTATCGTCGACCGTGCGATGTTCCACTCGGACAACGCTTACTACCTAGGCGATGCAACCGTGGTTGGTCATCGATGCAAAACCAACACAGCATCGAACACTGCGTATCGTGGCTTTGGTGGCCCACAAGGCATGATGACTATCGAACACATCATGGACGAGATTGCGCGTTACCTGAAAAAAGATCCTTTGGAAGTACGTAAGGCGAACTACTACGGCGAAGAAGGCCGTAATGTAACCCATTACTACCAAACCGTTGAAGACAACTTTTTACCTGAGATAACCGAACAGCTTGAACACAGCAGTGACTATCACGCACGTCGTAAAGAAATTGCTGAGTTCAACAAGCAGAGCCCTATCTTGAAGAAAGGTCTTGCTATCACACCTGTGAAATTCGGCATCTCGTTTACTGCGACTTTCTTGAACCAAGCAGGTGCGCTTATCCATATCTACACCGATGGCAGTATTCATTTGAATCACGGTGGTACGGAAATGGGGCAAGGCTTGAACATCAAAGTGGCACAAATCGTTGCACAGGAGTTCCAAGTCGATGTCGAACGTATACAGATCACCGCTACAAACACAGACAAAGTTCCGAACACATCACCAACCGCAGCCTCATCGGGCGCCGACCTCAACGGTAAGGCCGCGCAAAACGCAGCAATAACCATTAAGCAGCGCCTGATCGACTTCGCTTCTGCACACTTCAAAGTGTCTCCAGAAGAGGTAGTGTTCAAGAACGGCATGGTGCAGATCCGCGATGAGATCATGGCCTTCAACTCATTTGTTGAACTGGCTTGGTTTAACCAAATCTCGCTATCGAGCACTGGCTTCTACCGCACTCCGAAGATCTATTACGATCACGAGAAGGCGCGCGGTCGTCCGTTCTACTACTACGCCTATGGTGCTTCTTGTTCAGAGGTCATCATCGATACTCTCACTGGCGAGAACAAGATTCTGCGAGTTGATATTCTGCATGACGTGGGCGCTTCACTGAACCCTGCGATTGACATCGGCCAAGTCGAAGGCGGCTTTGTGCAAGGTGTCGGCTGGTTGACGACAGAAGAGTTGGTATGGAACCAACAAGGTCGCTTAATGACCAATGGCCCAGCAAGCTACAAAATCCCTGCGATTGCTGATATGCCAATTGATTTCAGAACACACCTTTTGGAAAACCGCAGCAACCCAGAAGACACAGTATTCAACTCGAAAGCCGTGGGTGAACCACCTTTCATGTTGGGTATGTCGGTATGGAGTGCATTGAAAGATGCGATTAGCTATGTAGCCGTTGATGGTGCAATTCCAAAGCTCAACACACCAGCAACGCCAGAGCGTATTTTGATGGCGATTCAGGAAGTCTCTGAAAAAGCCCCGACCTCGGTCGATGCTCAATCAGAAACGGCTTAGAGCTGATAGATATGTCTTAGGGCGTAATAAACAGCTTAGGAAGCATAGAAGGGATTTAGGAGGACATATGTTTAAGGATAATTGGATTCACGAACTGGCAAAACTGGAAGAGAACTACGAACCATGTGTCATGGTGACAGTGCTTGAAGACAGAGGCTCAGTGCCACGTGATGCGGGTACCAAGATGCTTGTCACTCGTGACCGAATCATCGCTACAATTGGTGGTGGTCACCTTGAACATGTGGCCACTAAAATGGCGCGTGAAATGCTGATTGCTAGTGAAAAGTCGCTCAAAGTAGAACGCTTCAATCTAGGTGCTCGTTTAGGCCAATGTTGTGGCGGAATGGCAACATTAAGCTTTGAACCCATTGGTACTCAACAGAACCATCTCGTGCTGTTTGGCGCTGGCCATGTGGCAAAAGCGCTGCTACACATTGTCGCGACCCTGCCCTTCCGTGTGACCTGGATTGATGAACGTGAAGAAGTGTTCCCTGACACACTTCCTCACGGTGTCAAAAAGCTAGTCACAGACGATCCGGTTGGCGAAGTTAAACACATGCCGCCGAACAGCTACTACCTAGTGATGACCCACAACCACCAGCTTGATTTCGATTTAACGAAAGCCATTATCGACCGTGAAGACAGCCGTTACTTCGGCATGATCGGCTCGCTGACCAAGCGTAAGAAGTTTGACTTCCGCCTAGAGCAGCGTGGCTATAGCCAAGAGCAAATTGAAACTATGATTTGCCCGATTGGCATCAGCGCTGTGAATGGCAAACATCCCGCTGAAATCGCTGTATCGGTTGCGGGTGAACTGATCGCACACTATCAAGGGCAAGCGCTTGAACAAAAGCGCCCGACCAAACAATATCGAAATCAGGATTTGACCGAGCAACACAGTCAACCAAGCGATGTAGGCGAACCACCTTTGGAAGAGAAGATCGCCTAGTACAAGTCGCAAAGCTTCGGTAGCCATAACGTTACTGAAGTCATTAAAAGGAAGTAAACATGACAACGCAACGCAAAGCTTATCGCGCCAGTATTTTACACAGCGTAGCCGACCCAAAAGACGTTGGTATCGATGAGTCTTACGACTATTTTGAAGACGGTGTTTTAGTGGTTGAAAACGGCCACATCGTCGACTTAGGCCATGCCGATGACGTATTGGCGCGTCAGCCTAAAACACTCGAAGTAAGAGAATACAAAGACAAACTGATCACCTCTGGTTTTATTGATACGCACATCCACTACCCTCAAACGGGGATGATCGCGTCTTACGGTGAGCAGCTTCTTGATTGGTTAGAGAACTACACCTTCCCAGAAGAAAAACGTTTCAAAAACCCAGTCTACGCACACAAAGTGGCAAAACTATTTCTAGACGAACTGGCGAGCAACGGTACCACGACGGCACTCGTGTTCGGCACCGTGCACAAAGAGTCAGTCAACGTGTTCTTTGAAGAAGCAGAGAAACGTAACCTACGTATGATCGCAGGTAAGGTTTTAATGGATCGCAATGCGCCAGATTACCTAACCGATACACCCGAATCAGGCTATACAGACTCAAAAGAACTCATCGAAAAATGGCACAACCGTGGCCGCTTGTTGTATGCAGTGACACCGCGCTTTGCGCCAACCAGTACCTCGGAGCAACTGGCAACTGTAGGTAAATTATTAGAAGAGTACCCAGATGTGTACATGCACACTCACCTTTCAGAGAACGAGAAAGAGATTGAGTGGGTGAAGGCTCTATTCCCAGAACGTGACAGCTACCTAGATGTATACGATCACTATGGCTTACTGCACAAACGTTCAGTTTTCGCACACGGCATTCACTTGTCTGATTGCGAGTGTAAGCGCCTAGCGGACACCGAATCTGCTATCGCTTTCTGTCCAACCTCAAACCTATTCTTAGGCTCAGGTTTATTCCGATTACCAGAAATGGAAGAACACGGAATCCGTGTTGGTATGGGTACCGATGTGGGCGCAGGTACTAGCTTCTCTATTCTGCAGACCATGAGTGAAGCCTATAAGATCATGCAGCTTCAACATAAGAAATTGCACCCAGCTAAGTCGCTATTCTTAGCAACTTTAGGTGGCGCACGTTCTCTGCATTTAGAAGATAAAATCGGTAACTTGGAAGTGGGAAAAGAAGCGGATTTCGTGGTGTTGGACTTGCACGCTACCCAACTGATGCGCTTTAGAATGGAACAAGCGACCAAGCTTGAAGAAAAACTGTTTGTACTGATGAGCTTGGGTGACGACAGAACCGTCAGCGAGACTTACATCTACGGTGAAAAGGCGTACGACGCTAATTTCAAAGAATATAAAAAACTCGTCAGTTAATGTGAAAAGAATAATAAAGAAGCGCTCTACTACATTAGAGCGCTTTTAGTTTACTGAAGGTTTAAACTATCGTGATTCGTTAGCTTTATCATCAAGTCATAGTAGGAACTAGAGTCCTCGTCACTATTCATATTAAACATTCTATGACAGTTCCCCTCAACCAGCGCTAAATGACCTGATATTTGATACTCTGTTTTTGCATCTGCTGCATATACAAAATACTTTTGAATATGATCAGATATATTTTTTTCGCCTTCATGAAAACTTAAAACTTTGAGGGCTGTTTCCTTAAATTTGTTTGCCGTATCTGACACATTAAAATCTACAACGCTACTCATATGATAACAGCCATTCTTTAACATAAAATCAGCAGTTATTCCTGATTTTTCATTCAATACAAATGAAGGTATGACTTTATGATGGTATAGGTCATCCACATTGTTCGAAATCAAACTCTGCCGATTTAACCTTCTTTTAATATCTGAAACTAACCTACATGATGTCCTTCTTTTGCGAGGTTCTACTGCCGAGAAGGGTCTAACCAAATCATCATAAAGCTGTTGGATCTTTTGAGTATATGTTTCATGTGGCCTAAGTTGGAAAGTAGAAGACGTACTAATTTTGATACCGAGCATACTCTCATTGATTATCTCGATCGCATTATGTTGATCAGAGACAAACAGTTCATTTAAGTTCGTGGACAATCGATTTAAAGAGTTTTGATTCGACTCACCATCAAACATCCTAATCTTTGCATAACTGTCTAGCAGGCGAATATCCCAGCCATTAGGACCGTTAACAACCAATCCAATATTAATAACCTCTCCTCTTTTGAGGTTTGGAATATACTTAATAATTGAAAAATCATACCAATCCATTAGAACCCCTCCTGCTTAAGCTTTTCTATTCTTTCAAAGAAACTTTCGCTTCCCCACCAACTTAAAAATGTAGCTTTATTTTCATCTAGCATCCATTCTTCAGGCATCATCCCTAAAATAGACCGAATAGTATCAACTCTGATATTTTGAATTTCTTCAAGCGTTTTGGTGACTATCGCTTTTTTTAATTGCCTTTTATCACGAACATCCCACTTAGTGTCTTGGGTATTAGTTCCCCCCTCAAGAGCTTCAAAACGATCATACCCTGTCTCATACCAAGACTTATCAAAATCATATGCTACACCTATCTTGCCACTAAATACCTTGCGTACAAAGAGGTTCCCGCGATGCCTATCAATATTATTGACAAAAATATCTAAGGCGTAGACTTTACTAAAAAACTCAGCCCCATTTTTAATAGCATCTTTACCTGATAGGACTCTTAGGAAATCAGTTATGTTTTCTAGATACCCCGCGTTAGCGTCCCATTCAGAACCAAAAGCATAGGTTCCATCTTTCATACGAATAATTTGGTACTCGGGAACATTTACTTTTATGGTTCTCGCGAGTTCATAACAAAATAGTTCACATGCAGGCACGTAACCTTTGTGGCTGTTAGTCACTTCTTTAACAGCGTAATCACGATGGTTATCTGCACTTACAATACGTTTTAAATTGGTAGACGTTATTGACTCTTCTGATAATTCATGTATCTCTATCGCTTCCAAGGGTACTATCGATTGCTGGTAAGTGAATACTTGCTCTTGTATGTGCTCTAACACTGATACTGACATTTATAAACTACTAATTTAAATGGATTTTTATCCATTTATACTACTATAAAAAAGTTACAAATAACAAAACATATATACACACTGTTAGGGGGTTGGGTCCTACTTTCGTTTTAACCTTCATCACCCCATCATTTACTGTGTTGAACTCAAAAAAACACTAATTATAGTTCGTCAAATGCCCTGCACCCATGACTTAGATGCTTTAAGTTGGTAGGTTAAGAGTTAAACAAGTATTTATCAGTTTACAGCGAGATTTTCTCTACTCGCTTAGAAAGGAATTCTATGTTCGAACAGGTCGTTAGCATTCTGTTTCCCGTTTTTGCACTCGCCAGTGCTGGCTTTGCAGTCGGTCGTTGGCTTAAGCCCGATTTCAAGCCAATCAATCGCATTAACATGGATGTCTGTATTCCTGCTTTGGTGTTTGCATCGCTGACCACCATGCCACTCGACACCGAACAACTGCCGCTGATTTCAGCCTCTTTGGTTGCGGTGTTAGTGCCCGCACTGCTGATGATTCCGATCTGTAAGCTCTTTAAGCTCAATTTCAAAGCTTGGGCTCCGCCACACATGTTTCGCAATAGCGGCAACCTTGCGATTCCCCTATTCACGTATACCTTTGGCGAAAGTGCATTAGCCCCAGCGGTACTGCTGTTTGTGGTGTCGGCGTGTGTTCATATCAGTGTAGGCTTAGCGTTATTAAGCGAAGGTAACCCGATCAAACAGATCTTCAAGATGCCAATATTCTTGGCTGCTTTATTAGCAATGACACTAAATTTGTCCAGTATTGCAGTGTGGAATCCTATCTACGAAGCCACATCGCTGCTTGGGCAAGCTGCTGTTCCCATCATGCTGCTGTCGCTGGGGTCACAAATGGTCAACTTGAGGCTGAGCGGTCTGAAAGTCGGCTTGTTATGTACAGCGCAATCTCTGTTCACTGGAGCGATCGCTTTTACGATCATCTACTTCTTCATTCCTCTACCCACTCTACACTTGCAGATGATGGTGCTGTTCACCATGCTGCCACCTGCAGTGATGAATTACCTGTTTGCAGAAAGGTTCAACGTAGAGCCACCTAAGGTCGCCTCTATGGTGTTGTTCGGCAACTTCTTAAGCGTGGTAACGCTGCCTATACTGCTATCTTTTGCCTTGTCGATATCAAGTTGAAATCCAGGATTTATCTTACTTATCAAAGCAAAAAAGTGGGAGCGCGCCTCTCTAAAAGTGGATGACAATAATCGAGTCTACCATTCAGTTTTCCATTCAAGGCCTTGCTCCCTGAACAAAGCAGCGAAAGTGTGCAACGAAAAAATATTCTTACTTTGACTTTATTCCCATCTAACTTCATCTTCCTGAGATAACAATATATCTACGCATCACTCCACTGCTCTTAGTCTTTATAAGTCATATGAAAATTAAAAATTTAATACCTCTACTGCTATGTACCTTCTCTCACCAAGCATTGTCTGCTGCAAATTTCACTACCGATTTTGTAGAGCTTGGGATTCAAACAAAGCCAAATGGTATTAGTTTGGAAGGGGGGAGAGATATCAATGACAGCCTTGCGCTTCTGGGTGGGGTAAGCTCAAATGCCGATCTCGATGAAGACAACTATGACGTTTATATCGGGCCTCAAGTTTACGGGCCTATCAACCAAGCCATCGATCTCAATACTCAACTATTGCTTCACTACAACAAAGGATCTTACGCTCCAGGGAAAAGCAAAACCTTTATTGAATTCAACGCTGGGCTTAGAGCCTGGATTACCCAACGAGTAGAGGCAAATGTCATGGTAGGTGCAAATGGAGAGCATTCGATCTTTACGTTTGGCGCGAGATTCCATGCAACGGATAAAGCCGCATTCTCGATATCTTCTAAGAATAACGGGATTTATGGGCCTCAATTACAACTTGGTGTTAGATACAACTTTAATTAAGTAGCTGTAAGCAAGGGTTCTTAAAAGCAAAGTGACCATTTGGTGACACATCTCGTAATCAACATATTTATCACAGCAAAATCCCAATACACATCCTATATTTAACAGTGGCTTAAATTCAATAAGTACCGTTCTACGTTAATTATAAGGATATAAAAAATGAAGAAGACTTTGCTTGCCACTTCACTCGCATTGGTAGCGTCGTTTGCCTATGCCGAACAAGAGGCTCAACTACCACAAACGTTATTTCAAAATGTCGATGTCTTCAACGGCACTGAAAACAAGTTGTACGAAGACCATTTTGTACTGGTCGAAGGCAACATCATTACCTCCATTTCAGCGAAGGCAATTGATGTTCGCGACGATGCCGTTGTAATAGACGGTACAGGCAAAACCTTAACCCCAGGCTTTATCGAAAACCATGCGCATTTGATGCTAATGGGCCCAAGCTTGCCAACGATGGAATCGAACACCACATGGGAAGATTTCGCCATACACGGAACGCGTATGGCGGAGATGTACCTGATGCAAGGTTTCACCACAGTTCGTGACGCCGGTGGTGCCAACGGCGGCCTAAGAAGAGCCATCGATGCAGGGCAAATTATTGGTCCTCGTTATTACCCATCCGGTGCATTTTTAAGTACTCGCGGCGGACACGCTGACTTTGCTAACTACACCGCTCCTGTCGGTGAAGAAACCAACTTTAGCCGTTTGAATATGGCACAAGAAGTCGATAGCGTTGCCGAAGTGAAGAAGTACGCTCGTAACAACTTCCGCATGGGTGCAACTCAGTTGAAATACATGCAATCCGGTGGTGTGGTATCTGCCTTTGACCCGTGGCAATTACTGGCAGGTTCACCTGAAGAAGTCGGTGCAGCGGTTGAGGTAGCCGATACTTACGGCAGCTACGTAATGGCGCACTCCTATCGTAAAGAGGCGATCATTGGCGCACTAAACGCAGGCGTTAAATCGATCGAGCACGGCTTTATGTTCGACTGTGAGATTTCGGAGCTCATGGAAGAAAAAGGAGCGTACATCACCACCAACCTTACCGCGTTCGACCCTAACCTTCTTGAGATTCCTGCAGTTAAAAACGTTGCATCAAGTTTAGCCAAAGCAAAATCAGCTTCTGCAGCGTTTAAAGACTACATCCCGAATATGAAGAAGTGTCCAGCACCTCGTGGCTTCCAAACTGACTGTGTAGGCTCTGTTGATGCTTGTAACATTCAAATCGCTTACGAGAAAAAGCTAAACAACGACTTCTTTGGTCCTTACGAATCATTGAAAACTCTTACGTCTGTCGGTGGTGAAATTGCCACACTATCAGGTGACTTCATGAACCCATATCCGGATGCGAAACTGGGTGTGATTGAGAAAGGCGCATACGCAGATATTCTGCTGCTTGATGGTAACCCATTCGAAGACTTTTCTGTGGTAGGTACCGGTGACCAATGGTTTGGTGCCGATAAGCGACCAGACTCACCAGAAAGCATTAAGCTCATCATGAAAGATGGCGTTGTCTACAAAAACACACTTTAGACATCAAGTTTCAAAGTCATAGCTCATAGATAGAGCATGGTTCATCGGCTTTTACCGGCCGATGAATCACTTGAAACGACCTAACACCAACCAATAGCGAGCCAAACATTGAATAGATTTATCACCCTATTTGTATCCATAGTTTCGTTTGGTAGCCTAGCAAGTGAACCAACAGAACTCGATTGGAAAGACCTGAGACCAGTACATGCACAGAACCAAATGGTGTTGCCTGAGATCAGCTATCAACAAAAACTGACACTTCAAAAAATATTCACCTTAAGCCAGTACAACGATCCAAAGACTAATGATGAGTTAGCCACCCTCAAAGAAACATTGAAATCGGAAGGGCTAGACGCCGATGAATTACTGAAACTGCGTTCAGAGTACATCGCGAATCAACAGCGAGCATCAGAAACAGTGACTCAAGACTTTGACGGTAAGAAGGTGCGTATACCTGGGTTCCTGGTTCCAATTGCTTTCTCAGCGCCCCTCGTCGCTACCGAATTCTTGTTAGTTCCTACTGCTGGAGCATGTATACATATGCCACCACCACCAGCGAACCAAATTGTCAGAGTCTCTTACCCTGAAGGCTACAAAGTAGAAACCGTTCAGTATCCAGTCTGGGTAGAAGGCGTGATTTCGTCAAAACTGACCACCGACAATGTATATCTTGTCGATGGCGATACCGATGTCACCATGGGGTACGATATGAATGCTTCGTTGGTAGTGAATTACCACTAACTCAAATGGCGTAAATCACGAAGTGCTAATACTAGCTTTGGTTTCACCGACAACTCATAACCTATAACAAAAAGAGCCTCATCGAGGCTCTTTTTAACATCCAATCAATTCCAAACCACACTGTGGTTCTCCGCCAAATTAGACACAATCCAAACTAGCTTGATGGTTCGAAGACCAACGTATTGTCATGTCCGATGATCGTCAACTGTTCACCCGCATCGTCGTAAGCCACAGTAACGCTCTCTTCGAACGTATCAAAAATCAGATTCTCTTGAATCGCTTGAGTTCCACTACAGCCCATTCTTGTGCTGGCAATTGGTGTGAACGCCAAATAGCCTTGTTCAAATGTCGTCACTTGGGTAACGAAGTGGTTACAGCCCGTACGACCATAAATATTATCTCGTGCTATTTGTATTGATGCTTGGTGCGTCGGTTGCTCACCATTAACACGAATAAGATTCCAAGGCCCCATAACAGCCTGATGCATGGACGATAACTCACGAGATGTTTCTATTTCTTGCGCTTGAACGACTGTTCCTAACACTCCAGAAAATAACAACACACTAAGCGATAAAATTACTTTTTTCATTATTCTTTCCATTACTTATAATTACCAACGCGTGAATTTAATTGAGACTGCTTCACCCATTCCTAGCCCTAGTCCGCCAGCTTTAAGGTCAAAAATCTCGCCAGCTTCTCGGTCCCAAATTTTCACCTCATGGTAAAACAAGCCGCTGAAGTAGTGCCCCTTATTATCGAGTAATTCGATCTGTTCTCCCTTCTCAAGCTTATCGAAGAATCGCTCATCAATATAAGATGAACCAGAGAAAACAGGGATTGTTGTAATACCAGCGAAGCGCATCACTAGCTCACCATAATCACCAACAGCACAGGCAATCACAATACCTGCACCGCCACAGGTCGTGACACGATATTGCCAGCCAGAATCGGTAGTAAAAGCACGCTTGATCGTTCCTCGCCCTAATACACCATCTATTTGAATATGCACTTCTTCCGGCAATGTCGTGCCTTTAATTTCAAACATATGAGGTTGAGAGTTACGGAAGTAAGGTATAGACATACCTTGACTAACGAATCGCTTAGTTGGTGTGATAACTTTGATTCTTAACCTATCACCATCAATGTAACTAATGAGATTAGACAGGGAGCTTGGGTCATTCATATCAAGCTGTTCAATATCAATCCAAGCACCTTTATTAATTGAATAAAAGGCTTTCATCTCTTCGCTGCCACTTTCTCCAGACATGTCCAAGCTATTCTTGATAAATAACGTTGAACTTAGCACCGAGTTAGAAAACAGCAAGGTTAATAATAGAAATGTAAGTTTAATTTTCTCCAGCATATACTGACCTTAATATTTAATAAGTATTTTAGCTGGCAGAATATTATGTATAAAAAACAAGCAAAACAACACATGATAAAATAATATATTAGAATCAAGTTGGGGCGCATACTTTTTTACGGTTTATAATAATATAATTATCATACTTAGAACTAGAAATATAAAATTTAACAAGATCAGTAAGAAAAAAACCAATGAACACAAAATTATATAAATTAGGGGACGGTAATATTAGCCACATAATAATTTAAACTGGGTTGCGTATGGTTATTTATCAAATAATAAAATGACTAACACGGAAAAGAAAACGAGAGGCTTCCTCGTCAAAGAAAGCCATACCCACTGAATCTAAACGGTAGTTTACCCAAGCTTGTCTAGTTTAAGCTCCGCCGTCACCTTAGTAAGGCGCAGGGCTATCGCAAAGCAAACTAAATAAGGGCTTACATACCAAAAGAGACTTTCTAGTGGCTGCTTCACCTGTGCCTCTCTGGTCTTAATATACTGGTTTTTCTGTTTTTCATACTGGTTCAGCATACCACTCACCCACACAGCATCACTTTCTACTAATAAAACACTAGGCGCAGGAACCGTAAAATCAGCCGCATTTGGCAATAGAGTGAAATCCACATCTTTAAACGTCATCGCGGTGTTCAAATACCACAAACACGCTTCATGGTGCTGCCCATAATTGTCTAATGATGGTTGTCCATTGCAGACATCACTTCTTAACTTATCCAAAGAAAACTGCTGTACAGACTCTAAAATCGCCACCGCTCTGGTTTGTTCTGTTTCGACCCAGTCACCTGCAACTTTGGCACGAATTTCAGACACGGCACCGAGCATTCCAATACCCGCCAGTAGCGGCCACAAATAGTCCATCCGTTTCCATTTTCGTCGGCTCAAGTTGAACCCACACCAAAGAGGAAGGTGTAAAAGGAGCGTTAGCCCCAGTGATAACAAAACGAAATTCAAAGAGCTAGAGAGCATGAGTTCGCTATCGAAGAAGTTCTTCATAATGAGTTACTTGCTGTTAAACAAGGAGTGATTTGATACTAAGAGTGATATTAGAAAAGAGTGTAAGAGGAAAGTAAAAACAGCACAGAGAATTGGAGTTAGTGCTGTTTATTTGAACACATCAGGCATTAGCAGCATATCTAAGGAATCAAGCTTTAGCTTTTAATTAAATGCTTTTCCATCGGGATACAGTCGAGGCTGATACCTCTAGGAGAATGATAAGTGGAAAGCTCATCACCAATAAAGCCACACAAACGATAAAACGCTGCTGCATTCAAAGTCGATTCTAGTTTCATTAGAGGCAAGTTGTGTTGATTCGCTAGCCCCTCTAAGAATTGCAGCATCATTTTAGCTGCACCTTTACCGTAAAAATCAGGGTCTACGAAAATCGCATCGACCATACCCGTTTGAGTATTGATCTTACCGCTACCAATTACTTGACCATCCACTTCGGAAACGTAAAAGGTTGCTCCCACGTCAGCAATAAATGCCTCAGACATCCCGCCCGGTGTCCACAATGAAAGCTGTTCTTCCGAGTAATAAGCGGGGCACTGGTCAAGAATGGCACGACTGCGAATATCAAAAATATCCTTGGCATCAGATCTAGCTGCTTTCCTTATATTAATCATAATTAATCTCCAAAAATTAATAGATCGTGTTTGCTAACTGATAAAAAACTAGTCAATAGCTAATGCAGGCGAACGTTGCGCTTTAGCTGACATAAAATAGAAGCCAACCGCACTAGCAAGGGAAATTAAAACCACACTTAGCCAAGTAAAGGTGTAACCATAATCATCAATAAAATAGCCAATGACAACAAAGCTCGGCATAACAAAAAGCATTCTTAATGTAATCAACACTCCTTGAATACGTCCACGATGGCTCGACGGTGAGTTGTTTGCTAGGTATACCCCTTCTTTTGTTAAAAGGAGGACCTCGCCAGCAGAAAGAAATAACCAAGCAAAGAAATGAACAGGTATGGTTGGATACAACATCACCAGCATGTAACCAAGTGCAAACATCAAACCAGCGTAAGCAAGGCTAACTGTCTCTAGTTTCTTTGAGGTTAACCTCATTAAAATGGGTGTGATCAGCACCACTAAAACACAAGCGTAAGTCATTAGTTGCCCAAAAATGACAGGACCTTGCTCTCCGAACACGTGACTCAAGTACAGTGGGCTCGCCATTGTCATTTGATTCAATGAGTACCACAGCAATCCGCATAGAAAAGTGAATAGTAAAAGCCTTGGCCTTGCTCGTAGAACGGACCAAACAGAGCCTGAGACAGGCTGTTCAAGCTCGCTATCGTTGGCCGATTCTATTCCAGTTTGCACTCTCACAAACGTAGCAACAATAACAACACAGCAAAGAGCAGCCACCCCGTTACCAAAGAATATCCACTCAGTATGATTCCAAAACAGGTAACCAGCCATGATAGGACCAAGGGCTGAACCAAAGTTGTACGCTAAATAGCTGAGCGAAATAACTGCATCACGATTTTTAGGTGTGGAAAGATCAGCAACTAAAGCATTGCTCGCGGGCAGAGCTAAACCACCAAAGAAATAGGCTGACAACAACAGCGTAGGCACGATGACAGGATCATCAGCGAAAAAACCACAGACAATCAACAATACTGCAGAGGTAAACTCGCCAAAAACCATGATTCGTTTATGTCCCAACCTATCCGATAGCCTCCCACCTAAAAAGCTCCCGAAGAGGTATCCTCCCGTGCCCGCCATTGCTAAGGTGCCAGCTACCGTTGCAGAGTACCCCAACTTGTCAGTAAAAAGTAGGACAAGGAATGGCAGAATGAAGTTACCCATCCCTAAAATCATTCTAGCCACAGCTAAATAATAAATATTGTTTGGTAAGTTCCTGTACATTGCAGTGGCAGAGAATAGCTGATTGATCATAATATCCTTAAAGTAAAATCAAGTTTTTGGCAACTGTGTTTTATTCGATGGTGCTGAAATCGAGGTTTCTAGGCACGGCAACACTCACCACCTGAGTGCCTGCAATTAAGTCATGCAAACAGCGTCTGTCTTTACGTAAAGCAAACAGGTAATCAAGAGTCGATATATACTGACCAACAACAGGAATATAAACAAAGATACTCATCGGTAAGATTCGTTTGAGCACTATGTTGAATAAACCTAGTTGTTTGCCATCCATATCAACAATTGCAATTTCCATTACATTTTTACCGATCGTTTGTCCCTTATTTTGCAGTAAGTAGCCGTGACACAAGAGAAACATCACCCAGCCATAAACAAACACCATGATTTGTTCGTGTAGATCTATAGTTCCGTTAGAAGCAGCTCGATCGAACAAGTCGGTATACAAAACAACTGGAATCATAGCAGCCGCGTAAATGAGGCCATCAATAATAAAGGCCCAAAAACGAGACCATCGAGATGCGAGAACAACTATGGGTGTATTTGCTATGACTTCAGACATGCCCTTTCCTAAGGTAGTGTTGATTATTGATGTAGAGAGTGCGATTTCTGATAACTAAAGCTTCATTTATTGATAAAAAACGTAGAAATAGGTATGAAAAACACTTTGTTTTCAATAGATAAAGCCGCTTTATAAAATCAAGCAAAACATAGCACGAACAAATATCACAATAGGTATTCAATGCAGTTTATGTGAGTTTCATTGCATAAAAAAAGACAGAGACGTAATGATAGATTGGAAGGATACTTACGAAGGTAAACTTGGAAGTAAGAGGTGGGGACTTAATACGCTGTATAAATGCATTTTCACTAAATAGTGATACCAACAATGAAGACTATCGCGTCTACTCTAGCCCTAACACAGACTCAATAAAAGCTGACTTCTTTTCACGATATTTGTCTTGTGGCCAACCTTCACAAGACATTTTGAGTGTATTGTATTTTTCGACTAAATCGGTGCTTGCCCTCAGCCTGTCTCGAAACACTAAAAAGCACTCAAACTCAGAACCATTGGCGACCACTTGCAACGCCACATCATCAGAGTATATGGATTCCAACATACACAGTTCAGATGTTCTTAGCGTATCTAGCTTCTCTTTAAAGCCGAGTGCTGTGAGTCGCTCTGCGGCATCCTCAAGCTCGTTAAACTCAACACCAACGAAAATATCTAAATCGCCCTTAGATACAGCTAACGGAATGGATGATGCGCCGACGTGCTCAACTCTCGCGGTAGGGAGTAGCTTCTTAATATCACGCTCGTATCGTTCAAACATCTCACGGCAAGCAGCTTGGTATTGTTCTGCTGGGTAAAATTGCATGCATCCTCACTATTCAAATTAACACTAGTGCACTAAAGGCTATTAAATACGCCTATTGCTAAAAGAAACAGAACGATACTAATAATCCCAATATTAGATACTCGATCCCGCTCTTTTTCATCAGGTGTAAACGAAGGAAAACGCCCTAAAGTGAACACCTTGGATACAACCCACCCTACGCTAAAGCAAATGATATCCATAATGAAGAACTGGAAAAGCATGCGAAAGAACGCACCAACGAACCTAAAGAGTGTGAGTACTATGTCTTCCATTTTGTTTCCTAGCTAATGTCAATTTGGAATAGAAAGTGCCACGGGTAGAGATTCATATCAAGTACCTTATACAGGACTGTATATGTAAAAAACACTAATACGCGCGACGACTATAAATCCATTCCATATTGACTTAGGCAAACCTTAAAAGCATCGCGCTCACCAGTCGTATTGATCAATGCCGCTGCACTACTTTCCCACAACTCCACGTGACCGTTAGTTAGAACATCTGTACTAACAAGTAGCATTCTTCCACCAGCATAAGTTTCTACACGATAGCCATCTTTGCGAACCTGTTGCCTAGTATCTATATCAGTCAGCATTGAATGTGACCGAAGGAAACCATCATATACGCAGTTAGCAAACTCCAACACCGCACCTTTAGGAACCGTCCCACTCATCAACGATTCAAATTCTGCAGTGTCTAACCGTGTTGGTGCCGATGAACAACCGACCACGGAACTTAAAACTACAAAGGCCGTTATTAACTTCTTCATATAGTTACTCGTAAGTACAAAATTTATACCTGACGAACTTTAATTTCATATGCACACTTAGTCACTAACTAAATGATAATTCTGCATTTCCTTTGTCCAAAAACAAAAAGCCCCGGTTATAGGAACCGGGGAAACAGGGTGGGATGAGTTTGGCGCGTGCCCGTAAGACCAAACTCTCCCCAAGCCTCACCTAAGACTCATGCTCTTAGGTAAAGGATGCTGAGCACTGTTATTGAAAAGTACGGTTATTGAATCGTAGCGCCTTGTTCTACCCAAGTGCCGATGAGTGCTCGCTCTTCGTCGGTCATTTGAGTCATGTTACCAAGAGGCATCACCTGAGTTGTTACGGTTTGAGCAACGATCCTAGGTACATTAGCTTTGATTTCTTCTGGCGTATCAAGCATGACACCTGCTGGCGCAGCAGCAAAAGCGGCATGGCTAGGCGTTGCAGAGTGACACACTGAACAACGCTCTTGAATGACTTTGTTGATGGTTTCAAAGCTGACGCCTGCGCTCGCCGTTTGCATAGCATGGTCAGCAGACACTGTTTGAGAGTCTGTCGCCGTTGAAGCCGTATTGCTTGAAGCGAGCTCTTCTGGAGACGATTCGGTCGTGCTCACAGGTGCTTCTTGTACCACTGGTGCTTGCACTACCGGGGTCATCTGTTTTTTCGCGTAAGGTGAGGTAACAAACGCGAGAGTGATCATACCCAATGCCGCTACTGGCACTGTCCATGCGAACTTCTGACTGCCATGACGGGTGTTGAAGTAGTGACGAACCAATATACTGAAGACAGCTAAGCCTGCAAGAATCAACCAGTTGTATTCCGAGCCGTAAGTGCTTGGGAAGTGGTTACTGATCATGATGAACAGCACTGGCAGTGTCATGTAGTTATTGTGACGAGAGCGCAGTAGACCTTTCGCAGGCAGTGCCGGATCCGGTTCGCGTTTCTCTTCAATCGCTTTCACCAAGTTACGCTGCGCAGGCATGATGACGCGGAATACGTTACCCACCATGATGGTACCGATAATGGCGCCCACGTGGATATAAGCACCACGGCCACTGAACACTTGGGTTAGGCCATAGGTCGCAGCAACGAGCAGCACAAACAGCACAACGCCAAGCAACACCGGGGTTTTTCCTAATGGCGAGTCACACAGTAAGTCGTAGATAAACCAACCAGCAACGAATGAACCAATACCAATCGCGATTGCCGTTGTTGAATCAAGGCCAGAGCCCGGTGCAATCAGGTAGATTTCTGCGTTGAGGTAATAAACGACACCCAGTAGACACACGCCTGTGATCCATGTGAAGTAAGCTTCCCACTTGAACCAGTGTAGGTGCTCTGGCATTTCTGGTGGCGCAAGTTTGTACTTCTCTAGGTGATAAATACCACCGCCGTGAATCGCCCATAAGTCGCCTGAAAGGCCAGTTTTAGGGTTAACTCGGTTAAGGTTGTTCTCTAACCAAACAAAGTAAAATGATGCGCCTATCCACGCAACACCAACAATCATGTGAATCCAGCGAATCGCTAAATTCAACCACTCTGTAATATGCGGATCCATAATAAACTCCTGTATCACAACGCTTTAGCTAAGCGTTGCTCTTCCTTGTTGTCTTCCGTTGGCATATCTTCCAAATGCAATGCCACCAGGTCGTTCTCAAAATAAACTTCATCACAGTTATGTCCTTCTCCACCTCTATCGACGATCAAGAACTGGTCTTGATCCGTGAGTGCAAGAACCGGGTGATGCCACACCCCTTTGTGATAGTTCACTCCTTGACGGCCGTTGCTTAAGAAAGCTCGGCAATTGGCTAACGATGGGTTACCGCCTTTTGGGGCAACAACAATTAAATAGGGTTGACCTAGTAATGGAATGAATGCCTGAGAGCCAAGTGGATGACGCTCTAGCATTTTGATGGTCAGTGGGTAGCTCAACGGCGTAGCTTGGAAGATGCTGATGATCGCTTCTCCGCCCTGGTCTTGCACGTCCGTTGTCGCTAGCTTGTGGTAGCGACGTGTTGAGCCACTGTTGATCATGAAGAAATCACTATTATCAGACTCGATAACATCCCCAAACTCTGCAAAAGCCTGCTTAGTTAACGGTTCGATAGTTAAACGACGTATTCCATTACTCATACTGATTTCCTTACCTATTTCGCTTTCGTACCAAATAGACGCAAACGGCTAATACCACCATCTGGGAATATGTTTGCACGTACGTGGGTAATCGCACCAAGGTCGTTTACCTCAGAAATGAATTCGTGAATCTCGTGCGCTTGCAGCTTTTGTGCTGGCAAGAGTTCACGCCAAAATAGGCTTTGTGTTTCCACTTGATCATCGGTACCGCCTTTCACATAAGCCGCTTGGATTGAGCAGCTGTCTGGGTAGTTACCTTTAAAGTGCGCCGTATCCACAACGATACGTTCGATATTACCTGGATGGCCTAATGCCACGATTACCCAATCATTACCCGGCGTACGACGGCGCGCTGTTTCCCAGCCATCACCCATGTTTTCACCTCGGCCTGGGCCTAAGATGTTGGCTTTATTACCGTAGTGCTCATCGCTACATGCGAGTGCTCGGCCACCGTGCTCAACCGCTGCTAGGTCGACTTGTTGCTGAGAATCTATTGCGTCCCAATCAACGCTTGGTCGGCCGTAAACACGAAGGCGTGCGACACCGCCGTCTGGGTAGATGTTCAAACGTAGGTGCGTAAATACTTGGTCACTTTCGATGTCTTCAAGATGATGATGATCACCTTGTAGTGCCATTGAAGGTAGAATTTCTTGCCACTCTGTTGAGTCTGTTGGCTCACCCTGTGGTGAATAGCATGCGTCGATTGATGCCGAAGGTGGGAAGTTACCTGTGAAGAATGAGGTATCAATATCAACGCCAGCAATGGTGCCAGCTAGACCAAGGCGAACGACACAGTAATCGTAACCTTCGCCGCGTTTACGTCTGCTTTCCCAGCCGTCCATCCACTTGCCGTTGTCGTCATATAAGTCGTCTTTCCACTCTGGTGCTGCGTGGCTGAGTAGACGACTTTTATCGGCGAAAAAATCGTCTGTTGCGAAGATAGCTTCTGCGCCGAGTTTTTCGTCTGCAAGGTTTATGTACTGTTCAAATTTATGGGTCATGTCCGTGTAATCCTATGAAATTAATCAAGTAATAATAAAATGAGAACTTAGTGGCTTATGTTTTTACAAATCGAACCTTTAGGCACTAAGACTGGGCTGAGATAGCTGTTAACTCCGTTAACTTACATATCCCAGAGACGAAACATCGCGATCTTGTTGATCTCTTGAATCGCCGTAGCAAACTCAGTTTCACTATCATTTCCTAATCGCATCTCGAACGACTCAAGAATTTGGTAACGATTGGCTCCCTTCACCGCCATGATAAAAGGGAAATTGAAGCGACTTTTGTAGCTGTTGTTATAAGAAGTGAATTTTTCAAATTCTTCGGCGCTGCATTGGTCAATGCCCGCCCCCGCTTGTTCTTTTGTCGACGACTCAGTAAGTTCGCCGTTTACTGCTGCTCTGCCCGCTAAGTCTGGGTGAGCGTTGATCAAAGCCAACTGTTTGCCTTGGTCGGCATTCAACAAGGTCGATGCCATTTTTAGATGAAGATTCTCAATGTGGTCGTCTTCGGCATTCAAACCTTGGTCATATACCGCCTCAGCAACCCATGGGCTGTGCTCGTAAACATCAGCAAAGTGCGCGACAAAAGTGTCACGGTCCATGGTTGTTGGTTGGCAAGATCGAAATTCAGTCACGTTAAGCCTCCTTGCTGTTCGTTCTAATTTTGTTGTCCGTTGTATGGATGATGTTTGTGCCAGTGGTTGGCGATATCGATTCGACGACATAGCCACACGCTGTCATGCTGTTTTACGTAATCTAAGAAACGTCTTAATGCAGCAATACGACCGGGGCGACCAATAAGACGACAATGCAGTCCTACCGACATCATTTTCGGTGCGGTTTTGCCTTCCATATAAAGGGTGTCAAAAGTGTCTTTTAAATACTGGAAGAACTGCTCACCCGAGTTGAAGCCTTGCGCCGTTGAAAAACGCATATCGTTCACATCAAGTGTGTAAGGGATCACCAGTTGTGGATGACCGGTTTCGGTGTGCCAATAAGGCAGGTCATCGTCGTAGGCATCTGAGTCGTAAAGGAAGCCACCTTCTTCTGCAACTAAACGACGAGTATTCGGCCCTGTACGACCGGTATACCAACCTTGCGGGCGTTGACCCGTTACCTGTTGGATGATCTCAATCGCTTTGGTCATGTGGTCGCGCTCTTCTGACTCATCAATGTATTGATAGTCTATCCAGCGATAACCGTGGCTACAGATTTCGTGACCTGCTTCTACCATGGCTTCAGCTACGTCTGGGTGACGCTCAATTGCCATAGCGACCGCAAATACAGTCAGTGGAATTTCATATTCATCGAACAAGCGAAGAACACGCCACACACCCGCTCGGCTACCATACTCATAGATGGACTCCATGCTGATGTGACGCTCGCCTTTGATCGGCTGTGCTGACGGGATCTCTGAAAGAAAGGCTTCAGACTCGTCGTCTCCATGTAACAAACAACGCTCACCGCCCTCTTCATAGTTCAATACAAAAGAAACCGCGACGCGCGCATTACCTGGCCATTGAGGGTTGGGAGGATTCGCTCCGTAACCGATCAAATTTCTTGAATAATCCTTATTCATCCAAGTACTCCTAACATAAGTGGTTGGCTTAGCCGCTCTTCAACTGACCCATCGAAATGATTCAGCTATTGGTTATTTCAAAACCGAGCAACCTTACCCCTGTACATTTATTGTATACAATTATTTATCTCAATGTAAAGATTTTGTTATTCAAGTTAAATTTGAACCATTTTATCATCTAAAAACAATAATTTAACAAAACTCAACCTCACCAAAAAACGATAATAAGGATCGATAAAGTCAGAAAAAAAGATACAATGGTTAACATTTTTCCAACAATTCGCTTTACTAATTGTGTACAGTTCGTACATAGTTAGTGATAACAAAGTGACCAGTTGCACTCTTTTGCAAGGTCGAAATGGATACATAAACCACGGAACAGAGGAGCGCCAAAAGCGCTATTAAAGGACTATGGGAAGATTAACAACACACGTATTAGACACCACACACGGCTTGCCTGGCGCAGAGATCAAGGTAGAGCTTTATAAGGTAAACGAAGACTCAACAGAAAAGCTGGCGACCGTGCTCACCAACTCCGATGGCCGTACCGATGCGCCGATTCTGGCAGGAAATGATTTCCGCCCGGGGAAATATCAATTGGTGTTCTATGTAGCCGATTACTACAAAAGCAAAGGTGTCGAATTAGATGGCGTGCCTTTCCTAGACGATGTGGTTATTCGTTTCGGCTTAGATGATCCCGATGCGCACTACCACGTTCCGCTTTTAGTCTCACCATACAGTTTCTCGACTTATCGGGGCAGTTAGTCCCGATGCTTAGAATCCCGATCTAGGCTCAATCAACCAGTAATAAACAGATTCATGCGTGCATCTAAAAAGATGCATGCTCATTAAGCACGCTCACATAAAAATACTAACAACGTTAACAGTTAAAAAATGAGCCGCGCAAAGCTCATGAATAACGAGTTAGAGCTAGGAAAAACCTTAAAACTTAATATTGAAATCTCGCTGTATTCAATAAATGGATCACAACATAAAAGGACTTGCAGACATGAGTGAGAGTAAAACAGAAATACTCAACCAAGATGCGAACAACGGAATTTTAGAGAAGCTCTTTAAGATTAAGGCACACGGAAGCAGTGTAAAAAATGAGTTAGTCGGCGGTGTCACCACCTTCGCGACCATGGCTTATATCATCTTCGTTAACCCACAAATCATGGCCGCTTCAGGCATGGATGCAGGGGCAGTATTCGTCGCAACCTGTATTGGTGCTGCGATCGGCTGTTTGTTAATGGGGCTATTTGCCAACTGGCCTGTCGGCCTAGCACCGGGTATGGGTTTGAATGCGTTCTTCTCATTCACAGTAGTAAGCGAAATGGGTTATAGCTGGGAAGTGGCACTGGGTGCGGTGTTTATCTCCGGTATCTTGTTTGTCGGGATGAGTTTTTACAAAGTCCGCCAATGGATCATCGAGAGTATTCCTGAGAGCTTGCGATATTCCATGACTGCAGGTGTTGGTTTGTTCTTAGGTCTCATTGGCTTAAAAACAGCAGGTATCGTCGTCGAAAACCCAGCAACTTTGGTTTCTTTGGGTGACTTCACCAAACCAGAAGCTCTGCTTGCTGCGATTGCATTCTTGATCATTGCGGTTCTGAGTGAGCGTAAAGTGTTTGGCGCGGTGCTTATCGGTATTTTGAGTGTAACGCTAGTCGGCATGATGCTTGGCCTAGTTCACTACGATGGCTTCTTCGCTGCACCACCAAGCTTAGCTCCTACCTTTATGGCAATGGATATCGCAGGTGCACTAAACGTATCGATGATCAGCGTTATCTTGGCTTTCCTTTTTGTAAACATGTTTGATACAGCTGGTACCTTGATGGGCGTAGCTGAGCGTGCAAACCTGACCAACCCTGAAACGGGCAAGATTGAAGGCCTAAGCAAAGCACTGAAAGCCGACAGTATTTCAAGCGTGGCGGGTGCGTGTGTAGGCTGTCCGCCAGTAACCAGTTATGTAGAGAGTGCAGCCGGTGTTGCAGCAGGCGCACGTACTGGCCTATCTGCGATTGTGGTTGGTGTATTGTTCTTAGCGGCAATTTTCCTATCACCGTTAGCCGGTATGATCCCCGCTTACGCGACGTCTGGCGCTCTTATTTACGTCGCATTCGTGATGATGAGCAGCATGCAGCACGTCGATTGGAAAGACTTCACTAACGGTGCTCCAGCCGCGATTACCGCACTAATGATGCCACTGACCTTCTCTATCGCGAATGGTATCGCACTGGGTTTCATTACCTACACCGTGCTTAAGTTGGCGACAGGTAAAACCAAAGATGTGTCTATCTCGATGTACTTCCTAGCGGCTATCTTCATCGCCAAGCTAGTGTTCATCGGTTAACCCTAAAGCTCCTGAGCAGTCATTTCTTGATTGCTCACAACGTTGCTTGGCTGGTTCGCAAGCCAAGCAACAACATGATTTTTAAGAAAGCTAATTGCATTGATGACGAAAGAGTAGAAACCCTACCGATTCGGTGCACTTTTTTATGACCCTACGCAGTTTGTAGAAGTCATTATTTGACCGCCAATCGCCTGTAAACGGAAACGCAGGCAGAGGAATATCAAATGAAACTTCTGTACACCCTTAATGAAAGACCGCCCCATGGGCTAACCCTTCTACTCGCTTTACAGCACATGCTCGCCTCGATTGGTGGCATCGTCGCTGTCCCTCTTATTGTCGGTGCCTCCATCGGTCTACCCAACACAGAGATCGTTTCACTGATCAATGCGGCGCTATTGGCTTCTGGTATTGTGACTGTCGCGCAATGTCTCGGTTTTGGCCCTGTTGGTATTCGACTGCCTGTTGTAATGGGCTCAAGCTTTGCCTTTTTAGGGGTCGCTATTTCGATCGGCAACGAAGGTGGTGTCGCCGCTATCATGGGCTCGGCGCTTATCGGTTCATTCGTGGTAATTGGTGCCAGCTTCTACATGGACAAGGTTCGCAAGCTGTTCCCGACCGTGGTAAGTGGTGTGGTGGTTACCCTAATCGGTTTAACCATTTTACCGGTTGCCATGAACTGGGTTGGCGATTCTCCTGCCAACACGGAACAATTCGCCACCCTACCTAAACTGTTTCTCGCACTGGTTTCTTTGGGGATCGTGATTGGCGTATCGGTTTACTGTAAAGGCGCGGTTGCGGCCTCCGCTATCGTGATTGGCCTAGCAGGTGGTTACATTGTGGCGCTGTCACTCGGCATGGTCGATCTTGAGCAGATCAGCTCTGCTGCTTGGGTCGGTGGCCCAGAACCATTCAAGTATGGCTTTACGTTTTCTGCTAGTGCCATCATCAGCATGAGCTTGGTGTACATCGTGGTTATCGCTGAAGCAACCGGTGACTTCATGGCGCTTGGCAACAACTGCCAAACCCAAGTATCCGGTAAAGACTTAAAACGTGGTCTTCTAGGCGATGGTCTTGGTAGTACCTTGTCTTCGATTTTAACAGCGATGCCACTAGCGTCATTCAGCCAAAACGTCGGCATTGTTGGTATCACAGGTGTGGCAAGTCGCTATGTTGTAGCTGCAACCGGTGGTTTATTAATTTTAGGTGGTTTATTCCCGAAATTAGCCGCTATTGCCGTCACGATTCCGAAACCTGTTTTGGGTGGTGTGGGCTTTGTGATGTTCGGGATGATTGCTTACGCGGGTATCCGCATGTTGATCAAGGCCGCAGACACCAAGCGAAATGCCTTGGTAATCTGTGTAGGTTTAGCGTCTGGCTTAGCCGTCACCTTCGAACCAAGATTGCTTCAACATTTGCCACACGATTTAGCGAACTTCCTTCACTCTGGCATTACGACTGGCACCATCATGACGGTTGTTCTTAACCTTGTATTACCTAAATCTTCACGCGCAGAAGAACAAGAAGCGTTAGCCGAAAGCCAAGCGCAAGTTGAGCTAGAAATGAAAGAACAAGCTGAAGAAGAACTACACTCAAATGAGCAATTAGAAATTCAACAAGCAACAACAGAAACTGAAGTTCAAACGGCATCAGATAACCCTGAGCCAAAAACGAACTAGATAAATCGCTAACGAGCGTAAAACCGATTTCCGTAGAATCACGGGCGTGACGATAACACTGAATGTTTCATCGCCCTTGATTCGAATTTATCTTTTAACAACAAATACCAAATAAAGACCCTCTTCCCTGAAAAGGCTGAGATGGCTAAGGACTACTATGAATGGAAACCATCTGGATTAAGAATCCTCTCGCAATCTACACTGGCTCACTAGCTGATGCAGAAGGCGGAATTGTCATTAAAGGTAATAAAATCATTGAGCTGGTTGGCAAACACAAAGAGCCGACCTTACCCGTAGATTACAGCGTCGACGCCTCTCGCCATGTTGTAACACCAGGGCTTATCAATGCGCACCACCACTTCTATCAAACCCTAACGCGTGCCTACCCCGGCGCACTCAATAAAGAACTCTTCCATTGGCTACAAAGCCTCTACCCGGTTTGGGCCAACCTCGATTCTGAGATGATGAGTCTCGCAACCGAGCTCGCTTTGGTTGAGCTGATGATGTCGGGCTGTACTACAGCGTCGGACCATCATTACTTGCTGCCAAACGGGCTTGAACACGCCATTGATTTACAAGTCGAGGCGGCAGAGAAATTGGGCGTAAGGGCGATATTCACTCGCGGTTCCATGAGCCTTGGGGAGGATGAAGGTGGACTACCTCCACGACACACCATTCAAACCGAACAAACCATCATTGATGACAGCCAACGCTTGATTCGTGATTACCACCAGCGTGATGAAGGGGCGATGATTCAAATCGCACTCGCGCCTTGTTCGCCCTTCTCGGTCACAACAGATCTGATGAAAGAGACCGCCAAGATCAGTGAGCGTGAGAACGTAATGATGCACACCCACCTGTGCGAAACCTTAGACGAAGAAGACTTCTGTATTGAGAAGTTTGGCCTGCGCCCTGTCGATTACCTAGAAGATGTCGGCTGGCTCAATGAACGCACTTGGCTTGCTCATGGTATTCACTTCAACCCAGAAGAGATTAAGCGTTTGGGTAAAGCAGGAATAGGTATCAGCCACTGCCCAACTTCCAACATGATGTTGGCTTCCGGTATTTGTAAGAATAATGACCTCGAGGCCGCGGGTGTAAAGGTCGGGCTGGGTGTGGACGGTTCTGCTTCAAACGACGGCTCCAATATGATTGCCGAAGTTCGCATGGCGATGTATCTACAACGCCTGCAATATGGCTCTGCGAATGTTTCACACTTTGATGCATTGCGCTGGGCAACATCAGGCTCTGCTGCGGCAATGGGCAGAACCGACATTGGTACGCTAGAGGTCGGCAAACAAGCCGACATCGCGATGTTCAAGCTTAATGACATTCGCTTCTCTGGCAGCCACGATCCACTGGCAGCACTACTGCTCTGCGGTGCTCAACAAGCAGATAAGGTGATGGTTGCAGGTAAGTGGCGAGTTAACGATGGGGCAGTGATTGGCGTAGACATGGAGCAGTTAATACACCGTCACCACGCCGCTGCGATGAAACTCGGGAAACTGGCAATGAATAATAACTAACGCCAATGCTTGTCCATCAAACAGTGTGTACCTCACTATGATGGGCAAGCTTCCTTACTACTAATAAAAATTCAATTCTGACTGTTAAATACGCCGTCCTATTGGTTGTTCTTCCCCTAAATATTCAACCAAAATCCACTCTATAATTAATATCACTAATTTAATAATTACTAATTTAAATATGACTAATTTAATTAAAGCTAAATATTAAACCTATTATTTATTTGGCACAGGTCAAATTTAAAACGCTCGTTCTAATTATATAAACATCAATTCAATCAACAGATTTAGTAATAATCACAACAATTATGATAATTACATTTCTATCACTTAACTCATTGGTGAATAGAATAAAAATCTCCGATGCCTTTCTAGATATAGCCTGAAGAAAGAATAGAAACTAATGATTTAAATATCACTAAATTCAATAGATCAACAATCAAGCAATACGGATTCAAATATGTGATCTAAATAGAACTTTTCATTATAAATTTGCTATAGATTGACCAAATCTTATAAAAACAAAAAACATATTAATGGGGAGTATATTTAAAACCCACAAAATAATTACAAGAATAGCAATATAAACAATTCAATAAACCCGCATAAATATATAGGAATACCATTTCATGGTAGGGGATTTTATTGTCTCTAGAAAAGCTAATAACAAATCTAACAGGGATAAAACATGAAAAAAATCACACGAACGCTGGTATTATCTTCGATCTCGATTGGACTGCTTTCCTCTTTTGCTTTCACTTCTCAAGCAGCGCCAATTCAAGTCAATCAAGCGTCAGCCGAACAGAACATACCTCAAATCACCTACGATACGATCACCGGTGAAAATGGCGTTTTTATCGATCTAGAAACCGACAATTTCATCCTCAAACAGCAAGAGTGGTATCAGATTCAAGCGTATGTCGAGGGAGCACTGGCACTGCCCGTAACAGAAACCAGCATGAAATCGGCTTTTAGTATTCCTAACGACATCCCTTTTTCTAACTTCCAAGCCTTAGTTCAGCAATATTCCAATATCCATGACACTGCTTTCTACTGGAAAAAGGACCTGTATCCAAGCATCGTGAACCTCTCATTGAGCCTAGCGAACTACGTACAAATCAAAGACTACATGCTCAACCCTTTGAGCGACGCCCTTAATGAGATGTTGGCAAAAGCATTTTCACCGTTACCGGAAGATATCGAGGCTGTTGAACGCAATCGAAAAATGGCGATTGCTTATCTGAAAAGCCTGCAAAACTTTTCATTGAGATACCAGCAAGAGGTGTCCGATGTTGGTGACAACTTGTTGGACTTTTCTGCACAACTAGACACGCAAAAGCTACAACTTGAAGTGTTGGAAGGGACCCATAACGGGTATCTAACGGATGATGGCAGTGTACTTCAACAGCAAGTGAACGATATCAATGCCCGAATCGCACAACTCAACAAAGACTACACGCACTATGTCACGGTTGCCTCTACTGCCGTCACCTACGCGTGGTTCCCTTTAGTAGCCGTACCAATTATGGGTGTCTACGGAGATAAAGCAGAGAAAGCGCGTAAGCTTCGCAACGAACTGCAAAATGAAGTTAAAGATTTAGAAGAACAATTGTCTTACACACAAAAGGTATATAACTCTTACCATCGCTCTTCAGAAAGCATTGATCTTATATCTCAGCAAATTGAAGACGCTATCCCACATATTAATAAGCTGAAGTTAAATTGGCAGCAAATGAACACCGACTTCACATCACTGCTTGCTGCATTGGATGAAGCTCAAAACAATGCCGACATCATGAAAGACGACGCAATGCTTGGTGCTATTGGTGCATTAGCCAACACATCGGTTGCAGAAATGAACTGGAATAACATCAGCGAGAAAGCTAAGGCATTTGCAAATAATGCTTATATTCAAGAAATGGAGTAGTCCATACCCATCGACAAATAGCTCGGCAAAGCGAAGCCTCGCTATAAGTTAAACCAGTAAGACCAATAAAAACAAACTAACAACAGAACCCCACGCCTTATGAAAAATAAGGTGTTGGTTTCTGCTACCCAAAATTTGGCTAATACTCATTTCGACAGGACATTAATATGAGAATTCTACCGATTATTATTTCTCTTTCATTATCTCCACAAGCTTTTTCTAGTGACTGGCTAGAGCTTAATAACTTGCCTAATTCCATCGAGTACCCAACTTGGGTTCAGTCTGCCTATTCAGATGTCGATGTTCTCTCTCGCTCTACGTCGGACCTCCACATCAACCTCAGTGACTGGATTGCAGAGCAGAACCTTTACGTGACTAAGCCCTCCAAGATCGTCGTTTTTGCCGATACCATTGAGGTTCCAGAAAACTTCAACTTGGTGGTGAATAACCAAAACATTCTCATTTTTGCCCGTAAAATTGTCGGACAAGGCGCCCCGACTTTCGTTCTCGGGCAACAAGGCGCTGCGGCATCAGTGACTGTGATTGCAGGAGAGATCGAAACTCCAATTAATGTCCTCGCTTTCCAAAACGATGGCAGCATTACACGAGATGCCCTTTCAGCAGAAGATGGCGATGGAACCTCTGTGGTATTAGCAGGAGAACACTACCGCAGAACCACCATCGACTCGAACATTACTGGGCAAATGAAACTGGCGACCACACCTTTTACCGACATTGTTAACCGCTCTTTTGATATGGCTGCCAGCTTATTCGACACCAACCCAGAGCTTGGTCTCGAACTGATTAACTGGATCGAGCAGAGTTTGCGTCACGCAGGCTCAGTGGTGGAAGATGACCCTATCCTTTCAGACCTATACCTCCAAACCGTTGCTTTTAAACAATTCATTAGTTTCAGCACTAAAGAGAGCAACTATGTGCCTTATCTCGACAAGGTGCTCTACCAAGGCAAATACGAAGCGTACCTGAATGCAATGATCGCGTATCAAGCGCAGTGGGATGTCATTCAAGACAGAAGTACGGTGATCGAAGACAAGATTGAAGCTGCGAAGTTAGCACTCGCTAACGTTGAAGACGTTCTTAGAGCGAAAAACTCGATCATCACTCAAACTCAATCCAATATAGACAAAATAGGCGACAGCCTGACCGAAATCGACAGCCAATACAAAGCTCAGGAGCTTGTGACACTGAGTGCAAGAACCACTTACTTGGTCGGCGTGGAAAACTGGAAAACTCAGCAAGAGCTCAATGCCGCCTTGGCTATCTTCAAAGCCATCGCAGAGATTGGCAGTGCCGTCAGTGGTGTGTTCACAGGGAATCTATCTGGTGTGAACGACCTCACCGAGCAGTTGGCTAAAACGCCAGAAGCACTGGATAAAGCGAAAAACTTAGTCACCAATATCAAATCAGTCACGGGGATCATTGATAGCGTTACCAAGACCATTTCGGGCATCGCACAGCTCACCGCCGATGTGAAATCGACCATCAAACTTCATAAAATCTCCGAAGCGATGGATGGCTTTGACTTTAATATTCCGACTTTGAATGAGAGCAATCTAGCTTGGGATCTGATGATCACCGAGATCCGCAGTAATTTAAGGCTTGCTGATAGCTTGGGAATTAAAGGCGCAAGACAATATCTAGTCGAACTCGAAAAACAGGTGCTGTTAGGCAAAGCCATTAACACCACTCAACTTAACTTTGCGCAAGAGCAAGCTAAACTCGTCGACCTATTATTGACCAAAAACGTCACCGCTAATCAACAGCAAAGATTGAGTGATGCTATTGAGGGTTATCAGGTAGACAGTGGAAGTTTCGACTCCATCGAGCGTGAGCTTTCGCGAGTGCTAATGCACTTCAAACGTCCAATGTATGTGGCTTTGTCTAACTATGTTCAGGCATACGAATACTGGGCGTTAAAACCAAGTGAGATCACGCCTTCACTGAATAAAAGTTACTTGGACTACCAGTTTGACCTCGCGTCCATCGAAAGTGAGTATGTGAATGCGCTCTCTTCATTCCAACCAGCACCACAAGATTTCACTATCGACAACTACACCATCTCTAGCCCAGAGCAACTCGATAGCTTCGCAACCACTGGTGAGTTGAACTTCACCATTCCATTGGAACAGGCACAACTATGTTCATTCGACCGAGTCAGACTCTCTACAGTACGCGTGTTCTTAGAGGGGGAAAAATTACCTTATGGCAAGCAGCTCAACCTAAGAGTATCTAGCTCAGGTAACTATGCTGACCGATACCAGAATCAAGATTACCAATTCAGTTCTAACCCAGTCTCACGTGCGTTTTACTACCGCTTGGATGATCCAACCACCAATGACGTTAGCATCATCACCGATGGTGCAGTGGCGAATAAGTTCGAGTATGCGTACTTCCAACCAACTCCATTCTCGTCGTGGAATGTCACCCTCAACAACTTCGATGAGGCAGACCAAGCCAACAACCAATACCTAAAAGATGTCGAACAAATTAGGGTTGAGTTCTTAGGCAGTGGTATCCCGAATGGCAACAGTTGTTCTAACTGAAGTGAGAAATAACCAAGCTATCTAATAGCCATAAAAAGGCCGACATCTTGTCGGCCTTTTTGGTTTTATTCGATTAACTACTTAGCGTTTGGAGTCTAATCCATCAAACTCTTAGACTTAATCGCCTTCTTAGACAGTTCTTTGGCAAACTCGGTAATGTCGGCTTCAAACTCATCGACGCTTTGACGAATCTCATCCAGTTGAACAGTTTGCATCACGCGGTTTTCCATCACGATTTGGCCGTTCACAATCGTCGTATCGATGTTGCTCGGGTTCGCTTGATAAACCAAGGTTGCGTATGGGTCGTAGCTTGGCATCATGTTCGCTGACTGTGTTTCGACAATCACGATGTCCGCTTTCTTACCGACTTCCAGAGAACCAATTTGGTCTTCCATGTGTAAGGCTTTAGCGCCACCTAAAGTCGCCATCTCGATCACTTGCTCAGGAATCATGATGGTGCGATCTGAGTGCTTCAAACGTTGCATGTTCGCTGCGTAGCTTAGGGTACGCATAATATCGACTTGGTTTGAGCTCATTGGGCCGTCTGTTCCCAAACCGATTCGCATATCAGCACGGTACATATCCCATGCAGGTGCGATGCCGGTTGCACCTTTAGCGTTCGCCATTGGGTTGTATGAGATCCCTGCATCAGCTTGCTTTAGAAGCTTTTGATCGTTCTCTGAAAGGTGGATACCGTGAGCAATGACTACACGCTCATCCAGCACACCAATTTCATCCATGTATTCGACTGGCGACGTAGCCTTAGTTTCATCTTTGATACGCTTCTCTTCATTTGGGAATTCAGCAACGTGAATTAATACCGGCACATCGTATTGAGCAGACAGTTTGTTGATTTCTTGAAGCTTGTCTTTGCTCACTGTGTAGACCGCGTGTGGTGCATAAGCAGGTGTAATCAGCTCGTCGTTTTGGTACTGCTCAATAAAGCCTTTGGCATAATCAATACCGCCATAAGGTTCTTTAGCGTCTACCACAGGGAACTTAATCACGGTTTCGCCGAGTACCGCACGCAGGCCAACTTCTTTGGTCGCTTTTGCCATTTCATCCATGTGGTAATACATATCGGCGTAAGTCGTGACACCACTCTGTGCCAGCTCGATACTGCCCAGCTTGGTCGCGTTATAAATCAGTTCACGGCTTAGCTTTTCGGCTTCAAGCGGAAAGAAGTAAGCGAATAATCGGTTGGAAATCCCCTCTTCGCCTAGACCGCGAAATGCAATCATAGGAAGGTGGTTATGAGCATTGACCATGCCAGGCATAACAATGCCATCTTGAGCATCAATCACCTTTTCAGCTCGGTATTGAGTAATCAAGTCCTCATTACCCACCGCGATGATCTGGTCGTTTTTTACAACAACAACGCCATCTTCAATCACATCCATTTCAGAGTTGATCGTCAGAACTTGTCCATTAGTGATAATCAGATCGGCGTTGTATGTTTGAGTTGCCACTGTCGAACCACAGCCAGCCAGTAAAACGGCGCTGATGGTACATGCCAAGCTTTTAAGCGTCATTGCTAAACCTATATGTTGTGCGTGTAATATTGTTAGAAGCTTCACTTTGTTGTTCTTAGCTATTCGTGCTTGAGAACAACAATGCCGCAAATTTTCGCGACACTATACCCTTATCTTTAAATAAAATGGCATACCAAATCGAGCCAAACTCAAGAGAAATAAGTAATTGCACAACAGGTCACAAAAAGTGGCTTTACACTAGTCGTCACTCCTGTACAAAAACAAAAAAGGCCCGCAATCGCAGACCTAAATAAACCTTCAAATACCGTTAGCTTTTCACACCGCAACCTTTAATCACTAACTGGGTGATAAACTCAGCGGCTTCTTCGTAGTCTTTATCATCTAGCTTATCTTTCTGCATTACACTGCAAATCTGCCAGCCAAAATCAGCATAGGTTTGAGTCGCCGCCCAAATGGTAAACATGAGGTGGTGCGCAGGTACGTCGTCCATCAGCCCTTTTGCCGACCACGTCGAGAACTTATCGAGGATCATCTGCGATTGGTTATACAGCTCATCGCCGATCTCTTTCGGAAGCACTTTAGCGCTTGACATCACTTCATTAGCAAACACTTTGGATGCGTGTGGGTGGTCGCGCGAGATGATTAACTTAGTTTGAATATATTGAGATAAAGCTTCTACGGGATCGCTCAGCTCTTCAATAGGACGAGAGGCTTCAAGTAACGGTTGCGTGACGGTTTCTAGAACGGCATTGTAGAGCTTGTCTTTCGAGCTGAAGTAATAAAATACGTTGGGTTTGGGAATGTCGGCCGCCTTCGCGATATCCGCCATTTTGGTTGCGGCATAACCATGAGTAGCGAATTGTTCACACGCCACTTCGATGATTAAATCTTGATTCTTTTGTCTGATCCTAGACATATGACTTCCTTTACAGCTCATTACTTAAACCATAGTAATCAACGTGCTTCATTAGTCCAGAAGATAATTCAAGAACTCAAGGTCACCGCATTGATAACAAAAAAGGGTCGCCCCAATGCACTGAGGAGCGACCCTTTTATCCGGCTGCTAAAGAATCAATATTGCACGGAAGTCATTGACGTTAGTCAGCGTAGGCCCTGTCGTCAGCAGAACGCCCGTTTGCTTGAAAAAGTCATAACTATTATTCGCCTCTAGATAATCATCGGCTTTGAGTGTTAAGCGAGTACCTTCTTGCCAAGTTTCTGGTGTTATCCATGCCCCAGCATTGTCTTCCACACCGTCAATACCATCCGTATCAGCGGCCAGCGCGAATATGTTGTCCTGCCCTTTCAGTTCGTTGTACAAACTTAAAAGGAACTCACAATTGCGCCCACCACGACCGTTTCCTTTAACCGTTACTGTTGTTTCACCACCTGAAAGCAATACACAAGGAGTCTCGAATGGGTGCTTATTATTAGCGACTTGTTTAGCTAATGCTGCGTGCACCTTCGCTACTTCTCTCGCCTCTCCCTCGATACAATCACTCAACACATACGCAGGAATACCCAAACCTTCAGCCTCTGCCGCCGCAGACTCAAGTGCAGACATTGGAGTCGCGATAATATGGTGCTCGGCGTTCTTCCAACAAATGTCATCTGGCTTGACGGTTTCAGATTGTGGGTTATTCAGCCACTCAAATGCCGAGCCTGGTATTTCTATTTGGTAGCGTTCCAATATGGCGAGCGCATCGAAACGCGTGGTGGTGTCCGGTACGGTTGGTCCAGACGCAATCACACTGATGTCATCACCCGGCACATCTGAAATCGCCAATGACACTACTCTTGCTGGATACGCTGCTTTGGCTAGTCGCCCGCCCTTTATCGAAGATAGATGCTTACGAACACAGTTCATCTCATCAATGGCTGCACCAGATTTAAGCAGTGCTTTGTTGATTTGTTGCTTCTCTGCCAAGCTAATATCGCCACCAGGCAGACTCAGTAATGCGGAGCCACCTCCCGACAAGAGACATATCACTGTATCGTCTTCACTGAGGTTGCTCACCAACTCCAACATCCGGTGACTGACTTCAAGCCCGATCGCATCCGGAACGGGGTGCGCCGCTTCGATCACCTCGATGTACTCACATGGCGCGAGGTGTTCATAACGAGTCACAACCAAGCCTTCTAAATCACGTAGCGCAAGGTCTTGCTGTTTCTTGGCTTGCCATACGGCTTCTAATTCAGCGGCCATCGATGCTGCCGCTTTCCCTGCCCCGATAACGACAGTTCGCCCAGCTTGATTTGCCGAGCGATAAAATATGTCTTGAGGAAGAAAAGGGTCGATGTGATTTTTGGGTAGTGCCTGATTTACAGCACTTGAGAAAAGGGTTTGCAGAAACTGCTTAGCATCAATGTCCATCAGCCACTCCTTAGTTGACGGAGGAAAAAAGAACCCCAATACAAGGCCAAAGGGTGCCTGCTAAGATTAAGTTGGAAAGGAACAACTTCAACCTTTGCCTCGTATCGGGAACGCGTATAAAAGGAGACGAAACTA
The DNA here is from genome assembly GCF_027587015.1 of Vibrio sp. Makdt. Classification (NCBI taxonomy): domain Bacteria; kingdom Pseudomonadati; phylum Pseudomonadota; class Gammaproteobacteria; order Vibrionales; family Vibrionaceae; genus Vibrio; species Vibrio sp. Makdt. The sequence continues at coordinate 111,265 of NZ_JAPPTH010000001.1, forward strand.
CGCGATTTATAAACAAACTGTTTGAAACTGGGAGCTAACTTCTCGAAGCTAGCTCTGGTTCATTGGTTTTGGTTTCAGCAGAAACGACAAAACCAATTATTTAGACGAATTACTCGTTAAGGATTAGCGAATTGAGTGATCAGAACGCTTCTCTATCGCTTGAATCAGCGCAGAGTGGTCCCAACCTTCACCGCCCATTTCAGCACATTCGCCAAATAGCTCTTGCGCGATAGCTGTGTTTGGCAGCGCAACGCCTAGCTCTTGTGCCCCTGTTAGCGCAAGGTTTAGATCTTTCTGGTGAAGCGAGATTCTAAAGCCAGGGTCAAATGTGCCTTCCACCATTCGTTCACCATGTACCTCAAGGATCTTAGAATTAGCAAAGCCGCCCAGTAGCGCCTGACGAACTCGTGCTGGGTCAGCGCCGGCTTTTGATGCAAACACTAGCGCTTCAGAGACCGCTTCAATGTTCAATGCAACGATGATCTGGTTGGCAACCTTACAAGTTTGCCCTGCACCGTTATCCCCCACCAGCGTGATGTTTTTGCCCATCACTTCAAATAGAGGTCGAGCTTTATCAAAAGCGTCTTGCTCACCACCCACCATAATGGTCAGTGCAGCATTGATCGCGCCCACTTCACCACCAGAAACCGGGGCATCTAGGTATGACGCACCACCTTCGTTGATACGCGCTGCAATGGCTTTCGTCGCGATAGGTGAGATAGAACTCATATCGATGACTAACTTGCCCGTCGCACCACCAGCAGTAAGACCTTGCTCGACACCGTTATCACCAAACAGCACCTCTTCTACTTGAGGGGTGTTCGGCACCATAAGAATAATGACATCTGCCTGTTCCGCGGCTTCGGCTGGGGAATGACAAACCGTTGCGCCTGCTGCAACCAACTCGGCAGGAGCAGCGTTGAAATGATCCGACAGAATCAAGTCGTGACCCGCTTTTTGAAGGTTACTCGCCATAGGTTTACCCATGATGCCAGTTCCGATAAATGCAATTTTAGACATGTTGTTCTCCTTAACGTTTGAGGGTTACCAGGCGCAATTAACGGTACTGGTTCAGCCAACCAAGGCCTTCGGTCGTTGTCGTTTTCGGTTTGTATTCGCAGCCAACCCAGCCTTGATAGCCAAGCTCATCAAGGTAGTTAAGTACGAATGGGTAATTGATTTCTCCGGTACCAGGCTCGTGTCGACCAGGGTTATCAGCCAGCTGCACGTGAGCGATTTGACCAATATTCTGCTGCATGGTCGGCGTAAGATCGCCTTCCATAATCTGCATGTGATAGATATCGTATTGGATAGAAAGATTATCGCTCGCCACCTCTTTAATGATGGCTTTAGCTTGCTCTGTGGTGTTCAGGAAAAAGCCCGGAATATCGCGCGTGTTAATCGCTTCAATCACTAGGCTAATGCCTTCGGCAGCCAGAGCATTTGCGGCGTAGTGAAGGTTAATCACAAAGGTCGCCTGAGCATCTTGCGCAGTCACTCCCTGTGGGACAATGCCCGCCAAACAGTTCACCTGTTTACAGCCCAGTTTCTTGGCATAAGCTATCGCTTTAGGCACGCCAGCTTGAAACTCTTCAACGCGTGCTGGGTCAACCGCAATACCACGATCGCCTGCATCCCAATCACCAGCTGGCAAGTTAAATAGCACTTGCTCTAGATTATTAGCATCAAGCTTTTGTTTAATCTCATCCGCATCAAAGGCATATGGGAAAAGGTATTCGACGCCTTGAAAACCTGCCTCTGCGGCGGCTTCAAAACGGTCCATAAAATCAACTTCCGTGAATAACATTGACAAGTTTGCTGCAAATTTTGCCATGATTCTGTCCTTACTCTTTGTTTGATGAAGCTAATGTGGTTTGGTGAAGCCTCGCTCTATTGGAGGCTTTCCGTAGAGCTCAATCTCGCTCTACGGATACACATTACTTCGTGATTACTTGTACGCTAGCGCGGTTGGTGCATCGCTGCTGCTTTCTGCAAGCGGTTCAAATTCGTTGATGGCGTTGATCTCTACGCCCATAGAGATATTGGTCACGCGCTCCAAAATCAGCTCAACAACCACAGGCACTTTGTGCTTGTTCATTAGCTCTTTAGCTTGCTCAAACGCAGCTGCAATTTGGTCTGGTTCACGAACTCGAATCGCCTTACAACCAAGTCCTTCAACAACAGCAACATGGTCAACACCGTAGCCCTCAAGCTCTGGCGCATTCTGGTTATCAAATGCCAGTTGCACACAGTAATCGATATCAAACTGACGCTGCGCTTGGCGAATCAAGCCTAGATAGGAGTTGTTCACCAGCACATGGATATATGGCAGGTTGAATTGAGCACCTACTGCCAGTTCTTCAATCATGAATTGGAAGTCGTAGTCACCAGAGATAGCGACGATATCGCGGTCCGGATCCGCAGCTCGAACGCCCAGTGCAGCAGGTGTTGTCCAACCAAGCGGGCCAGCCTGACCACAGTTGATCCAATGTCGAGGCTTATACACATGAAGGAACTGCGCCGCAGCAATTTGAGACAAACCAATGGTGCTGACGTAGCAAGTATCACGACCAAAGGCTTTGTTCATCTCTTCATAAACGCGCATCGGTTTCATCGGTGCTTCATCGAAATTGGTTTTACGTAGCATGGTCGACTTGCGCTCCTGACACTCGCCAACCCAGCCACTTCGGTTTGGTAATTTACCTGCATCGCGCCACTCTTTAGCGACTTCAACCATGAGCTCAAGTGCCGACTTTGCGTCTGAAACAATGCCTAAATCAGGGCAGAACACGCGACCAATTTGGGTAGGTTCAATATCGACATGAACAAACTTACGACCTTCCGTGTAAACATCGACAGAGCCGGTGTGACGGTTTGCCCAACGGTTACCCACACCAAATACAAAATCAGAGTTCAGCATGGTTTCATTACCGTAACGGTGAGAGGTTTGTAGACCCACCATACCCGCCATTAACTCGTGGTCATCTGGGATAGAACCCCACCCCATCAAGGTTGGAATTACTGGTACACCTGTGATCTCAGCAAATTGCTGCAGCAGCTCAGATGCGCCTGCGTTGATAACACCACCACCTGAGACAATCAGAGGTTTTTCAGCTTGTGCCATCATGGTGAGTGCTTTCTCAACCTGTTCGCGAGTCGCTTTTGGTTTGTATGGTTCAAGCGGCTCGTAGGTATCAATATCGAACTCAATTTCGGCTAACTGTACATCTAGAGGTAGGTCAATCAGTACAGGGCCAGGACGTCCTGAACGCATCAAATGAAAGGCCTTTTGAAAAGCGCGTGGCACTTGAGCTGGCTCCAATACCGTGGTTGCCCACTTAGTAACAGGCTTGGCAATGGATTCGATGTCGACCGCTTGAAAGTCTTCTTTATGAAGGCGAGCACGTGGAGCCTGACCAGTAATACATAGGATAGGGATAGAGTCAGCCGATGCCGAATAAAGACCTGTGATCATATCCGTCCCTGCTGGACCTGAAGTACCAATACACACACCAATATTATCTTGATTCGTACGTGTGTAGCCTTCAGCCATGTGTGAGGCACCCTCTACATGTCGAGCTAAGACGTGATCGATCCCTCCGAGTTTTTTCATTGCTGCGTACATTGGGTTTATTGCTGCGCCGGGCACACCAAATGCGATGTCTACTCCTTCACGTTTAAGCACTTCAACCGCTGCTTCAATCGCTTTCATAATTGCCATTCGAACCTCCAGTTCAGATTGTATACAATTAAATTAACTTTTGTGTACTATGAATCATCCTCAGCATTTATCAAACCCAATTTGAAACAATTTTGTTACATCAACCTATCCTATTGAACAGCAAACAAGCCTGAAAACCTTACAATTCATTGCTTTACATAAAATATCTTTACGTAAAAATAAATTCCAAAAAGATCAAATGATAAATAAATGTTAAATACCATTTGCTTGTTTACAATTTCTACAATATAAATACCGTTAAAAATAAAATTTTGTATACAAAATGACATCGTATTGTGTAAAGGAGACAAACAATGATGAATGACGTGAAAGAAAGAGAAGAAACACTGTGTATGCAGGTACTTGGGAATATGGACAACCCCGAGTACAAAGAGATCTTGTCTAAAGATGCATTGAAGTTCTTAGAAGCTATCGTTAACAAGTTTGGAGATCGCCGTCATGCCCTGCTAAATGATCGCGACATAAAACAAGCGCAATATGATGATGGTGAGCTACCTAATTTTAGAAAAGACACTATCTCTATTCGTCAGAATAAAGAGTGGAAAGTCGCAACACCGCCACCAGAACTACTAGATCGTCGCGTAGAGATCACAGGCCCTATCGAGAGAAAGATGGTGATCAACGCATTAAACTCAGGTGCGAAAGTCTTCATGTGCTGTTTTGAGGATGCGTCTTCCCCAACTTGGGCCAACATGGTCGAAGGACAAATTAACTTAAGAGATGCCAATTTAGGCACCATCAGCTATTTCGATGAGAAGAAACAAAAGAACTACCAGTTAAACAGCGACCCTGCGTTGTTAATCGCTCGCCCTCGTGGAATCCATCTCCCTGAACAATCGATTCAATTCAACAATCAACCTATCGCGGGTTGTCTGATGGACTTTGCGTTGTACTTTTTCCACAACTATCAATCACGTGCGCAGCAAGGCTTGGGTGTTTACTACTACATTCCAAAGCTTGAGAGCATGGAAGAAGCACAATGGTGGGACGACATTTTCAGTTTCACCGAGAATTACTTCAACGTAGCAAAAGGCACCATCCGTGCGACCGTATTGATTGAAACGCTGCCGGCCGTTTTCCAAATGGAAGAGATCTTGTACGCCATGCGCGATCACATCGTTGCGATGAACTGCGGCCGTTGGGATTACATCTTTAGCTACATCAAAACACTGAAAAATCATAAAGATCGTATCTTGCCAGACCGTCACGGGATCGGCATGGATCAAGAGTTCCTTAACGCTTACAGCCAGCTGTTGGTTCGTACTTGTCACGCTCGTGGAGCATTGGCGATGGGGGGCATGTCAGCCTTCATTCCAGCAAAAGATCCGCAAGAGATGGGGCGTGTTACCGCTAAGGTTATTGAAGACAAACAAAGAGAATCGCAAAACGGCCACGATGGCACATGGGTCGCGCACCCAGCCTTAGTTGATTTAGCGATGTCGATCTTCGACAAGCACCTTGATGGCAAAGTGAATCAGATGGATTTCCAAAGCCCTGAACACACCATCAATGCCGACACCTTACTTAAACCATGTGAAGGCAGCCGCGACGAGGCCGGCGTACGCAAGAATATCCGTATTGCGTTGTATTACATCGAGGCTTGGATCCAAGGCTACGGCTGTGTACCTATTTACGGACTAATGGAAGATGCCGCCACCGCTGAGATCTCAAGAGCCAATATCTGGCAATGGATCCACCACGGGGTAACACTCGATGACGGCCAAACCTTTACCAAACAACTGTTCCACTCTTGGCTTTACCAAGAGTTAGACACAATAAAACACGAAGTCGGTGACTCGCGCTACGCAGCAGGTCGATTTGAAGAGACAGCCGATCTTTTCTATCAACTTTCTACAGCCGAAGAGTTCGCTGCCTTCCTAACTTTACCCAGCTATGGGCTTTTGCAAGAATCCAGCTAGGCGTCTTGCGGCGATTCAAACAGACCCTTAGCACTGATTAGGGTCTGTTTGAAATAGCCAAGCCCCTGAAAATTAGGAGATAACATGGGAAGTTTGACTCTACAACAAGCGTTAACCATCATAGATGGCACCTTTAAAGCAGGCAAAAAGATTCATACCGAGCCACTCACTGTTGCTGTGTTAGACAGCGGTGGCAAACTGATTTCTCTGCAACGTCAAGATGGCTCCAGCATGATGCGACCTGATATCGCCATCGCTAAAGCTTGGGGCGCACTCGCACTAGGGTGTTCCTCAAGAAAACTCGCCCAAGATGCTGACAACAGGCCAGCATTTATCTCCGCCGTGAACGTACTCGCACACGGAAACATGGTACCAGTACCAGGGGGCTTACTGATTCGAGACAAAGATAAAACGGTACTCGGTGCCATTGGCGTCAGCGGTGACATATCAGACATCGATGAAAGCTGCGCCATCAACGGAATTGGCTGCGCAGAGCTGTTTAGCGACGAGATGCTGCAAGCTTAATTCAGCAATAGAGATAACTTAAAAAAGAAAACCGAAGCCTTATGCTTCGGTTTTTTAATGAATCTAAAAAGAGATAAGCGAACCTACTCGTAAGCACTCAACCAAGTTTTTAAAAGTTGGTTAGTGTTTTTCTTCTGGCTAGCCGATAAAGACTTAACCAGCTTTTTCTGCATTTCGACATGCTCAGTCATCATCTCATCAATCAGCACTAAACCATCTTTGGTCAATTTCACGCTGACGCTTCGTCGGTCTTCTTTACTGTGCTCGCGGCTGATTAACCCTTTAGCTTCCAGTTTATCAAGACGATTAGTCATCGCACCTGATGTCAGCATCATTGATCCAATTAGCTCAGAGGGCGTTAGTCGGTATGGCTTGCCAGAGCGTCGCAAGGTCGCCAATACATCAAACTCGCCTAATTTCATGTCGTATTTTTTATGAAGGTCGGCAACTTGCGTCTCCATATACTTGGCAATACGCATAATCCGGCCCATCATTGCCATAGGCTCAGTTTCTAATTCGGGCTTTTCCTTTGCCCATTGCTCTACAACGCGGTCGATAGCATCCATTTGCAATCTAGCTCCGTTATTAGTCTGATTACTTTAAACTAGTTTAACATAAAGATACTTTACAACCACTAGTTCTCAGTATACAGTTCACACAATAGTTATCTTAACGTAAAGATATTTTAGATGAACATATTATTAGCAATGATTCCCGCATTCTTCTGGGGAACAACTTATGCAGTGACGCAATTTACGCTACAGGAGTGGCCACCACTATTACTAGGTGCTTTGCGTGCATTACCTGCTGGTTTGTTATTGCTAGCGGTAAAACCAACACTGCCGAAAAAAGGCGAGTGGCAAATCATTTTCACTCTAGGCCTGATCAACATCGCGACCTTCTTTGGTTTGATCTTCGTGATGGCACTGACGCTGCCTTCAGCGATTTCGGGCGTGGGTATGATCTCTGTGCCTGTGTTCGCAATGATCTTCCATTGGGTAGTGAAAAAGCAGCGCCCACATTTGATTCAAGCTTTGTCAGGTATCGGACTGGTCACCTTGGCATGGATTCTATTCAACCCAAGCCAAATCGCATTGAACCCTATCGGTTTAGGTGCCATGTTTGCCGCGATCATGTGTATCGTTATCGGCAGCAGCATTACCAAATCACTGGGTAATCGTATGCACTGGTGGAAGGTACTGACATGGCAGCTGATTCTGGGCGGGGCAATCTTGTCTGTCGCGTCCGGCGTTCATGCCTTCATTGACCCGCAGCCTTATGTGAATGCTGTGACTCATTTCGATACTCGCAACGCAATGGGCTTGGTTTGGGTGATTGGGCTAAACACAGCGCTTGGTTACGGTATGTATGTATGGCTACTACAGCGTATGACTGTGGTTGATTTTACCTTTGGTGGTATCGCCAACCCAGTAGCGGGCATCGTGACAGGTATGGTGTTAATGGGCGAATCCTTTACTGCGGTACAATACTCACTCATGACAGGCATGATCATCATGTCACTGCTACCACAACTGATTCTTGCAATCCGACAGTCCAAGACAGTCAAACCCGTTACTCAGTAAAAATCTAGATTACGACTCACAAGCCCGCCAAGTGCGGGCTTTGTTTTATCTATAGAACTAATTATTACAGCATTTCCACACCGATCTGAGAGCCTCTTCTAACCCTTTCGGATTGCTCCTCACTTTGAAACTCATTTTTGAGCCTATCGCGTATCAGATATGTTTTTTCGACTAACTTAAAGTAAGTGCATCGAAACGAAACTGAAAGGTGACATCATGATTAAGTCGAAGCTAAAAGCACTTGTGTTGGCGAGCAGTCTCTTTATCTCACATCAAGTACTGGCGACGGAAAACTACAATACCGATATCCCACCGAGCATTATGACGGCAGATACAGTCCAAACCAGCATCGGTGAGCTGAACTTTAAAGATGGTGCGCCAACGGCTGAAACCGCACAAAAACTGTATGACAACTTAGATACACTTCGCTCAACAGAAGTGTTCCTCAATGCAATTCCAATGGCTTCGGTAGAAGCATTGCGAGTTGGTCATGCCGAAATTGGTTCAACATCGTCAAACCAAGTGGTGGTATTTGATAACTTGATGGATTCGAACCCGCTATTTCTAACCGGTAACACCGACACGGTTTACGCTTCTGTTTTCCTAGACTTGGAGAAAGATGGCCCAACCGTCATTGAAGTGCCCGAAGGTATGGGACCAACTACGGTGAACGATGCGTTCTTCCGCTTTGTGACTGACCTAGGCATCGTAGGACCAGATAAAGGTAAAGGCGGTAAATATCTGATTTTACCTCCGGGTTATGAAGGCGAAGTGCCTGAAGGTTACTTTGTTTCACAATCCACCAGCTATACCAACTGGTTTATCGCTCGCGGATTTCTGAAAGATGGTAAAACCGATGCTGCAGTGAAGGCATATAAAGAGAAACTAAAAATCTACCCATTAGCGAAGAAAGATGATCAACCGAAAATGGAGTTCATCTCGGGTAGTGGCAAATCGTTTAATACCATTCATGCGAACGACGAGCACTTCTACTCAGAAATTAAAACCGTGTTGGACAAAGAGCCGGTGTCATTCATCGACCCTGAACTGCGCGGGCTGATGTCGAGCATTGGTATCCAAAAGAACAAACCTTTTGCACCCGATGAGCGCATGAAGAAGCTGATGAAAGATGGCGTCGCGATTGGCAATGCAACAGCAAGATCTCTTTACTTCCAGCCAAGAGACAAGAAGGCTTACATTTATGAAGATCGTTTATGGAAGACTGCATTTATTGGTGACGATTACCAATGGCTTGTTGACCAAGGTGAAGGCGGACGCAACCTAGATGCTCGCTCTTACTTCTTCTATGTTGCAACGGTGAATACCCCAGCAATGTCGCTCAAGCTAATAGAAAAAGGCTCTAAATACGCATTACTTGATCAAGCGAAAGACGGTGAATATTTTGATGGTGGTAAGCACTATAAGTTGAATATCCCAGCGAATGTTCCGGCTAAGAACTTCTGGTCGATTGTGGCTTACGACACACAAACGCGTTCAGAGCTACAAACCAGTCAGCCGCTGCCAAGCAAGAATAACCAGCGTGATGATTTTATTGAAAATGAAGATGGCTCGGTTGATTTGTTCTTTGGTCCAACAGCGCCAGAAGGCAAAGAAGCGAACTGGATAGAAACCGTTCCGGGCAAAGGCTGGTTTACGATTCTAAGACTCTACGGTCCTCAAGAAGCTTGGTATGACCAAACATGGAAGCCAAGCGACATTGAAGAAGTTAAGCTGTAACACTCAGTAGGTTCAATTAGACACCTGCAGACAGTAACTAAAACGCGCCTTCATCGGCGCGTTTTTTTGTTTCTATCATTCTTTGTATCATCCTTCAGCTCATCAACAGCTTTCTAAAGCCTCACTTAAGATCTGCTCAATCCGTTTGACTATCGGGTGCTGATAACAAGCACGGTGGTACTGAATCCCCACATCAAAAGTCACCGCTTCTCCGTTGAATAAAACAGGTCGTTTGATCAGTCCGCTAGGAATAGAGGCCAAATCCATATCAAAGCCAACGTAGACATACTGGCTGACTTGAACACATTCCAATGCGGAGGATACCGATGCAACAGTCAGTTTCTGTTGCAATACCAAGCCGGTGCGTTTTTTTAGGCGTTCGTAGTAGGAGTTAGCATCCAATGACCCCATCGAAACGCGCACCGTATCAAAGCTCTCTAGTTGATTGAGGTCAATGGCTTCGTTTTTTGCTAAAGGGTGAGTACCCGCCACATAAACAAACAATTCCAACGAGCCCACTTTGCGCTCAACAATGCGGTCATTGAGTTCATTTGGGTAGCCCGACACACCAATCGCTAAGGTGCCTGCTTTAGGGAATTCAACGCCATCTAAAGACCAATCCATCATCGATATCTTGGGCTTTGACTCCTCATTAGTCAGCCCTTGCAACAAAGGGACCGTAAACAGTGTGCTCAGCGGGTTGGCTGCGTGAAAAACATATTCGATGTTCGAATCGTTACCTATAAACGACTGCGATATTTGCTGCGCTTGCTCTAGCTTTTCCAGCGGTTCTTTTACCACTAGCATCAATTGCGTAGTGAACAAAGTCGGCGTATAAACACCTTTGGTTGCAATGAATAGCTCATTAGCAAACAAGTCTCGGCAATCTGAAAGATGACGATTAAACGTGGCGCGGCTGATATCCAGAATATGGCATACCTTCGCCTGAGATTGTTGCTCATAAAGCAGGTCCAAAAATCGATACAGATTTAAGTCGATTGTGTTTTTCAAATGCCCTACCTCATTTCCATGCTATGTCGGTCTTTGTTCAGTATGAACGTGAACCAAATAAACTTTAAACACTTAATACGATAACTTTGCTGCTAGTAACGGTTTTGTCGAGAAGAGAGTTAGGGAATAGAGCAATTAAGCGCCGCTAAATAGCTCAATTCTCAACCTAAATTAAACCTCACAAAGAATAATGTCTTTATATGACTATCAATTGATAAAAATATTTACTTTTCAATAGTTATATTAGAGATTTAATTTCTACACATCATGCCAATTAGAGACAAAAAGACAATTTTTTTCTCCGACGACCTCCTTATACTGTGCCACGTCATTAAGGCGCTACAAGCCTATGATTTAAAATAATTATTAATGAGTAGTCACCATGAATTCGAAGTCGCTAACTATCTTGCTTTTTGTCTCTGTTTGCTTAATTTGGGGAACCACTTGGTTCGCTATGGAAGTGGCATTGCATTCTATCCCACCAATTTTTGCTACTGGACTGCGCTTTTTACTTGCAGCCCCTCTGCTTGCAGTATTAGCAAAAGCCTTCAATCAACCTTTACTGTTCCCTAAGGGTAAGCGTCAATGGCTGCTTATTGTGGCACTGATGTATTTCGCTATTCCGTTCACTTTGATGATCTATGGTGAGCAATACATCTCTTCTGGTTTGGCTTCGATCATCTTCGCCAACATGCCAGTTGCTGTGATGCTGATGTCGGGTTTGTTCCTTGGTCTACGCTTAGCAAAACATCAAATATTCGGCCTAGTGACTGCGGTTGTGAGCCTATGTTTAATTCTTGGAAACGAAATGCAAATGGGCGGTGATGACTACTTTATCGGTACGGTTTGCCTGGGTCTTGCGGTTGCAATTCACGCGGTAATGTACGTGTTAGTTCAAAAACACTGTAAAGGCATCGAGGTACTGACTTACAACGCTGTACCAAGTTTCATTGCTGCGATTTTCTTGTTTGCAGTATCGGCAGTAGGTGAGAACGTGAACGTAGAATCTTTCACTTGGGATTCTATCTCAGCGGTCGTGTACCTCGGTTTTGTAGCGAGTGTCGGCGGTATTGTGGCTTACTTCAAACTAGGTCAGGTTTCGACACCGTTCCAAGCATCCATTTGTTTCCTTATCTTCCCAGTGGTTGCGCTGCTGATCTCTTGCTACATCAATGGTGAAGTGCTATCGGAACAGTCTCTGCTTATGATGATCCCTCTGCTTTGTGGCATCTTGCTAACTAAAGCACCAAAGAGCATCTTCAAGCTACGTTCAACGCTTAAAACGGCAAGCAGTAACTAAGCAGCTAAATACTAAGATAAACCGCATTCAAACTGCCCCAGAAGCTCACCATATGCTCCTGGGGTTTTGTTTAGCCCCAACACGCCTTCACAATTTACTGCCCCTTTACAGCCAACCCCTTCTCATATTGAACCGCTTACCAAGCGAATGACTTAAACATCGCAATCAACTACATTAGACTCAGCCATTATTGCCAGCTCTGGTTGATACCCTTAGTTATCTCTCCACAAAGGAATGTCATGAGTAATCCCATCAAACACATGCGTCTTGTCAAAGGTCAACCTTGTAGGGTTGAGGAACTGACGAATAACGACGATGCGTTCTTAGAACCGCACAGACATGAATACTGGGAGTTAGTATGGTGCGTGGATAATCATGGCAGTCAGAGCATTGATTTCGTTGACTACGACAATAAGATCGGCCGTATTTTCACCATTGCACCGGGCCAAGTACACCGCTCGGAGCTAGTCGGAGAAAGTGCTCGTTTACTGGTATTTACTCCTGGCTTTGTTAAAACCAATCACCGCAACACTCAGCTGGTCGATACTGTTTTTGCCATGCACCAAAGCCGCCCTCCCTATTTGGATTGCAGTGAAGAAGGCAACCGCTACCTGTTGCCTATTTTCGACATGCTGAAAGAAGAATGTGCACGAGAAGAAAGCGACTGGGACTTAGTAGAATCACTCATGAATAGCTTTTTGCGCTACATCCTGCGCTTTGCTAGCCAATCCTCATTGAAAGGTGAAGTACGCGATAGCCGAGTGAACAAGGTGGTTGATTTAATTGAGCAGCACTACGCCACCCATAAACATTGTGATTTTTATGCGCAAGCTCTGTCGATAACCAACAAACGCATTAACGAGATCGTCAAAGCTGAAAAAGGTAAAACCGTCACTCAATTGATCCACGATCGGATCATTTTAGAAGCGAATCGAGAACTGATCTTCTCAGCCAAGACCATCAAGACCATCGCTTTTGAACTCGGCTTCGAAGACCCGGCCTATTTCAGCCGTTTTTATCGCGGACAGATGAAAGAGTCACCAGCACAGTTTCGAGCTCGATGTGCAGATAGTGCAATATAATACGCAGATAATCCCTTTTTTAGCCTCAATTAAGTTCCGATAATGCTCCCTCTTTATCTATCCAATTTGGTTAAATCCAATTTTTTGGGAGCTTGTTCGAATGGCCATCAACCTAAAAACCGATCCAATATCTAAGTCCTTTTATCAATACCTTTGGCCAGCGCTAACCGGCATGGTGATCAAGTCCCTTTTCATAATGGGAGACGCTTGGTTCGTTGGGCATGGTGTCGGTCCTGATGGCTTGGGCGCTATCGCTCTCACCATCCCTGCTTTCTCAATATTCACTGCAATTGCCATGATGGTTGGTATTGGTGGTGCGGCTCTGATGTCTATTGAAGTGGGCAAAGGCAACGTAACCTCTGGGCAAACTCTGTTTAATCAATCGATGTTGATCACCGCTCTGTTTAGCACAGTGACCGTCAGCATTGCCTTGTATTGGCTCGATGAGATTATTGCGCTGATGGGGGCTTCTGGATACATGGCAGAGCTCACTCACGACTACCTATCTGTAATGCTGCAGTTCTTCGTGCTCTACTCGTTAGCTTGGGTTATGTCGTGCTTTGTGCGTAACGATACCAATCCAAAACTGGCGACTTACGCAATGTCGATTGGTGCTGTGGTCAACCTCGTGTTGGATTACTTCTTCGTCCTAAAATGGGGCTGGGGCATGAAAGGGGCCGCCTACGGCACAGCCATTGCCCAAGGTGTTATTGCTTGTATTTTATTGAGCCACTTTGTACGCAAACAAGGCACCTTAACGCTGAGTTTAAAAGGCATTGGATTTGATAAACTGCCAAGCATCCTGAAGATTGGCACTCCAACTTTCTTCATTGAAGTAACAGCAGCGATGACGATCTTGCTGTTCAACTATGTACTGTTAGATCAGTTTGGTGAGAACCATATTATCGCTTATGGTTTAACAGCCAACATCGGGGTCTTTGCTCTATTTGTGATGGTCGGTATCGCTCAAGCTTGTCAGCCTATCATTAGCTTCAACCATGGTGCGAACCAGCCAAATCGCATCGAAGAAATCTTCCGCTTAGGATTAAAAAGTGCGGTTGGCAGTGGCCTAGTATTTATGGGGATTGTGTATCTGTTCGCACCTCAAATCGCAGCGCTTTATCTGGGATCTTCAAGTGATTTGATTGGGCTATCCGCGACCGCACTCACTTTCTTTTTCTTTGGTGTGCCGCTGATGGGAATCAACTTAGTGATTGCCAACCTGTTTCAAGCGACTGCCAAACCTAAACAGGCAACGCTGATATCTCTTGCTCGCGGTTTTGTGTTCGTGGCTTTGGGTATCATCATTCTGCCAAAGCTGTTCCCAGAACAAGGGATTTGGGCAAGTATTCTGTTCGCGGAAACTCTAACGGCAATCGTCAGCTTTAGCATGTTACGCAGTTATAAGAAGCGCTTTGCTGACTCTTTAAAGCAACAAATCGTTTAGACGAGCGAACAGCAAAAACTAAAAAAGCTCCAATATCGCTATTGGAGCTTTTTATTTATCTCACGTTAGGTGACCATGACATTAGCGCCAGCTAAACATTCGTACTTCGTTGCCCTCTTCTGGCTTCTTCGGAATATTCAAAGACAGCGCCAAAGAAACCGCCGCCATTGCTGCACCAATGTAGAAGACAGTCGCAGGCGAAGAGAGCCAAATCACACCGAATACAACGGGAATGACAACAGCTGCAATATGGTTGATAGTGAAAGACACACCCGCTGTGGAAGCCATATCAGCCGGATCGGCAATCTTCTGGAAGTAGGTTTTGATTGCTAGAGCGAGAGCAAAGAATAGATGATCGACCACGTACAACGCTGCCGCCCATTCTGCACTTTGCACCAAGCCGTAACCGACAAACACACCAATCAAACCCACATACTCGAAGATAAGCGCTTTACGCTCACCCACTACACCAATGAACTTACCGATACGCTTAGCAAACAAGAAGTTAAACAGGTAATTAATTAAGAACAGTAGAGTAACGTCTGCCGCCGAGTAACCGAACTTCTCTACCATCAAAAAGCCTGCAAATTATTCTTTGTAAAAATATGTAAAGCAAACTACATTGATTAAACAACTAACAGTTCATATAGTTGGAATAAAAATCCTTAACGTTATAACCAATCAACCCATACTTACTTATTTTTATTAAGGGCATTTTTTTGTAATGAATACAACAGGTCGAGTGATTAGTTTTAAAACACAGTCTGGCGGGGGTGATATCAGCATTGTGGATGAAAATTTCATCCCCCTGTGCCCTTTTCTTACAACCTTTCTTGAACACTACAAAACTCTTAACACCAAGAAGAGCTATGCGAATCAGCTATTGTTCATACATCGTTACTTTGTCACAAAATCAATAGACTTACCTTCGAGAATTCGTGACGGTAGATACCTGACTATAGAGGAATATGAAGGTCTACATCGCCATTGCCATTATAAGAAATCGGAATGGATGGGAAGTGGGGGCAACGTTTCGTCATTCACCCAGTTTAGAGATAAGCAATTAGATAAATTAATACATGCTTCCAGGGCAGCGGATGACAAGGTTATTAATAATACAGTGAAAATAAGGCTAACCTTACTTATTGAATATATTGAACACCTTCATTACATGCATCATTTTTCTTCCAGCCCAGGCTCTGAGGCCCAGCATAAATTTGACCTGTTAATACACAAAGCCAAGAAAGATAGAAAACTATTAAAAGAAGAAAATTCGCAAGTTCGTGATCCCAATGAATCTGTACTCTCTGATGAAATATTTGATGAGCTTGTAAGAACTATCGACCCTAGCAGTCCAGACAACCCTTTTACAAATACAGCAAGGACAAGAAACTACCTCATCGTAAAGTTAGTAATGGAGGGAGGACTACGACGTGGTGCTGTCGCTAAGATTAAACTATCCGATGTTCATGATGATTGGCATAACCCTAGAATACGAATCACTAGAACACCAAATGATCCTACAGATCCAAGAAAAGATATCCCATCTCAAAAAACCAAACAACATGTAGTACCTGTTTCTAAAGACACTATGAAAAAGCTGCTGAATTATGTGGAGAATATTCGTGCATCGTTTACAGATTCGATCCAACACGAATTTGTCTTTGTGTCTGAAAAAGGGACTTGTGGACAGCCCCTAACTCTTGCTGGCTTCGATTATATTTTTACCAAAATCGGAAAGAATCTAGGCATTCACCTCACTCCCCACATGTTAAGACATAAATGGAATGAGCAGTTTGATGATGCTGCTGAGAAACTTGGTATTTCCGGAGAACAAAGAGAGGACATCCGCAAGGGGGCCATGGGCTGGAGTGAAAACAGTAATATGGGTGCGATCTACAACTCTAAAAATCTGGCTGTAAAAGCACAAAAAATTCATCAAGAAATGCAGTCTGCGCAAATTAATAGGTTGGCTTGTGATTAATAATACTTCCCACACTAAATCTAGTATTTATGATTTAAATACCGATAAGAAACTTCGACAGATTCATTATGCTAAAGATAAAGCGTTCTCTTTTATACCCATCGAAAATTCATGGGTATTAGGGTTAAAAAAATATAACGAATTCGACTTAAGCCGACTCCATAGTTCAAACTCAGAACTCAAATTGTCATATTTGGGGATCTTAATACATTGTGCAAAAACGCTATCGCTTAATACCTTTAGATCTTACTTACAAATTCTGAACTTATTGAATTACCCGTCAAACCTCCGAGAACTAAAGCAACTTTATCCACAATTAGATAATGGGGTTAAGCAAAATGTACCTTCAGTATTTAACAAAGGTCTTGAGCTTGGATACGCAGACTTTAAACCCCTATGTGAATTTCTTTCACAAGTCAAGGTAAAGAAAAGCAGATCTAGCTTTCTAGACGCCGAAAAAGGCGCTTATTCAGACGAAGAAAACCAGTCTATTTCTTATGCTATGAGAGTAACGACAGATGAATTCATAGCATTATTCAAAGATCGAAATAAAACATATACACCAACAGATTTAAATCAGCTAGGGGTTTTGATTGCGCATCATTTAATGAGAGGAATCCTAAGACGTCCTACTCAAATCACTAAATTGAAATGGTGTGATTTCCGCCCTATTGCATTGCCTTTCAGTGAAGATATTGAATCTCCTAAGCTTTCAGATATTGGCGCTTTACATGTCCGAATTTTCAAAGGAAAACGAGGTGATTTTCGTGGCTATGCAGAAAAACGTAGTATAAGACTAACTCCAGAATTATCTAACCTTGTTGGTTTATACCATCATCATTATCTACAATCATTTGTTAACACTCTAGCAAATCAAAATATTCACCTAAACAAACATGAGCTTCTTGAAATAAGAAACAAGCTACCTTTTTTGTTTGATCTAGAGCTTTTTTCAATAGAATTTTATAATAAGGAAGCATTGTTTAGGTCGTTATCTAATCATTCTCAATCGTTCCATAAAAGCGAAACTAATTTAAACTCTTTGCTTCAAGGGTTTACATCACGCTACTTTGTTAAGCACCTTCAGAGCGACCGTATTGATGCGTCAAAACTGAAGGTTACTAACAATAGAATAAGACACACAGCTTTAACAAATGGAGCACGCAAAGGAATGTCAAGTCCCGAATTGGCTTCAATGACAGGGGTTACACAAAAAGCAGTCGCATGTTATATCGACTTAACTAACGAAGCTAGATCTGAAATAGACAAAGCTTTAGCTGACAATCAAATCCTAAACAATTTTGGACGAATCTCTGTTGCTAACCTTCAGCAAACTGCAGGGTTTGTGCAATTAAATGAGTTTGACGAAGAGATTGCAGCTATTTCAAATCCTAATGAATGCAATAGCTGCAATTCTGCCCTTGGAAAACCACTCGCTTGCTACCCTTGTCCAAACTTCAAACCACTAGCTGATGCAAACCATCAATATTACCTTGATAAAGCTGAACGCAAGATGAAGCTTAATAAGATTAACGCCGAACCTATAACAACGCGGCGATTGCAAAAGATTGTTAGCTTTATCAGAGCAACTATTTTCGCCTGCGAATCATTTAATAATAAAGTTTTTAAGGACAAGGAATGATCTCTTTTAACACTTTCGAGAAAAACCGAAAAAATCTTGTGAAAGACATTTTAAGAACCGAGCTCATAGGTTATACGGATCAGCTAGGGAATAGCGCTTCATTTGATAATGTAGCATGGAAATATACTTACCCAAACGGACAAAAAATCAACATTTACTTTGCCAATTATTCACAAATCCCAACAAAAAAGCATATGTCGTTCGGGCATATTTCAGATAACTACAAAATCGAAGACTCGAAACGTTACCTGATGATGGCTTATACGTTCGATGTCATCGCAGAATGCACATCTGTAGAAACTAAAAGAGGCAAGCTAAGAGCATGCCGAAATTTCATGATTGAACTGGAATGTGAACTACATGAACTTACTCAGGAAAGATTAAACCAATTGTTCGAGGGGTTCAACACAACCTCAGGGCGGTACCGGAAGTCGTTTGTGAGATGGTTGGCTAAAAAACAACTGATCCCAATTAACTTAAAAACGTCAAGGTTAAGAGACTCTTATGATGGGTATGACAGAATCGAAGCCATCAAGGAAAAAATGCCTGAAGATAAATGTATTGCAGCGCTAGGTGCTATCTGTCATGAAGTCATTCCTTCTGATGAAGGTAAATGGGATTTATCTTTTACAAAAGAACGACGCTATGAATTTACTTGTACAATGGCAGCATTGGCTTTATCGTCCCCCAACCGTGTTGCCGCTGAACAAATAACCCTTAAAAATCAAAAAATAAAAACGAAAAAACTCCAAAATGGCCAATATATTCATTGGCTAGATTGGCAAGGCTCAAAAGGCTACAAAGATAATCAAAACCATTTGCTTGCAAATATGAATGAAACACTTACCAGAGCTTTAAAATATATAAGGGCTATAACCGAACCAGCTAGAATCCTGGCAAGATTTTACGAAACCCCTAATGAACCATTAAAAAATCTACTTGGTACATACCAAGTTTCTCAATCAAGAATAAAAAATGCCACAGCATCAGTGGATAAGCCTGTCAATTTAATACAACTCGGATATCTTCTCGGTTTTTTTGATGAAGACGCTGTGATTATTACCCCGCCAGAAACAACTGGTTCGGTAAGACCTAAAAGGAAAAGATATCACCGAAAGAAGATGTATTTATTGAAGCCAGAAGACCACGTCTATATAAGAGAAAACACATCTGCATACGAACTATTTGGTTCTAACATGAAACAAAGAGACATTGATCTATTTCTTGGATGTAAAGCAGTTGAAGAATCGGTGAGTGTTAAGGAGTTTCAAGTTAAGTGGATAAGCCATATATACAAATCCATACCAAGCTTCCCTTATTGTCTAATGGAGAGTGGTAATAAGGTTAAGTTTTGCTCTATGATGTTTGCCTTTACTGGTAGACAACTAAAACGTGACGATATCAAGGGCGGCAATGCTGGCCCTGGATCTTGTAGCTGGTTCTATTTAGGTACAGGAGAGCGGCTAGCAGGTGTATTTTCATCCATGTTAGGTTCTAGTAACCCAGCTTCTCGTTCAATCTTTTCAGAATTCGGCTTTAAAAAGGAGTTTAAGATCACACCTCACCAATTTCGCCATTGGTTAAATGATACTGGTGAACGATCAGGTATACCACATAAAATTTTAAACTTATGGTCTAAGCGAGTATCGGCTGAGCATATAATAAATTATCTTCATAGTAGTGAAGATGAACGTACTGGTACAGTCCGAGATATTATTTTTTCAGATGAAGAAGAACAGAAATCAATCAAGGTCTATTCAAGATCAGAATACGAAAAACTTACAGGTATCGCCGATGGCATATCTAGCTTGACTAGCACCGGGTTTTGCACTCAAAACTTGCTAACTTCGCCTTGTGAGTATATGAATGATCTTGAAACACAATGCACATTATGCTCTAGTGCTTGCCATGTGAAAGGGGATCATAACTCGTTAGACTTATTACAAAAGGACTACCAATATCAGGTGTTGCGATTGGACACCATAAAACAGAAATCTAACTTTTACCAAAGCAATCGCTTACAAAAATGGTTTGATATACATCATCGCAATACCCAACTTTTAAAAGAACTGATATCGCTAATGGAAAGTCCCAAAATCAATGATGGAAGCGTCATTAGAGTATTAGCCTCTATTAGCGAGATACGTATAACAGATGTTCAACTAAAGACTGTGACAACTAGCAAGTTGTCTTTACCTTGCTCTAAATCCGCTTTGGAAAAGACTATCGCGGAATTAAATATAGAAGATAACAACACTTTTTCTTCACTACTAGCAATGCTTCCGGAGGGCTAGAATGGCATTACCTTCTTTAACTAAAGAACAGCAGCGGGATATTACTCGAATACTTCACCGTTGGATAGGAAAGCTAACTTGGTGCATGCTTGTTGAACGAATTAGCAAATCGCTAGAAATTCATACAACAAGACAAACATTGAGTACTTACCCATCAATCAAAAACGCCTACAACGAAGCTAAAAATAGAAACCGTGGTAACGTAAAATCTGTTCAAGCTCTAGCTGAGCTTTCATGTAAGGAGGTTGACTTGGCAAAACAAAACTTAAGTTTGAAAGCAGAGGTTAAAGCCCTTGAAAAAACTGTCGATATCCAACTCGCATTCATTCAAGAAATCATCAAAGAATCTAGCATAAACCCTGCCCTTCTTCATGTATTAAAGGCCCTCCAACAAAAGTTAGGGTGATGACAACTTAGTATTTGAAACTTGGAAGTGGTAAGCCCCCTGAACTCTACACACTTTCCAGCCTCTAAATGCCCCCCCCACCATACTTGCTGACTAGCCACACTCCACCTATCTAACACTATGTGGTTGGATATAATGGTAGATATAGAGTTTCCAGCATATTAAAATGTACTTAAAGAATCTGAAAAGTCTTGATCAGTTGAGTTAACGTCTAACCTCGTTTCTGAGAAATTTACTTTCTCCTACAGGGTATTTTTCCACAAAGGATTAGTCGGGCTCAAACCCAAACTCGTGGGCTGGCCTATTTAAATCGGTCATAAAGGCAAATACAGGCCAAGCTTTAGGGTTCTCCTCAACTGCGAGGTTGTATTCAACTTCACTAGCAGGAATCCGATTATCAACTAAGAAATAACCAATTAGCGGCTTACGAAGTGCTATCCGCTTTAAGGCTCCCCCTTGCTCCAACTCATAATCAGTTATGATTAATGTCTGCTGATCTTGGCTAAGATGTGGATTAGGTCTTAACTCAAGTTCGATCATCTGTTCCCAGTCAGTATCATGTTCTGGTGGGATACCTCTACAACGCTCAAAAGCAGGCGCATTATCGCCCCAACCAGTCTCATTCATAGAGGGTTTAACCACCTTTGGGGTACTTTTGAAACGCCCAATAAGGAAATCACGATACGCCATGTTATCCCAACAAAAAGCGCGTACATGGTAACGATTATTAACAAACGCGATCGAAGACGGAGTTAATCGTCGACCACGCCCTTTGGGTGAGCTCATCGTTGCAACCACCGCTTCGATAGTACGCTGGTGTTCAATTGCCGAGAGTAATCGAGCGAGAACGCGTAGATTATGATGGCGTATCAGCATGGGTAATTCTGTGGTGTGTGAAGCTAAGGGCGGCGCATACTCTTCAATAGCCTGCCATTGCAAATTATCTTCGGACAACAGTACTGGCTCAAAACCTTCCGTGGGTTGATGGTAGGGAATACCCAACTGATAGGGCTTGATTGCCTTTGGTGCTAACTGCTGATAAAGCTTTACATCTTTCTGAGCCTGAGGACGTGAGATCCCAAAAGTCTCCATCAGCATGGTCGTTGTTAAGCGTCGCTCCCAGAGCAGTTGTCGCTCGATGTAACACAAGCGTAACCATTGAGGATGTGAGTATGCCCCAACTTCAAGCCGCTTGCTGGCGAACTCCATAACTGGAATCGCCTGCGTGCCCGATGCGATCGCGGGTTTGATGTACTGTGAATACTGCATATAGCGGCCCTTCTACTCATGCTTAGTTGCTCATACGTTTAAAAGTGTAATCCAGCACTGTATAAATATCTACTATATATATTTAATAAAGGGGTGTATAAAGTATATATGCACAAGGGTTTACATGGTGTTTTTTAGGTAGACTCAGGACGTAACAAAGGTTCACAGGATGATTCGATGAGCTTTGCCACAGTCAATACCAACCTCTTTAAACCAATCTCGGGCGAGAGTGGGCGATCGATGCTCGCGTTATTAGTTGAGCTCGATATATTTTTGGACCCAGCACAATTGGTGGATGAACCCGCCCCTCAACAAGTGCGAGTTTTTCTACGGGACTATATCGCGAATAAGAATCTGCGCCTTGAAATTGAGTCAGGTGAAGCGATACCTGGAAACTCATCTCCTGAACAGTACGTATACAACCGCCTGCGTGATACGGGGTGGATCCGGGAAGAGCGAGAGAGTGGATATCGATACGTTGTCTGGATGTCACAAGATGCGCGAAGACTTTTGCACTTTCTCGGCAGTATGAGTGCAGAGCACCCATCGTTAGGAGTGGTGTGTTTGGCTGTACGATCAAACCTCGCAGAAGTAGTTAAAGACCCTATTAATGGGTCGTTGGTGCGCAAAGCGGCTGATGACATGGAAAGTTTCTTAAATCGACTCAGAGCACTCGTGGGCAACATCCGCGAAATCCACCATGTGCTTTGCGGAGGTACGACCCAGGGTAGTAACAATTTCACATTTTACTTCGAAGAATACTTGGGCGAACTCTTTTTGCCCAATATTGAGAAGCTTGCTCTAAAAGGAAACCCTAACCTTCATGCCAGTAAGATCCGTAAACTGGTTAGTGATCTACGTTTCAGTCCAGATCGCCTTGAGGAGTGTGCGAGAGCCTATAAACGAGATGATATTTCGAATCCCTCAGTTCAGCTTGTGGAAGCAGACTTAGATCGCTTAAGCAAAGCATTTGACGGAATTGGTCCACTGTTTAATAAGACGCAGGAGTACGCACGCCGTATCACCAGGCGGGTACACGAAAAGATCAAGTATACCGTCCATACTCCTAGCAATATGGGGCAACAAATTCAAACTTTGCTTGATCGCATTGGGAGTCAAGCTTCCTTAGACGCCTTGCCTAGTCCTTCTATAGGAGAAGAACTTCTCGCTGATTGCCGATTGGCTCAACCGAAATCAAAGCCGGTACCACCTGTGCAGACGGCACGTAGGCAACAAAAACCACTGTGGGAAAAAAGAGCATACAACCAGCTGAAGCAAGAACACATCAGCTTCCAGAAATGTAAACCGGAGCGTGTTGAACACTTCATTGAAACGAATCTTGGAGGTCGAGTGGATATCACCACGAATGACCTTAAGATTAATACTGCCGATGACATGATGGCAGCACTTCATTTACGCCTTTTGGCACAAGGCGTACCCAAAACACATCCACTTTATCCCCTGCTGTCAAAGTACAGCGTTGAGTTTGATGAAAGAGAGTGGACTGACCTAGAACAGATGGCGGGACGTCGCTTGACAATCCGCCGAAACACCATCACGGAGAAAAACTCACATGGCCAGTGAAATTATGCTCAGAGAGCTCAAAGAGATCGAGTCGAAAACATCTGCCGATTATGCTGATAGCCTTCGCAATACGGCAGCGTATTTACTGAAGAAGCAGTGGGTATGGAAGGGTAAACGCGGCCAAAAAGAGCACTTCAAGTTGTGTGAGGATAATCAGACCTACTTTCACAAGCTTTTTGATGGGTTGAATATGATGTGGTACTACGATCGCAACTTCGGCTATGCGGGGATTTTACCACGAGGTTCCGGTAAGCGGTTAGATATAACCTCTACACTATTTCTGCTTATTCTACGAAAAATGTATGATGCTGAAGCTTCAATGGGGCGCACAGAACTTGGGCGAGTTAAACCGCCAACGGCAGAGCTTCTAAACCAGTACGAACAGGTAAAAGGGGAGAGGCTTCTCATAACAGAAACCAGTACAGCACTGGATAACTTGAGGAGAAAGGGAATTATTGAGCTCGGAAGCAGAGACCCTGATACCAAACTTCACGAGATAATTGTTCTCCCCAATATAACCCGTGTGGTTAACCCAGCATACTTAGAGACTCTCAATCGCTTCATAGATAGCGACACACCCGAACCTGTGTCTGATGAGGCTGTATATGAAGAAGCCGATAGTACAGAGAATGCGGAGGTGTCTGATGACAGAGCTAAATAACCTTAACTCGGCACATAGCCTTCATAATCTTGTCCTGGCTCAGTGGTACTTATTCGAGTTGGAGACCATTGACCTGAATGCGCCAGCTACACTGTTATCGGGAGAAAACGGGGCAGGGAAAACCACCATTTTTGATGCGATTCAGTTTGTATTAATGGGGGGTGACCAACGCAGAACCCGCTATAATTCAGCCTCTGATGGCAAAACCTCTGGACGATCTGCACGAAGTTATGCTCTGGGGGATTTTAAAGAAAATGATACAAATAGCTGCCAGCGCGAGAATGCTAACACCTACATATTTCTGAATTGGTACGACGATCATCAACGGCCTTATTCATTTGGGCTGTCTGTTTATGCCAATAACCAATCGCCAAACGTAGAAACCCGCGGCCATATCATCAAAGGCCGTCATATTATTGAAGCCGATCTTTTGTTAGGGGATGACACGTTTCTGCCGTGGCGTGAGTTTGTCGAGCGTATGAAGCTGACCACCAAAGAGCATCGCGGTGCAGTGAGCTATGAGATGATCGACAGTGCGAGGATGATACGAGAGAAAATCTCTGAGGTGATGTCGCTCAATCAGACGCGTAGTGCCAAGATCGAGCCTGACTTACTGGTTAAGACGTTATCCAATGCGCTGCAATTAAAAATGGACAGCCCGATCGATCTTTTTATCAGAGATTTTATCCTTCCACCGGACCCGATTGAAACCGAGCAGCTGCGTCAAGACCTTATCGTCCACCAACATATTGAAGAAGATATCGCTCGCGCCGAAAGTCACAAAGTTGAGCGAGAGGCATTGATCGCAGAAGCAAAGAAAGTAACTAAGCACCGTACCACTGCTCATCATGCGCTATGGGTTTCACAGGAGGCTGAGGCTGTTCGGCTCGATGAAGAGCTTGGTCACAAACAAGATGCCCAAGATGCAGCACAAGAGCAACTAGAAAAAGCTCAACGCACTATTGGTCGAGAGACACCGCGACAACCGAAACTTAAGCAGTGTCGTGATGATGCACTGATCGCGTGGAAAAACTCTGATGCCGCGAGCCTAAGCAAAACGGTTGAAGCTGCAAAGCAGACTGTCTCGCATTCCCGGACCAATCTCAACAAAGCAATACGTTCATTGCAGAAGGCGGTGGGTGAAGTCATCCGTCAACAATTTCCTGATACGCTGGGCATCCAGAGTTTTGAATTACTGGCTAAGCATTGGAACGCGTGTACGCACGCTCTCGGCCACGCTGGTGTCGACAGTTTATCCACATCGGAATCGGTGAACACGTTCAAGGTAACCGAGGAAGTTAAAGGCACAAAAATGCTTTTGACCGAGATGACCGAACGCGTAGAAGCCGCTGATAAGGATGTGAGCCGAGCGTTGGCAGATATCAGAACTCAGGGTGAGGCCTTACAAGGACGTATTGATCGACTAAAGCAAGGGCTGTCGGACATTAATCCGGCAACAAGCATGGCCATAGAACTTCTTAAACGTGAAGGTATCCAGTCCATAC
Organism: Vibrio sp. Makdt; assembly: GCF_027587015.1. Classification (NCBI taxonomy): domain Bacteria; kingdom Pseudomonadati; phylum Pseudomonadota; class Gammaproteobacteria; order Vibrionales; family Vibrionaceae; genus Vibrio; species Vibrio sp. Makdt. The sequence goes on from NZ_JAPPTH010000001.1 coordinate 136,956, forward strand.
CTGTCTGTGATCTTTGTGAAATAACCGATAGAGATTGGCAGGAAGCAGTGGAGTCATATCTAGGCTCTAACCGAGAAGCGTTGGTCGTGAGTGTGCATGACTTTGACCACGCGCTTGAGGTGTATGAGACAGCCCAGATGCGAGAGCCTCGAATCAAACGCGCACGTATGATTAACCCTGATCATGCTCTACGTGCCAGCAAAAAGCCAACAAAGAGAATGGTTTCAACGCTGATTGATACCAGCGATTCGATCGCACGTGGCTTTATGAACATCGTTCTGGATAGAACAAAGATGGCAACAACGCGCGATGAACTTAGAAAAGAACGTAAAGCTCTAATGGCCTCAGGCCTAACGACCGGCGGTGGCACTGTGGGGGGAACCGCTCGAATCAAAGGTCTGTTGATTGGTAAGCATGCGAAAACGCAGCAACGTGAGCGCTTGGAAGCCGAACTGGATGTACTCGCGCAGCGTTTGGCTAGTTTTAGTTCACCGGCAACAATGCTCAGTCAGCTCAATCGTCAATGGGCAGGATTATCGGCATCTATCGTGGAAGGTACGGTGTCCGTTCAGGAACAAAACGTAGGCTTGGTGGCCGACGAAAAAGCACTGTCTATCGCACAAGAGCAGTTGAAACCACTGACATCCGAGGACGAACGACTCAAGGGTGCAAAAGATCAAGCAGAGAAGGATTATGCAGAGTGTAGTAAGGCGATCACTCAAGCCGAAAGTGATCAAACACATGCTTCCGAAATTTTGAAGAAATTGAGCGTTGAGATCAAACGTCTCTCAACAATGAGGGACGAGGCCGAGCAGATCCGCAGTGAAACAGAAAAGTTACCCCAGCATGATGCGGCTAAATCAGATGAGTTTTGGCAGACCTATGAGCAGAAATTTGAGGGCAAAGAAGGGCTCTACTCCCTAATTCGAAACGAAGCTCAAGGTAACGCTCAGTCTACACGAGAGAAAGAGCTCAGAGCACGCGGAGAACTACGAGAGAAAGTCGTTAGATTCACGACACACTTTGCGGAAGATATTGCGAACCGTCAAGAGTTACTAAAGGCAGCAAGACTCGAAAATGAGAATACAGAAGCGTATCACTTCATTGAGACCGACTGTGCGGACTGGGTTGAACGTATCCTCGCAGTACAACTTTTGGAGCACCGTCAAGCGGCTCAAGAAGCGGCTGAACAGATGGAGAAAAACTTCCGAGGCATCATTGTAGGTGAACTGCAAAGTCGCTTTGAGCAGATGAAATATACCTTTAATCAGCTTAATAACTTACTTAAGAAGACCCCCTTCCACGATAATATCTACAGCTTCCACTATAAAGCGCTTGAAACAGAGAGCCTGAATACCATCTACGAGTACATTACGACCGCAAGCAAGGAAGAGACGGAGTTAGTTGGTACTATGTTTGAGACCGCCTCTGATCACCCCGCTATAGATTTGTTGAAAGAGGCACTGATCAGTGGGGATGACCTTATCAATGAGATTAGGGACTATCGCAGTTTCTTCACCTACGATATGAAGATGCGCAACCCTGATATGGGTGGGGAGCGTCGGGTGACAGATATGCAACACACTGGTTCGGGCGGTGAGCAACAGACACCAGCATATATTGCTCTGGCAGCAAGCTTTATGAATGTTTACAAGATCCGTGACCACTCTTCTAGGGGCGCGTGTTTAGTGCTTCTTGATGAAGCATTCAACAACATGGATGGTGGGAATGCGAGTGCTGCGGTTTCCTTCCTCAAAAAAACTGGGCTGCAGCTGTTGATTGCAGCCCCGCCTGAAGTAACCTTGAAAATTGGTAAGGAAATGGATCAGATCTATACCATCTGTCGTGAAGACCGAGATGTGGTGATTGACCACACAAAGATATTCGAGGAGGGACAGGCGCTTATTGATCAACGCAACCCAATTTACCATCCAGAGCTTGTCACTGAACGTGCGGCAGAGTTAAAAGCGAAAGCCGAGGTGGTTGAATAATATGAGCCTTTACGTAGAGAAGTTCATCAACCAACTAATTAAGAAGATAGATAAGCCTGAAGGTGTGAAGCACGAGTGTAAGATACATGTCACCGAACACGCTTATCACTGGTACTTTGCACTCAACAATAGCACCAAAACGGCGCTGCATCAGACGCTAGGGTCTGTGACACACCTGAAGATCTATTACCAACGTAAAGTGGCTTTGGGGGCATTCAAGCATATTGAGTATGTCCAAATCACCAATGGGCAAGGGTTTATGGAGAGTCAGAAGATCACGCCGCTTTCTGATGAAATCCAAGTTTCATTTCAGCATTTAAGAAATGCCCAATTCAATGTGCCTTGGTGGGGTGATACAAAGTCAGATATTGCGCAAGTATGGTCGAATAATAAAGCGTTTTATGGTGTGAAGTGTAACCAAGCCGACCGACTCTTTGATGCAATGAAGCTTGTGGAGCGTATCGTACAGCCGCCTGGCATGGAGCCGATGCCTGACATACGTACCCTCAGTGCGCGACTGTATGGTGATTCCAAGAAGCTTGAGAATAAATCTTTTGCCAGCCTCATTCGAAAGCTGATGCTACCACATCTAGATGATGACGTGGTGGCTCTGGTTGAGGATGGAACTAAGCTACTAGAGTATTTAGGGATCAGCAAATACCCAATACCAATGCGTTTCAAAGCCACCGGACGGTTACATTGCCGGGGTGTCATCGATTTATCTGCACTCCACTATGGGATCGGAGTTTCCCCAGATGAAGTCAAAGATATTGAATGGAGCCAAAGGCCAGAGTATGTGCTTTTCATTGAAAACCGAGCCAGCTTTGAACGATATGTACGCGAGATAGATGATTCGGGCGTGATTATTTACACCGCAGGCTTTCCGCCGCGCTCTTGGATGCGTGCAATGGAGGTCATCATCACTGAACTTCGCGGTGCGGTACCGATTTATCACTGGGGCGATCGAGATGCGGGTGGCTATAGAATACTTGCGTTCTTGGCAAAGCGACTTAATACTGATATCCAACCGCACCTTATGGGTGTAGATGCGCAAACACAGACTTTGGCTGATGACGAAATTAAAGAGAAACCCGTGGTCGAGTTAATGCAGGCGCTTGAATCAGCAAGAGACTATCCCTCTATTTCAGCACTTTACGACGATCTGGCTAAATTCCCACTGGAGAATCTACCATGGATAGAGCAGGAACAGATCACTCCGCTCTGTCCATTGAAACTTTGAATCCTCAGCACAACGCAAAAGCCTTTTTGATGCAAGGATCTTGCACGGCGGTGACTATGAGCCCCGTTACGACGGCTAGAAACTAGCAGATCAAGGTCTATTGCTATTCGCATATTCAAGGTGAAACAATCTAACTGTCGGAGTAAAATATAGTTTGATCACTTTTAAACTAACTTTTGGACAAAACTGAGTTTACGGCTTTGATAAATTAGCACTTAACGGATTTCCTAGGGTATTGGAAAACGTCTAACCTCGCGGCCGACCTCAGTATTCCGCTGGACTACTAAGTTGATAACTATTCACCCTCAATTTCATTTACTACTTCTTGATATAAACTAACCTGCCTAGAGTCGCCTAATCTTAAATATTCATCAGCAATATCTTTAGCGTAACGCTCACCATCTGCGCCCATGTTAATTAGATTAACAAACAGTTTTTTAACGCTTTCATCCGAATATATAGAACAAGGACGAGAAAGCGCCTCCTTCCAAATTTCGTATGTATCCTGCGGATGCTTGTCGCTTAGACGCGCTAAATTTTCAACTAATGTATCAGCGTTGTAATCATACCCTGCATAAGGGGCGATGCTTATCAACCAATTTTTTGATTGCTTATCAATTTCGTCAATGAATTCAGACCACAATGACAATCTTGATGTAAATTGTTTCCCTTTATTCGTATTAGGATTTATCAGTGCAACTAATGAAGGGAACAAGGAGAACACTATTTCTCTAATCTTTATTTCTTGACTATCTCTTTGTGTCCAAAAAAACCAAACCATCGTCTCCAACTCAGAGTGATTAGCTCGTCTTATCAGGAGAGCAATCGCTCCGTCTTGTTCATCAACCTTTTCTAATTCATGAATACAAGCCACACAAACAAATTCGATATATCGATTCTTGGTTTCATCTTTAAGGTATTTGCTGTCTAGAAGCAGTTCAAAATAATTATGCTTTCTAAATAGAGCATAAATTTCTGGCCTCAAGTGACTTACATAACTGTAACCCTGTATCGCGCATAGCCAGCGTTGCAAATTCGATTGGTCAAATATCTTATCTAGATTTGTAAGAGTCCACTCTTCTGATAAATAGATGAAGTTAGGAAGATAGGTTCCTACAATCGCAGCAAACTCATACTCATTTACTGAGTCTGGTTTATCTAATTCACGAGCAAAAATAGGTTCGTAGGCGCCCCATACTTCTGAATGTTGAGTCGTTTCTTTGTTTGAGTTTCTACACTCATATAGCGCTAGGTTGACATAAGCCTCTAAACAACGTCCCCGCGGACTATTGATAGCAATAGATACAGCATCTGAATCAAGATTAAACTCTTCCCCTAGTTGGCGTTCTAAAATTAGTTCAAGAACACATTTGGCACGACTAGATTTATCTATTCCGAAAGCATGGGAGTCACTCTTACATCCCGATTCAATCAATCTGCTTAATGTGCCAATAACCCAATTAACATTACCGATGAAAGCGCCTTCGTTGTTACTGCCGTCATCATTCCAGAAGTGATCTGTTACCAATAATTTTTTTGAAAATGCTAAAATTTCATTCCATCTAGAATCCCAATCTAACGTTTTTTTAGCTTCCCAGAGGCTTGAATATACTGAAAATAGCTCATGTAAGTAATAAGGCTTCAATTGAATCAAGTGTTCAGAATGACTTAAAATAGTATCGCATTCTAGCGTGACTAATTCACCGAATTTTTTTACTAACCCCTCGATTCCAGGTTCACGAAAGTGTCCTTTTGATTTGTAATCATTAAGAGACTTAACCAGCTCCTCTGGTGTTTTCAGCAGTACTAATAGCTCATTAATCTCTATAGGTGACTCGTGCTGAACTGTTCCAACACTCATGTAACTTGAAAAATCAGGGTGATCAGGTTCTTTACCTGTTATTTCTGTGCATATTTCATATAAGACTTTGGCTTCTTCGTCTTGTTCTTTAATAGAATAATACCAAATAGACTGTCGATATGCCGTTGGCTTCGATTCGATACCACCCGATTCATCTGTATAAACCAGTTTGGAAATCACATCGTGAACTTGTTTTTTTTCATCAGCCGTCAAGTTAATGAAATTACCCTTTAAGAAATGCCAAAGTTCGTGACGATAGTGATCACTGAAAAAGCCTTCATTAAGGAGCTTTCCTCTTAATTCTCTTGATAGTTTGATGAAAGATTCACCTGCAATGTAGATAGCAACACGTTGAATTATTTGATATCTATTATCCAGCATACTGCAAAGCTTAATGTTTACAGCTTCGTCATGGCTTACATTGCAGTAACCTAGTAGTGCATCTCGAAAAAGTTTGAGCGTAATTGCTTCAACATCATTACGACTTGAGTTTTGTTCATGCTCTTCAACAGCACGTCGCCAAATAACAGACCATTGGTCGTTTCCTTCAATATCAATAGCTTGTTTAAACTTACTTTCAAACAATTCAACAACTTCAAGCCCTAAAAGTTCCCCCGCTTTTTTCGCTGATTTTTCAGCGATTGAGTTGGCCGTGTAACCATCCATATTAAGTCTAGGCTCACTTTTTTCTGAAGAGATTTTGCTTTCTGTAGAAGAAATATCAAATAAAAAATAAAAAATCTTAAGCGTAAGTTCGTTGTTATGCGCATTTGGCACTTCTAGTAAGTCAACGACCCAGTCGCCAATTTCTTTACTTACTAGTCGACTATCAAATCGATCAGAAAACCAGTAAGAGATAATCTCTACTTCCGAAATCGATATTAAATCTGACGGAATATTTCTTAATATCTTTGCAAACTGCCACCACGTACGATAGTTGCTAAAACTATGCTCAGAAGCATATGTCGTTACATCTACAATTAACTGCAAATATAACTTGGCATAATCCTCATTATCCTGATCGCAAAGATGCTGGGATGAGGAAACTAAGTATTGAGTAATAGGCCAAGAAGGAGTGTTCCAGTAATTTCCTTCGGTATTTACGGGACTAGGGTTTAGAGATGGGGCCAGTAGCCCTTTTTCACTAAAGGCCTTAAACCATTTCAGGCTCTTTACCTTAGAGAAAAAATGCGGCTGCAATTCAGGCTTTGCAATGACTCGCTCCAGAACCATTAGTTCATCTTGTGATAGCTCACTAATCATTTAATATCCTATCCATCAACGCAATATCATCAACCAAAGCGGGTGGCTGAACACTTAACTTACTAGACCAATGCTCTACTACATGTTCAAGCTGTTGATAGTCTTTTTCATCTCTCGTATAACCAATAAGGTGAACACCAAATGACCTTTGATGGTAAACCTTTAACCTATCATAAAGAGGTTGTTCACTTCTGAAGAATGGTTGAAGCAAAAAACGTTGTCGTTTATTGTCCAGTTCTTTGACACCTGAACGCCTCAAAATATGTTCTAGAATTTCTGACTCTTCAAGACCATAGCCAATAAATAGCACCACATAATTTTCAAACAACTCTGCTAAGAAATGCTGTACATTCTTCTCGTCATAATGAGCGAGATAATCACGAGTCGTAACTATCATAGTTTCAGGTTTTTCAATATCACCATGTAAATGAATAACTGTCCCTGGCTCTTTGAGATCTGCTGCATTTAAATTTGCTACGCCAGACTTTCGATTAACCTTTTGTTTTGTCTCTTTTTCAGACTGTTCTTCAAGAGGATCAGGATTAAGTTCGTGGTCATAATTCGTAGTGACACATGTGGCCTTAATTGAATTAATATTGGGGTAGATAGAGCTTTCAAATCGAGCTTTAAGGTTAGATCTAAGATCTAACTTTTGACCATTTTCTTGGCTAATGAAATCAGCGATGGAAAGCTGTTTCTTGGGGGCTAATTTCTTTAGCTGTTCAAGCTCTGCATAATCAATAAATCCATTATCGACTAAGCTACGAAGGGCATCATAAGCAAGACCTCCCCATGATGGCATTCCAACCATCATGGAAGCGCCAGCTCCAACAAAAAGTACTAAATTCCCATTTTGCGCGGCATTAACTATTTCATCTGGAACTGGAGGGAGGGCTTCAAGCTGGTCTGTCATTTTACACAAATCTTCCCAGAAAATTGAACATTCAATTAGACCTTTTTAAAGGTTTGTCTAGAGTCAGGCTATTGTTTTTTATGTCTGTTAATAGCTACTATGCGCATAGTGCAGGATTAGTAAAATTTGGTCAAAGAACAGCTATCTGAAATGTTACATGCGAAAGCTTTAAGGCACTTTGAAGTTAGCAAAGTGCCGACTGTAACGAACCTGGACAGAATGTATGGTACACCCGTTTTTGCAAGTGAAAAATCCAAATAACGGAGTTGATTTGCGCTAATGTATTCATAGTCTAATTGGACACCAATTAGTTAGCCCCAGCTCTACGATGAGGACAGCACCAGATTGTCCTCAAAAGCGTGAAAGCAATTTAGTTGCTGTTCTGCCCATCAGGTCTTCAATCTGGTGATCTATCCGTTTTATCATCTTTCATTATCATATGTAAATCTAGATTAAACTCTTACTTCAAAGAGCTTGTGACTTGTCATTATTGACCATGCAACTCTCGCTAGCTTATTTGCCACGCAACTAGAGCAACATTAAAAGGTTTTCGACGTTTCAAGTCCAATAACTATGAACCGAAATAGCGTTCAGCAGTTTCTTACCTCCACATCACTGCACGTGCAGTATGAACAAAGAGTTCTCTTAGCTCTTTATTTCCTCGCTTTGGAATCCCCAGCATCTGCCGTTTCCCTCTAGTAGAATACTAGAATGGTACAAACCCCATCCACACTGCAAAGTTTCGACCATTAGAAAACCTGAAGGATTTCCAACACACCACAAACAGCAAAATGCAGTCATCATTAGATAGGGCCAGGTCTTGCCTTTGCCATCCATTACTATTTGTATCTCAAAACTAGTAAACTTTCGGAAACAACAATTCGAGCCATAACTCATTTTTGGGGATTTCTGAGCTAGAAGTGCCCGCCATGAAGGCTCTGAATAGAAATCATGGATAACTACAGGTACGAAAAGTCGCTTAGCTTAGTGTCCAGTCTGGCTGGAGAAGAGCACAACTACAAATACCAGATTTATCAACACACAATCTACATCATCGCTTGATACCGCCATAGAATATCCCTAGCAATAAGTTCACTTCGTCGAACGGAGTAGACAATAGATGGCATTTTGACTTGATTGCATATCAAAAAAACTGAACATCTAGTAAACTGTACTCTTTTAAGTTCAACAAGTTATAAACGATGCAAGAAGAAGCGATAGAACAAAGTGAAAATACAGCGCCTCCGGTTGAGAGCGCATTGGTGTCGTGGCTACAACGTTGTAAAGATGCTCGTGATGGTCATTATAAGAGAGCAGAGAAGCTCTTCGATTTGTCGCAACTCCTTGGCTACGTGCTGATCTATTCAACTATATTTGTTACAGCTTTTTCATTTTTCACTCACAACCCTGAACAAGTTTTGTTTTGGTGTATTACTAAACAACACATTGTCATTTTCATTGGGTGTATCGCAGCGGTAATCTCAGGAATAGTGAGCCAAGCTAGATTCGGAGAAAGGGCTGAAATGCATCGTTCATCAGGAGCTCGCTACGCCAACTTAGCTCGGGATATCGAAGAGCTACAACTCAAACAAAAGATGGGGCTACTGCAGAACATTGAGCTGTCTACGCACATTAACTCAGTTATCAAAGAGTGGAATAACCTGTCAGAAGATTCGTTGTTGACTCCACACAACCCAACTCGAACAAACCAGTATGGTCACGTTTTGATAACGTTATTTTTCATCATTATGTTTTTCTCCGTCGCAGCCTGACACAGATTACAGTGCATTATATTTCGCCAAGAGGAATCACCCTAAATGGCAACAAGCATACATTTAACAGAAATCTACCAACGTAAACTCAATTTTCTTATTGGTTCCGGCGCCTCTAGTGGCTTGTTCCCTACTCTCTGGTTACCGCTAATAGATTCAGATGATGAAACTAAAAAAGAAACTATCGAGACACTAGCAACCAAGCTAGACAAGCTTGCGGAGAAAGATGCTCGATATAAGAATCATCATACTTTATTGTTCATGTACTACTACGAATACATCATTAAACCTATATGCCAGTTCAAGACTAGTGATTTACACACAGCTCAAGAACACCGATGCGCTGAGGGTTCTAGTTGTGAGGTTTGCGAGGAGTTTGAAGTTAAAAAGGATGTGCTACGAAATTATGAGTCATTTATAGAATCTATTATTCGTCTTCTACAGCATAAGAAACATTTTGAGAAGCGTTGTAACCTCTTTACTACAAATTATGATGGTTGCATTCCTCTGATCGCTGATGAGTTAATCCGGAAGGGGCATTTAGAGTTCCATATAAATGATGGAGCTAGCGGCTTTATCGATAGAACTCTCTCCGCTCGAAATTTCAACAATTATCTCTGTCAAACTGGTGTATTTGGTAGGAACACGTCTGATATACCACAAATTAACTTTATCAATCTTCATGGCTCTGGCTACTGGCAGAAATCAGAAGACGCCATTAAAGTCGATTATAACAATCTCGACCAGGCAATCGTAATCCCAGATGCGGCTAAAGAAGCTTTGGAACAGTTTGGTGAGATTATTAACGATGAGGGTAAGAAAACGATAGATTTAACGGAAGTTCATTTTGAATTAAATGAAGCTGACCGTTATGCGTTTTGGCATTCATACAATAAGTTACCTATTGTTAATCCAACAAAGTGGAAGTTTCACGAGACAGTCTTTGAAGAGCACTACTACCAAATGCTGCGACTGCTTAGTTACTCCCTGGAAGAACAGAATTCCGTTTTAATTAGCTTCGCTTTTTCATTCGCAGATGAGCATATTCGCAATCTAGTCAAACGTTCACTATCTAACCACTCGCTGCAAGTGTTTATCTGCTGTTTTAACGAAAAAGAGCATCAGATAATGCAGGAGTTTTTTGGTGGTTATAAAAACGTAATCTTAATCCATCTGGACGGTAAAGTTTTAGACTTCAACGCATTTAATACTGAGGTGTTTAACGCAGAAATACTAAAGGGTGTAATGCAATGAGTATTAATGTTGGTGAGGTCATTGCTGTTCGTGGGACACAAATTACGCTGCGAGTCTTTGATGAGTCTAGTCTTGAAACTATGTTCTATGATGGAAAGAAATACAAGGGGATATCGATACGAGAGTATATAGGGATTAAGCGTGGCTTTTGCCTAATTGTTTGTATCGTCGAGGGCGAGTACTTAGATGAAAAAAGATTCGAACTAGATGACAATAAGACCCAGTATATTCGAAAAGTAGAAGCTAAGCCCATTGGCTATTTTGAACAAAATCAGTTCAAAGAGGGTATAAAATTAATGCCGATGATAAAGGATGAAGTTTATCTACTTAATGAATCTCAAGTAATCAAGGTTTTTAGTCAGACAACTGATGGGAGGTTTAAAATTGGCTCGATGCTAAAGGAGGAGCTACCAGTTTCACTTCCTTGGGATAAAATTTTCAACAGTCATATTGGTATTTTTGGCAACACCGGTAGTGGTAAATCAAACACACTAACGAGGCTTTATGCTGAATTATTTCGTAATTTTGAAGATAAATTAGTGGGTAAAAGCCAGTTTCTTCTCGTAGATTTCAACGGAGAGTACACTGGTGACCAACTTATAAAAAAAACTGAAAACAAGAAGTCCTTCAACCTGAGCACAGGAAAAAGAGAGGGGCAAAAACTGCCTTTAGCAAGCGATCAGATTTGGAACACCGAGATCTTGGCATTGTTGTTTCAAGCAACTGCAAACACACAAACACCATTCATCAATCGAGTTATTGAAAAGCGAAAAAGTCAACTAAAGAACAATGATGATGTTAAAGATTTCGTCATAGGTACATTCTACTTATGTCTTGTTAACCCAGCTCAAAATAAAGAGTCTCTGATTCACCTAAAAGTTATCGCCAAACATCTTCAGAATGATGCCCTTATAAAGAAACTGAAGAATTTCATTTGGTTTGATAAGCATCAAGATAAAGCCAAGTTCGCAGATCCTAAAGCCTCTGGCAATTGGCACTTCTTTGACACACAAGCTGACTTTGACAAGAACTTAAGACCTATTTTAGACGAAATAGATGTAGACAAACTTGACGCTTTTGATGAGCTAATTGTACGGATAAATGTTCAGCTATTAAGGGATTTACTGTACGGAAACATTCAATTTGATCACATTCAACCTCTATTAAAGAGAGTAGAAAGTGCAGTTAATGACCTGAGAAAGATTTTTGATGTCAAAGACGACGTCAGAGACGAGTTCAAACTTTTAAATGTTGTTTCCTTGAGAAGCTGTAATCAAGCAACCAAAAAAATCGTTCCTTTGATTCTTGCGAAAATGTTCTATCAAGAGCACCGAGAGAAAGTTGAGGAAAAAGTAAGCAGTACTCTTCATTTCATAATTGATGAGGCTCATAACATCCTTTCCCAACAATCGAGCCGAGAACACGAGGTTTGGAAAGATTATAGACTTGAAATGTTTGAGGAAATTATTAAAGAAGGTCGTAAATTTGGCATGTTCTTAACGCTTGCCAGCCAAAGGCCAGCAGATATATCGCCAACGATAATGTCCCAACTTCATAACTTCTTCATTCATAGGCTAGTCAATGATAAGGACTTGTTCCTTATTGATAACACTATTAGCACTTTAGATCGTATGTCAAAGAGTTTGATACCTAACCTTTCAAAGGGGGCGTGTGTTGTCACTGGTACAGCTTTTGACTTACCGATAGTAATGCAGGTTGAGTATATAAAAGATAAAAAAAGTCGACCTGCAAGTGATGACGTTGACTTAGCTAAGTTGTGGGGGCTAGAGGAAAAAGAATAACCTCTATCTGGGTTACCAAACCCCCAAGTAGCACTGAAAGTATCTGAACATAATCTTCCGTATTAATACTGACAAATCTTAAAGAGTTTACAATGCAGGAACAGCAACAGAAAATTTACCAGCTAAGAAAGCGCATAGTCGCAATTGAAGGATTTGACCAAGCAGATTGGATTGCAATCGGTGATTTGACCGATTGCCAACATATCATCGAGAATCATCCTCGTTTGTTGAGAGCACTAGGTTTCAATGATCCGGACTACCCAACTGCCGTGGCTAGTGTACTCAAGAGTATGTTTACGTATCATCAAGACTCGCTAAATGATGTCACTGCTTTCTTAGATAAAAACCACCCTAACCCTGATATGGTTTCAGTTTCTACAGCACCAACGCAGTCAACAAAGTCTATTGTATTCACCCCCAGTATTTTCCAAATACCTAGTTCAGAAGTTGAGAGCAATTTAGTCTCAGTGATGATGCCTTTTGCTGGGTTTGATGGTGTTCATCAAGGGATAATTAGAGCGTGTAATCAGGCAGGCTACCGTTGCCAAAGAGCTGATGATATTTGGGAACACGCAACAATACTTCAAGACATATTCTCATTAATTTACCGCTCAAAAATAGTCATCGCTGATTTCTCTGGACGTAACCCTAACGTGATGTATGAAGTCGGTATTGCACATACTTTGGGCAAAATCGTAATTCCTATCAGCCAAACGCTGGAACATATCCCGTCAGATCTTCACGGTCATCGGGTACAACTCTATCTAAAAAATGGAGAAGGCATCAAGACCCTCGAAACAAACTTGACTAGTAAGTTGAGAAACATCTAGCAGTTTGATTTTTGAACAATCACCTCGGAGATATTATGGACAAGCACTTTGAATACGAAAGAGCTTATAAGAGCCGACCTCATGTCGTACTGCTTGGTGCTGGCGCAAGTGTAGCAGCTATACCAAATGGCGATAAAAACGGAATGAAAACTTCTGTAATGGGTGGCTTCTTGGATAAGCTAGGCATGAGTGAAGTAGTCGCTGGTTTAAACTTAACTACCACAAGCGATAACTTGGAGGATATTTATTCTGAAATTGCTGAAAGAGATGAGTACGCAGAAGTAAGAAATGAACTGGATAGACGAATTCGTAACTATTTCAGCGAGTTTGAAATCCCCGATGAGCCTACAATCTATGACTTTATTCTTCTTTCTTTAAGACAAAAAGATCTTGTAGCGACATTCAATTGGGACCCTCTACTAATCCAAGCTTACCAAAGAGCTGTCAGAATAACTGACGATTTACCCGATTTAGCGTTCTTACACGGCAATGTATTAGTTGGGTACTGCTTAAAACACCCTCGTGGTGGTAGTTTAGATAATAGATGCCCAGAGTGCGGCGAGTGGTTCTCTCCAAGCAGGCTTTTATATCCAATAGCAAAAAAGAACTACAATGATGACCCTTTTACCAGGGACAACTGGAAAGCACTAAAGAACTACTTAAGTAAAGCCTACTTAGTGACCATCTTTGGATATAGCGCTCCCAAAACTGACGTTGAAGCCATTGATATACTTAAAGATGCTTGGGGTGGTATCAACGAAAGAAGCATGGAGGACTTTGAGTTCATAGATATCCAATCGGAAGATGCTCTGATCGACACTTGGAAAGACTTTGTCCATACTCATCACTACGAATATATTAATAACTTTTTCAAATCCAGCTTGGCTAGGTTCCCTAGACGGACTACTGAGGAGCTGTTTGATCGTACACAAAACTGTATCTGGACATCACCTATAACTCAGTTCACTGAATCAAAGACGTTCTCAGATTTGCGTAACATCGTGAGCCGTTTAGTCAAAGAAGAACACGAACATAAAGACAGCTTTATTACTCTAAAAGATCCTGATGCCTAAACACTAAGTGACAGTTTGCAATGGTGGGCTGATGGGCTCCAAGTGAACAAAAAGGGTAAAGTCTTTTCTTTTACCTACCATTAGCTCAAGTATTGAAAAAGTAGCTCATCAAGACTTTCAATTTCTTCGACACTAACATAATTTTGGGGCATCAGTGATGCTAGCCACCAAGATCTAGTTGACTCAACGGTGGGCACAAATGTTTTAGGGGCGGCATTCCTTAAATGCTTTGTTCATTTTCTTACCCTACCTGCCAATTTTTCCCATAGCTTCCATATAAGCATCTAGCTGCCCAATTTGGTTTAGCATTCTGAAAGGATTCTTTTGAGCGGCAACTTCTTCGTCAACCTCATTTATACTACACCAAGGACAAAGGTCGTTAGCGATGACTAAGGGCTCAAAGCAACTAGAACAGTTTTGCAGTGATTGTTCTAATTCATTGTCTTTAAAAGTAAACACATCTCCCGCCTCATTTTTGACATATGGCTTAGGATGACTCTTTCCTATTACTAACTCATACCAATCCATATCGCCATTAGCTGCTAGCTCTTGAGAAATATCGAGTTTTTCTCCAACAAATTTAGGACCAACTATTAACGCAGTTACAAACTTTAGAGGTACATATAGAATGTCGTTACCCGCGACTTTTTCAGTTACTTTCATCATATCGACAAATCGACATTCCTTTTCATACGCCCATTCATCATATTTACTAAAGTAAGACTCAACAAATACAAATTCTTGCAGTTCATACGAGTGTCTAGGTTTCAATGTAGTAACCGCTCTCGCCAATATATTCTTTAAGTTTTTATGTGGTGCGCTACGATACGAAACCTCCCAAATCGGGTTACCTTCAAAATGTTTCTGTAAACCATCCACGTCAAACTCAAGTACAAAACCTGTATGATTATTCGCGTAGTGAGCCCACATTGGTGAAACTATCGGTGAATACGAAAAACAGGTCGTTGGGTTCTGTGGAATTTCGGATACAATATCATGATAAAATGCTAACTGATCTGGTGGCGTATTCAGATCCATGCCCAAAAATAGTTCATATGGATCATTATAATCTTTCGGTAAAGAGCATTTTATACCGCAGTAATCTTCTCTATCAAATACCAATTCTAGTACGTCATTACTAAAATATTTATAGATTTTCCCCATAGAACTAACCCCTTCATTTATATGATTTTTTCTAATGTCAAACAGGGCTTGCTTAAGCCTTTTTATTTTTATTTTTTTGCCAACTCGGCCCATCGGTAAACTTGCCTCCGGAGAACTAACGCTTGTTAGACAGAATCTTCCCGTTTTAGTTTTCCGTCTATATTGCGAGTATCTGGTATGTAACTCAAGGTATATCAGCGTATTATGTGATTACTACTTGCCTATTCGAGAAGAAACTACGGCGAGATTTTACGTAAAACTCTATTCAATACCACTACCTCTAGTAAGGCAAAAACCGATGAACAGGATGTGAACGAGCTTTGCATGAGTGGGAAAGGGGCAATAACGAGTCAATCCAGCTAGAGTTAAGGAATACTGTCATAACTCAGTTGTTGCAAAATTTGCAACAACTGCCGAGGATTCCCCGGTAGTTAGTAGAATAGAAAGTGACAATGTGAACTACTGAAGCATAGTTAATAGTTATCGGTGTTTTTCAAGATGATTGTCGCAGAAAAACATATTGGAACAACTGGAAAATATCACAGGCTTTAACGTTAGCTCCCTCGGAGCTCCTTGCTGTTTAACTATTCCCCCAAACGACTCGAACTCATGATACAGACTAGACATAACACTCACGGACCAGATACCAAACGACGCTATTATTCACATGACAATAGACATAGAATCGACATTTGGTTGATTCTATGTCGCTACATTAACCTTGATCTGATAGACATAAGATCGACAATGTGTCGATTCTACGTCGCTGTTCGATTGATAATGAAACCATATATTGGATATCTACCCTCTCAAATGTTAAGCCAAAACATACTACTACCTATGCTTTGCGCATTAAGGCTTGGTTAGGTTCAGGCATCTGTCGTAGAGGCGTTAAGATTTAATATAACGATCATGGATTAGGGAGAAGTATTGATGAATCAAAGGCTAGCCACCGGGCTAAAATCCGCCGAAACATTGTTGTTAAAATGGGGAGCCACCCATGAACAGATACAAGTTATTCTACCAACTGAAGAGGATAATCTTGAAATCAGAATCAGCCACATTTTAAATATCCATGCTACTTTAAGGACAATATTTAGCAATGAAGACAATGTATATGGCTTTATGAGTCATACAAACAATAACACCTTCTTCAATGGGCGAAGCCCAACTAGTATCATCGCTTCAGGACGCTTATCTGATTTGAAAGAAGTCAGAGAAAAGGTTGAGAGCTTAGTATTGAGTTGACAAAGGGTGTTCGACACTTACGTTCGACAGGTTCATAAGCTCATAATTTGGCGCATCCCGTCGATTTCCCTTCCATAATACAGAGGAAACACATTCCACATTTAGCATCGAGTTTTTCAGCTCTTCTACTATGTTTTTTTGAGATTCTACAGACGAATCACAGTCAATATTGACGCTTAGATATGTATGGCGAGCCAATTCTGCAGCATTCATGACATCTTTATAGCCTACTCCAGAGCTCCCCCCTTGAGTTAGAATTACGCTCGTAAATGATGATTTGAAGAGAGCCTGAGCCAACTGATGGTTGCTATGGCACTCGCTCCACCCCCACATGATAGAACCCGTCAATTCCTCAGAACTCTCTAGTCGAGCCAATGAGTCAAAGTATGGCCCATATTCGTCCTTGCGAGTTCCAAAGATTCTTACAACGAGAGGACGCTCTCCACACCTCATTAATTCTTTCTGTAGAACTCGTACAGTATGACGCTCACCACTCCCACCTTTCGTTCGTAAAACGGCATATACTTTTAATTCAGCACAACACTCCTGCCAAAAACTAACATCAATATCTTGCCGCGAAAAATCGGAAATAATGTTGAGCCCACCGCCTAAACTGCGCAGTCTAGTTTTCTGGTTTATTCTGCCACTACACATAGCAAGCTCCTAAGGTCGCGTTGAGTCCCGTTTATCATTTAGAACAACAAAGAGTCACCTAAATATTGATGCATGGCTTTGATTCATGCTACGTAACATAATAGCCTAACAAAAGGAAAGGAGAACTCTATGACAACAAATAAATCAACGTTACACTCAACACTAAACCCTTTTAATTTACCCAATGCTCCATTCAAAGTCATTGACCCAAATGAACTACCAACCACTTATAGAGTGGCTTTCGAAGAGTTTTTAGCTGGCTCATCTACATCACACCCTGTTTATGCCTATCAGCATGATTTTGAACGGTTCATTTTATTGATTGAACAAGGGCATATTAAAATAAAGGAATGCTAAGTTGTATGAAATGCAAATAGAGAAAGCGGCTAATGCCCCTTAAAGGTTTAGCATTGTAAGAGCTTAGCTTCACAGTCAAAACATACCAATCTGATATGTTGACACGTTGATGGAAAAGAATGAGCTAGATGCTTCACTCTGACTTTGTAAATTTAGATTAGGAAAAATAAGGCTGACAACGATAAGCAACGGTCTGTTTCCTACTTTTGCAACTCTACAATGCAAAACAGAACAATTCTCACATGTTCTGTTTGACCAGGAATTTCAACACCCTGTACTATTCATTACAGTGAAAAACGATCCATACTGTACTCATGTACAGTATTATGATATACAGTTTTAGATAGTCAAGCATACACTTGATTAAGGAATGAATGTGCTGAGTTGTGTTGAATGTGATTTTTCCTATGAGGATACTTTAGAAAAGTGCCCTCGTTGTGTTGAGTTAGAACAGGTTGAGCGACCAGAGTTTGTCGCTGTAGCAGCTATGACTGCGGAATTTATCACGCAAGCTGGTAGCTCCAAGCTTGAAGCTAAGATCGGTCATCTTTGGCCTAAGAATGATGATGTTAGTTTCAAACTCATATCTGAAGTAGAGAGAAAGTTTAAAGGTAAGAACAAGTTTCATAGCTATTTTACAGAGAACAACTCTCTGGGTTCTGCTCCTAACCTCCTGAAAACTTACATTGGCAAAAATATTACATTCTCAGCGCTGGTGAAAACGTTTATGGATTCCCTTGTTGCTGCTGCGAAGGAAGTCGGAGTACACAAAGTTGCAGGCGGTAATATCGTGTTCATGCACTATAAAGGCCATGAAGACACCGATATCGGTCGATTACTAGCCATCTGGGTGACCAAGAAAGATGGTTTCGATTTCGACGAGGAAAGCTTGGTCCCAAAGGACAGCAGTCACTTAAACCTTGACGCGTTAAGACAAGCTGCATTGTTTGACCTCACGTTATTTGACCAAGTCTATCCGAATGTACCGACTGATGATACTTACCTAAAGTTCATTAAGGGAACATCAACAGGTGCATTTTTTAAAACCGCATTTGGGTGTGATGAGAGAAACGTAGGTAACGTCGATTCAATCAAGAGTTTTCGCCATGCGGTAAGTGATTACCAAGATAGCTACCAGCTCTCTAACGATTTCTATATGGATGCTACCGCTAAAGTTGAAACACTGCTTGAAGCAGCCCAGAAGAGCGGAAAACCTATATCTTTATCGACTTTGTGTAATGCTGTTGATGGCTTACTTCCTGATGATTCACCATTGAAAGGAACATTTGAGTCTTTCATCAACAACAACGGATATGAGATCAATCATCATATCGAGCCTACTCTGAATAGTGTTAAGGCAGGGCAGTCAATAGAGCTGATTGCCGGAGATAAGAGCTTTTCAGCTAAGATTTTGAAAAAGCAAATTGGACCAGCGGGTTCAGGTCATGTAGTCGAGTATGAAGATGGTCGGCTAACATTTTTAATTGTTGATCAGGAGCAGAAAAAAGAGCTGATAAAGCTTGCAACTGCTAATGCCGAAGATGAATAGCGATAGTTTTCAGTCATTTGTCAATATTTTAAGTGGAAGCTCGCCATCGATTAATGATGGAGAACTGAAGGTTTCTTTGTCTTCAGAAGCTACAGCTCGTCAAATGGTTGAAGAAACATTAAAAAGCGTTGGGTACTCATTTGATGAAGTGAGAACTATTCGTCAAAACAATGCAAATATCTCACTTAATGCAGCGAACTGGTCAGGAAGCTGCCCGATTCACATTAGTTGGGATAACCTATTCTCAATAGTTGAAAATACGTCGAAGCTACCACCATACTTTTACGTCTTAGAGACGAATCAATCCTCATTTGACGATACGCAAAATAAGCGTGCACTAGAGCTATTTTGTGCGCTCAGGCAATTACTTGCTTCTTTAGCTGATCAATGTGAGCCACCTCAAGACGGATGTGCAAAAGGTTCTCGAAAATTATTCTATATCATCGAAACTGACGATGGTGTAGCTAAATACGACTTTAAACCTACCCTAAAGTGGAATGAACTAAAGGAAATACTGACCGAAAACGGGCAACTTTCTTTGGTTGAAAAGCTGCGTAAGTTAATTACTCTCGGTGATAGCCAAGATTCAGAAAGAAGATCTGTGATGCGTTCTGCATTTCATGAGATTATTTCTGCTTGTCATTCTAATTCAGAAATATTCAAAAAAATCTTAGGCTCTATTGAGAATTTCCATAAACGTTATGAGGAACACCACGATCTTTTTGTTAGGCGTTTTAGCATAAACAAAGTTCTTCATGAAATTAATGAGAAAGACTTAACTTACACCTCTAAGATAAATGAAATTTTATCTAGTGCTCAAAATAAAACCTTAACTATCCCTGGTGCTTTAATCGTAATTGGCGCAGTGATGAGAATTGATCAGATGGCAGATGGGATTGCAGTTGCAATTGGCATGCTGATGACAACTGTAATTGTGCATCGCTCTCTAGAGGTTCACAACAGTACATTCGAGCATATCGAGAAACAGGTTACAGCTGAGTTCAAACGATATGACGTCTTAAATGAAAAAGTAGAGATAAGACAGAGAGCAAAACAGACAATAACTGACCTTTCAGATTTACTAGGTAAGGCAAAGAAAAACTCTAGATTTATGAAAAAGTCTATCTGGTTTATCTGCTTCCTAGCTGTAGCCTTTATTGTTGTTGTGCTTAATAGAGACGATGCAAACGTAGTTCAAGCACAAGCCCCTCAACAATCAATCAGTAATACAATACCTAAAAATAGCGAGCCTAAAACTGATGAGATAGTTCCAAAGGCTGTTATTTCTAAACCAGTGTCAGCTGCAAACAGCTCTGTTTCTAACGCTTCCTAAAACATCAGTATTGGTCTGATAAATAAGTTACTTATGAATAAAAACTAAGCTAGAGAATGTAATCTAGCTTAGTTAACCTGTTTATGTTAAAAGCACATCTAGCCTCAAGATAGTGTTTACTATGTCTATTACTTGATTGACAGGCGGAGATGAGCAATCTCAATAGATGCTATAAAACAAAAGTTGACTAGGATTAGAGTAGTTTTATCCTCTTCACTCTTGAACGTGGTGAGTAGGTCTAGCTTTTCTGGCGAGGTGTTCTTAACATACGCATGCATTTGAGGAAATTGCGATGGTGAAAAACCAGAGACTCGTATATCGTGTGCTAGTTCGTTTCGAGCTCGTCTTATTTCATGTAGAGGCGAGATTAGCTTTCTATACTCTCTTTTTTCACTACGATCTTCGAAGTCATATGTTTTTATGAAGTCCTTGAATGTCCCTATCTTAGCACCGAACGTTTTGTCTGCAATATCGGCATCAAAGCTATTTAACAACAAATCTAACTTATGTTCGAGTAAAAGAACAATACTAAGAAATCGTCCGATCTGCTCATTTGCCTCAGTAGTTCTTTGATGAATCCATTTGTTACCGTCGACTACAAACTTACGACATTCTTCCGTATTCTCTTTCGGAGACAAAGGCTCTTTATACTGTATTGGTGCATACTCGCTTCTTTTTCGTATCGAGTAGCCGAAAAACTTGAGTAACTTTTCCACTGGCTTCCTCTGTAGTGCTTAACGTTTTCAGTAAATAGCTGTTAGGTATTTATATTGTTTTTATCAGGGTATTATCGTTGTGATCTGCCCAGATACATCACAACCCACGTCATCCCTCAAGCGTTTTAGCTGAATACCGACTCTACCTCTTAATACCTGCAAATATGCGTCAATCAAAGTTGTGTCTCTAGACAGCTCATTCATAAATTCTCTGTTCGCATCTTGAATTAGGCGGAAGATTTCTTTAAGCTTTTTGTCTGAGTCTATATCACGGACTTCTTTTTGAATTAGTTTTCTGACTTGGTCGATAGAACTAATGACATGTACGGGATCTTCAATTGCGGCTGGTTGAAAGTAGACCCCTTTACTAGATATATAATCAACGATATTTTGAGCAACCTTCCTGTTTGAACTCTGTCTCGATATTAAAGGCATTGGACTCTTATGAGTTCTAAGTAATACCGAAATTGTATCCTCATGGTCTTTTTTCCACTGGAATAATAGTGATTCTGAATAATCAATCCCATAGTTCTTATCGATCAACGTATGGCAGTTAGCACATAACCACAAGCCATTTTCCTCACCGTGGATATCGATACTCGCATTTGAGTTATGTCTTGCTGACCCACTTTTTTCTCCAATTATATGTGCTGCTTCTCCTTTTTTATTTTTAAATTTTGGGTCAGCCATCGCAGGTCCGATGGTTAAGGTATTACAGTCAGGATTACTGCATATATATGCGGCCCTATAGGCGATCATTTCTGCGACTTTTGGTTTGAAAGCCATTTCCCCTCCACAAAACCAAATACTATTAGCAAAATAAAAACTATATTAATAAGAGATCTATATCATAAAAATGATTTAACATCTTGGGATATTTCCACTTAGTCTTGTGAGTGTGTGTGCATAAATACTTATTCTCTTCTGCACACACTAAACGTTACACTTCATCTGGATAGTAGTTATCCTCATCGTATAGCTTACCTCCGCAAGGCTCGATTTCTGGTGGCATCATGATAAGGCAGTAATTCAGCAAGATGGGATTAATAAAAATGTGTGGGTAAATAATTGATTACTGCTGATGAGCTTGCAGAAAGTGTAAAGAATGATCTCAAATGAGCTAAAAAATCAAAATAATTTACATAAAGCAATGATTATGTAAAGTATATGGCAAGAAAAACCTTCTACATACCATACAGCGTGGTACGTAGAGAGCTTTACCGCATATCAAGCAAGTCTAGTTACTCTGTATAACGGCAATACCGTGAATATCTGTCTTCTGGCACCACTCATAAATGTCAGCGCGTAGTAAAGCCAGTAACGCTTTCTCAGCACCAACTTCTTATTTTGCTGGGTCTTCGTTTGAAATTCAGGGAAGCCAAAAGTCATCACAAGTACTAGAACAAAACCTATGCCGCCAGTAATGCCATATACCCAAACGAAATCGAGCTTTAACTGCTCCAACATCACCCAGATAGAGCCGTAAGTAAGCAGAGATGCTAACGCACCAACCGAGATCATTTTACCTAGCATCTCTGGCGCTTCTTCTTTACTCAGCCATTGTAGGGATAAAGATTGCTTGAGGGTTTCAAAATAATGAAAGCCCGTCGACATCAAAATGGTGGTAAACAAAAGGCCAGTAAGTGAAGGGAACAAGCCAGTAATCGCCGTCCCGATAGTGAGCATAGCCAGCGATACCAACATGAAGCGCTGCTCGCGGATGAAAGCCAGCACAAACACCACAGTAAAAGCTAAAAAGCCCGGAATTTCACGAACACTTTGTAGTAAGCCGATATCGGCACCGTCAAAATTCGCTTTCTCTATCACGAAGTTGTTCAACAGAGCCATCCAGCTCGAAAACGCGATAGGTACAACAATCGAAATCAATAATAAAAAGTTTTGCGGCGTTTTCCAGCTCGCCTTCGATGCACTCATAGCAGCCAAATCCTAAATAGTAATCCAGTATCATACTCCGGTTTTATGCCAAGTAACAAATGGTTAACTTCTTAGGATAAAAGCAACATTACATGACTTTCATCGTTTGCATAGGGGAGCGTGAAAACAGCAATCGACACCTTGAAAAGATGAAACATTATGTTACATTTGCATCATACTTGATCACAACCAAGTGACGGGAATGACAACCCTGCGTAACACTCCTCTCTACTACGCGCATCCCAATATCCAAATTTCATTCTAAGCCTACCTGCACTTGCAGCGTCTGCGCTTCTGACTTTTATAATAATAACTCATTGGATTAACTATGTTTCCCATCTCTCATGAGGGGAAGTGGTTTCGATTTTTAATGGTATTCATATTCCTTGGTGCTGCCATGGAGACGGATATCTATCTACCCACATTTCCCGATATATTGAAGGACTTCAACACTGACGCGGTTATGGTGCAGCGCATTCTGAGCTATAACTTTATCGGCATCTGTATTGGTTCCTTACTCTATGGACCACTATCGGATCATTTTGGTCGCCGAAAGATACTAATGTTTGGTTTTAGTGTCTTCCTTGCTGCAAGTATCGGCTGCATTTTTGCTTCAAGTATCGAGCAATTATTAGCGTTTCGACTGCTCCAAGGCTTCGGTAGTTCAGCGTGCGTAATCGTTGGTACCGCAATGATCTTTGATCTGTTCGATGAAGAACCCGCCGCCAAACTGATTGCCGACCTCAACACTTTAGTGGTCAGCTTGATGGCTTTTGCACCTCTTATTGGCGGCTGGATAAGCCTCCATATGGGGTATAAAGCAAACTTTGTCTTTATCGCCATTTTAGTACTGCTTTCTGCAACCAAATGTTTCTTCTTCTTGCCTGAATCTTTGAGTAAAGATAAACGGAAGAAGGTCGCGCCTAAGCGAATAGCAAGCGACTATAAAACCCTATTGTCTTCGTCAGCCTTTTGGTACAACACGCTAGTGACGAGCTTAATTCTTGCCGCTTATATGATTTGTGTTTCCAACATGTCGTTATTGTATATAGAGCAATTAGAAGTCAGCCCTGATCAGTTCCCGTTTTTCCAAATGGCAACACTGGGCACATTCGTCTTGGTGAGTCTGAATAACGCACGCTTAATCGACAGGTTTGGTACCGATAAATTAAAAAGTACTGGGCTTGGCTTAATATTTACCACCACGCTCATCTTTTTCTTATTACCGTCTGAGCAACTCAACTCACCGTTCATCCTAACAGGGACGATGTGCTTGTTTTCAATAGGTGCAGGGTTATCGATTGGATTGTTCTTTGCGAAATCGATGCAAGTTTTTCCAGATCTAACAGGGATCGCAGCATCACTGGTGACAGCTATTCGTCTATTTATCGTTTCTGCTGCGATTGATTTAGGCAGCAATGCGTATGAAGGGACGTCGGAGTCAGTCATACATGTGATGACCGCTGTCGTTGTCTTTTTAGCTGCTATCTCCTCGGTCAATTACTGGCGTCAAAGCCGATTGAAACAGGCTGAGAATATGTAGTAAGTATCTGAGTAAAGAAGGGAGTTAGCCTCCCTTCTTTATTGATTGAATGCCTTTAAAGGGCTTTATAAAAGGTTAACCACTCACCTCGTTCTAAGCCGCTAACGTTCACTCCTGTGATGCCACTCGAGGTTGTTGCGTTAGAAGGAGAGAATGAAAGGTTAACATTTTTGAATTTATCAGAAATGCTACTTTCCGTTCCTGTTTGAGAAAGAATGTAGCCCAAGTTAGTAGAGTTCCAGCTTGAGTTTCCACTGTCTTCCCATTTTTTGAGGAGTTCTTTTGTTACCAGTTGGCTGCCAACTTTAAGAGCCGGACCACTAATATTTCGGAATTGATAGTAATCCACCCCTGAAGAAGTCAGCGCAATCACTTTTTCAGCCAATACATACAAAGAGTTGATTGCCGAACTGCTCAACACCTCTTTCACTACCAAGGTTCTATTCGTGTTATCAACGATATAGAGAGTGTTCGCTGTAGCAACCGCACTTATTTTGCCATCCTTCGATGTTGCTATCTTACTGATGGTGGAATCGACACCCAACTCCCCGAGTACCGTTTGCTGAATCGAGTTTGAAACCCATTCAAGCTTGTTACTGTCTAGCCCCAACAAAATTTGCTGGTTCGCTACAATATTGGCTGTTTTCAGGTTCAATTTATCAATCGTCATCTTGGTGGATAAGTTAGTTGTATTAATAACCTCAGCCGCTAAATTGGCGCTCGTAAAATAATTCTTATAAACAATCAAAGCTTCACTTTGGTCGTAAGATGGCATGATCTGAGGCGAAGAGGACTTGAGTGCGTGGCGCCAATTATTCATCGCTAACTTGTCAGCACTTAGTAATCTAAGCTCTTTCTGCGAGTAAATCGAACTACCGGTATTTTTAACTGCCAATAACGAGCCGCTTTGCAGCAGTGGAATCACTTTTGTAAAGTTATCGTTGATACATGATTGACTAGAATCAGGAGTTTCAGCAGGTTTAGGTTTCGGCGTAGGAATTGGCGGCAGCGTTCCTCCGCTTCGGCTACTGTAGCTATCAATCTTAAACGCCTTTGCACCACTATTATTGGTACTCGTTAGACTCGATAAGAAGATGCCATTGGCACCTTTACTATTACAAATATCACTCTCCGTCGGTGAGGCGTAAGACGTAGGCTTATAAACTTTATAGGCTTGGCTACCATTCAATGTAGGTACTAACTGAATGATTTCATTAGACTCTACCGGTATCTCTACGCCACCAGTTCCGCCTCCATGGTGGTCGTCATCGTCATCGTCATCATGATCGTCGTAATCGTCGTCATGAGAACGAATACTAATCAAGCCAGAATTAGCTTGGGACGCCAAACCATTATCAAGAGTCACTGGCTTATTACGTGAAGAGCTATCGATTTGCATCACGACATCATTCGCCGTTAGAAACACTATCTGACTACTCGCTGGATTCAGAGCGATAGATTTGGCACCAGAGAATTCTGGCACCGATTGAGAACCGCGAACAACCAGAGCATCCTCTATTTGCAAGTGCCTCGAAGCAGTTCCCGCGACATCGACGCCTGAAAGGTCCAACGTTTTATGCTCGATCATGAGGTCGAGAGCATGGGCAATATTTGTGTATGCAGCTTGCTTTCCGTCAGTTTGTGCCTTTTTCAGCGATTTTAGCAACACATTAGACTTATCTTTAGGTCCATACGTTGTGTCTAGTGAGGCAAAATTCACACCGACATGATCACCTAATTTACTTTGAAGCGATGCTTTAGCCTGTTCTATATCGTTGCTAATCGTTGGATTAAACATCATTTCGCTATGAATCAAAGTAGTGAAAGGCGTCACCAGCTCCATACCAGGAGAAGCGGTTAAAATTGCACCATCATATTGCCTCTGTTGTGCATACCCGGAAACGTCTGTAATGAGTTTTTCTTGCTCACTGCATACACCATTCAGATCTGCATCAGCACATACTAATGAACTTTGAAAAGCATGGCCTGAAGTGGTCGCTCCAACTGGATTCTCTCCATCAGAACTCCCCCCACACCCTGCGACCATTAGGGCACTAGATATAGCTAGTGACAATTTGCATACTAAAAATTTATTGCGCATTTTTTCGACCGATTCACCTAGTTTATTGTTGTATGAGTAGTATTTTATTTTGCTATTAAATCACTTAACCAAATAAAAGATCAAATGATATTGATAACTACTATCATTTAAATTAATATTCTCAGCCTTTCTAGCAGGTAATTTATAAATCTTTGGAGTTCAAGTGGTAAGGAATCCATACAAATTGGCGGGTGTTTCACTCGTTTCTACAATGCTTGTTGCTTGTGGTGGTGCAGACTCAGATCCCAAGCTTAGCCAGTCACAAACTCAGCCAAAATCCTCGAATATTTCTGGTATAGCGTTAGATGGTTATTTGCACAAAGCCAAGGTCTGTTTAGACAAAAATGGCAATGCGATGTGTGATTCTGCCGATGGAGACATTGCGACAACGGACGCCAAAGGACAATTCCAACTTGATGTCGATGATGATCTGGCTCAATACAAAGTGCTGGTTGAAGCCGTAGCAGGCATAACCGTAGATATGGACTCCCCCAACCAAGCAATTGAGTCTGGGTTTACCTTAGAAGTACCAAGCAACAACTCGGACGTCGTAAGCCCGGTTACCTCACTGATTGCCAGTGTGTCAAAGACCAGCGGTATCAGCTTCGATGATGCGACTGAGCTTGTTGCCAACGACCTAGGGATCGACAAAAGCCTAGCATTAGGTGATTACTCTGCTTCAAATTCAGCAAAAAGCCGTGAAGTGCATATGTTTGCGCGCGGTGTGACTCGCGTACTTCAAGAAGCCCAAAAAGCTTCGGTAGACGCAGGTGTCGACCAAGTTAACGCCCGTAAAGGTGCAATGTATAAACTTGCTGATCTTGATTTGGTCGAGTTCAAAGCCAAAACAGACCGACTTTCACACGGTGCTTCTGGAACGGACAGTGCTCTGGAGCAACTCGGCAAGGAGTACCGAGAGCAGCTCAAAGTCTCGCAAGAAGATATCGACGGTAGTGAAATCGTGGTTAAGCCACCAGCGCCCAAGCACGGTAAAGTCAATGATGCATCAGATACTTTCAACTGGCAGTTTGTACGTGGATTCAACCAAAACACAGATTACGAATATTCCTTAGATTCCGGTAGCACCTGGTCGACTGTCATTCGCAAACCGATCGTGGTTGGAAAACAGGCATTCGATAAAGGCGCTATTCAGGTTCGAGTCGCAGCCTCTAGTGCGCGCAATACTCCAGCAGGTAAACCGCTTCTTTCACACAAAGCATTTACGCTAACGACAGTTCCAGCAGCACCCGCTTGGGTCACCGTGGACAATGCGAGCAACGAATTTGATTGGGCGCTGGTCGATTCTTTTAATGAATTATCTCTTTACGAGTACTCTTTAGATAACGGTGCTAACTGGGTAAAAGCAACCGAAAAACCTCAACGCATTCAAGACTTAGATATTCCAGTTGGGCATCTAAAAGTACGTATCGCGAAGGACGACTCCCTAGGTCACCCGACCGGCTTAAGTGCTATTTCAGACAAACCGATGACAGTAACCCCAGCGCAACCAGTAAAACCTGTGCTGGATTTTGCAAACGACAGCACTAATCAGATCAACTGGCTTTGGGTCTCTGGGTATGATGCGCCATCTTTCTACGAGATTAATCTAGGTAACGGTTGGAATACTGTCACTGAACTTCCATATGTGGTTGGCAACGTTTCACTTCCGGCTAACAGCATCTCTATCCGTGTAAAATCCAATGTGCAAGATGCTCGCCCTGCAGGCAATCCACTAGTGATTGGTACAGCTTTCACTCGCTCAGAAAACCAACCTGTTGCACCAACCCTGCCGATTATTGATGATGCTGAAAACACGTTTGCGTGGACAGAACTTACAGAGTTTGCAGGCAATGACTTCTACGAATACTCACTAGACAGAGGTCTTACATTTAGCCCAGTAACTAGCAACCCACAAGCAGTCCCAGATGAGACGTTTGCTAAGGGGCAGGTCTGTGTAAGAGTGAAAGCAGGAACAGATCCTCAACATGATCCTGGTGAAACGCTGTGCTCAGATAAGCCATATTCAGTAACACCTGACAAGCCATCGGCACCAACATCTCCAATCACTCACGATGGGTTAGACACATTTGATTGGGCATTCGTAACAGGCTTCTCAGAAGCTGCGGATTACGAGATCAATGTACTCAACACGGGTTGGGCAACGGTTACTCAGAAACCTTATCAATTAAACGATCAAGCTTACGCTATTGACTCAATTCAAGTGCGAGTCAAAAGAGACCCAATTACCGGTCGTCCTAGTGGATCAGAGCTGACAAATGATGCTGCGTTTACCGTTCGTCCATCTGCACCCAATGCTCCAACAGGCCTAGTGGTGAACGATACAGACAACACGCTAGATTGGACATACTTTGCCGAATTCACACAACCAGAGCATTTCGAAATCACGCTCGACTCAGGTTCGACTTGGACTAAAGTCACCGCAAAACCAGTTGTGATCGGTAATATCGATAAAAGTATCGGTGAGGTTCAAATACGCGTCGCTCAAAACCCGACGAATGGCATGCCTCATGGCGTAGCAGCATTAACCGCACAAGCCTTCACCAAAGTGTTTGAGATTCCAGCACCAACATCGCCTGAGATAACCAACACTTTTACAGGCTCAAACCCAATCAAGACCAATGGTTTTGAATGGGACTACTTAACGGCTAACGTTGATGGTCAATCTGTTCGCTTTGATGAAGCCGAATACTATGAATTCACCAACGACAAAGGCCTGACTTGGCACCCTGCGGTTTCAAACCCACAGTTCATTGGCCCTGAAGCATATGACAAGGCTAATGTCGGTATCCGACTAAAAGCACATGCGAAAGAAGGTGTCGCAAACTCGACCAGTGACACGCTTTGGGCAACAGCAGCAAGCAGTCGCTTTACCGCCCTAAAATTCGTACCAATGAAAACCCGTTCACAAGCTGCTGATTTTGGTTACGGTGGATCATGGAATACGTACTCGCTCAATTGTATTGCTGAATACGATGATAAAGGGCAAGGGGAGCCGACGTTTTGGGCGGAGCGATTCTCTTCAGAAACCGATACCGCCTTCGATAAAGTCGCTCGACTGATTGCTTGTGATATCACTGGTTGGACGCTTCCAGATACTAGTGAAGTAATCACGTTATCGCAGAGAGATCCTGCAACACTGCCATCAAATCTAAGAAGTGGTTACTTGGTATCGAATCAGTCAGTGAATGTGCTAGCGGATAAAAATGGCGTCGCTGTCACTATCAACAAAGGCCAAGAATCTGTTGAGCAGTATTACTCCAAATACGCATACGCTAAATGGCAATTGCCATCAGGTGCAGAGTTACTCACTGGTGTAGATAGCGCTACGACTGAAATAGCCGCCTTTCTGAGTACACAAGACACGAAGATTAACGCTACGGAGCTTTATTTAGAAACCTGGCTAACCGCCAACCAATCTAAGAGCAAAGGTTACGCTGCATTAGAAACGGAAGCTCAAGCTAAAGTAGTAGAACTGCAGGCTTTAACCCAACCATGGGCAGATGATCTTAAGAATACGAAGCTAAAGCTAAAAGCGCTTGAATTTCAAGCATCTGTTGCTCAAAGCCGAACTGATGCTGAGAGCCTTGAATTCATTAACAAGGTCAAAGCGTATAAGGAGCAAGTCGCTAAATTAGAGCAAAACACCGTTGTACTAAGCGCATTAGTCTCTGGTTCTGAATTTGCTCAAAAGTTGGCGTTCATGCAGCAAAAGTCCGTAACTCTATCAAGCTCAACCAACGCACTAAGCTCAGCGTCATTGGCTAAGGATATTCACCAGGCAAGTTTAGACCTGTACAAGGCTATCTCAGACCTCGAGCATCAATATGGAATGGTTAATTCGTTCGTAAGCGAGCTGAATACATCAACACAAACGCTAGGCTCGGAGTTTGCCACCCTAAGTACATTGTTCCAGAAGTTTGTCACTGAGATGAACACGACGGCCACAATCCACAACCTAGTACAATCAAAAGTGCTAGCAAAAGATGGACTGAAACTAGCAAAAGACAATGGCTTTAGCGTTTCTCAAGCAGATGCGACCGTAAGCAGCCGCTTCGCTAAATTGGACGAATTAGGCAACTACCTACCAAAAAGCACTACCTACCAACAAGGCTGGCGTTGTGTTGAGGACACTAACATCACAGGCAAACGCCGAGTTTGGACACTGCTCAAAGACGGCCGACCAAAAGGTGCTGACGATCTTGCTTATGACGCTTCGGCATCAGGTGTCGCGAGTGTCTTAGGCAGTAACGGCCTGCTAGAAAGCACTAATGATGCGAACTTATGTGGCTTCAACGATTGGAAAGTACCAGCGCTGTCTCAGCTACTTTCACTACAAACTAAAGCAATCTCTAGCTCAAACTCGACCATAACAATCGATAAAGATGCATTCCCTCATCACCGAGGGCTGGACCCGGAGTATGACAAATCTAGCTATTACGGTGGTGTGATTTTTTACTACTGGTCGAATCAAGCAAAAGACACCAAACAATACATCACAAACTACAGCTCTGAGCGCAGCTACCAAGATGTCCGTCGTTCGGCAGTCGGTGGTACTGAAGATGCCGTCATCTTAGGACGCCTTGTTAGAGAAAAAGCGACAACATACCAGTATCTAGATATGCAAGGAAACGTTGTCGCCGATCGCCAAAATGCCATTTGCGCGCAAGACACTGACAGCAAGCTCGTTTGGCAACTGTTTACCAACGGAGACAGCAGTCGTTTCAAGAAATACGTAGAGGTAACACCTTTAATTTCAACACGAAATACACAAAAGGTGTGTGGCAAAGCGAGCTGGCGCTACCCATCGAAAGCAGAGCTGTATGGATTACTTCCTATCAATGCGGATGTCTTTAAGTTTAACGAAGTAACTGGTGGAGGTTATTCCAACCATAGCTCCTATATCACCAGCGATCCCGCTCCTTATGGTCGTGTCCTCGGTTTGAATATGACCACCATGGATGAGAGCCAAGTTGGTACTCAAAGTTACGACGGCCGCTACCTATACCGACTTGTTGCCAAATAAGCACTAAAACCTCTTTTTAATTACTACAACAGCCTCTGCTGAGGCTGTTTTCATCTAGGAAACAAGAAATGTTGAACAAGAAAAAGCAAC
Organism: Vibrio sp. Makdt; assembly: GCF_027587015.1. Taxonomy (NCBI): domain Bacteria; kingdom Pseudomonadati; phylum Pseudomonadota; class Gammaproteobacteria; order Vibrionales; family Vibrionaceae; genus Vibrio; species Vibrio sp. Makdt. Next base: position 168,689 of record NZ_JAPPTH010000001.1, read on the forward strand.
GCGGTGCAGCCGCAATCGAATACGCCATTCTCGCAGCAGCAATGGCAGTCGTACTACTCAATTTTGTTGGCGGTGAGAACGGTGAGCTAACCACAGCTATCAGTGACGCCTACGGTACTGTAGTCGACCAACTAAAAAACGCACAACAAGCCTCAGAGTAAGCCCGTTTATTGCATATTAAAGGAATAGTTATGACTGCCAAGCGACTCATGTTGCTGTCGTTATTTTGCTCGGTGCTCGGAATATCCGTTTTGCTGTTGAGCCAAACCAATAGCGAGTCTGCGACCACCTCTTCTAAACACGCCGTTAAGCAAACGGTCAAAGTGCTGGTTCCAACTCGCACGATAGAGATAGGTCAAGCCTACACACCAAACTCGTTCCGATGGAAAGAAGTCCCACAACAAGAGTTGGAGAACTACATCGACCATGTGACACCGGAAGATATTTCTGCTGATCACTCTATGTCGGGGCTTGCGCGTACAAAGCTTGTCAAAGACTCGATATTGTCGAAAGCGGATATTACCGAGCCAGAAGGCGGCTACTCGCTTTCATTAAAGCTACAACCAGGTTATCGCGCTATATCAGTGCCTGTTGATCAGGTGACATCAAATTCGGGATTTATTGAACCGGGCGACCACGTGGATATTCTCCTGCTCGGTTCACAAGATGGTGAGCTACTTCGTTATGGCAATTCATCGCAGGGTTTGTATGTCACAACGATCGCTCACGATGTGAGAGTCTTGGCATTTAATGACAAACAAACAGCTGAGTCTTATCAAAAGGCCCGCGAATCTAATCATTATGAAAACGGTATCCCCGATGACAGCAGTGTCTCTTTAGAGGTAACACCCGAGCAAGCAAACCAAGTTGTTTTGGCTAAGCAATTAGGCAAGTTAACGCTTGTCTTACGCGGACAAAACGAAGACCCAAATCAAACTCAGCACGCAAATTCAGCGACGCTGAAAGCCATCTCACCAGACACAACTCAGGTATTGCCTGACGTCGGTTTGGTGGAGTTTAGAGCCGACAACAAAACGATCAACAATAAAACCGGAGCTGATAACAATGGCTAGTACCTGTCGTTGGTGGGGGATTCTCCTACTATCAAGCCTGTGCCTATCTTTCGCATCAGCAGCATCTGCGCTTGATGTGACAATCAATGAGGCAAAAATGATTCGCTTACCAGAAAAAGCGAAGTCGATTTTCATCTCTAGCACCCATATTGCGGATTACCAGACCTTAACCAACACCAAGGTAATGGTATTTGGTAAGCGAGCTGGTAGTGCCACTATCACTGTTTTGAACGAGCAAGAGCGAGTCATTTATACCAATAAGATTCGCGTGACTCACAACAGCCGCGAGTTCAATGACTTGGTCAAAAACAAGTTCCCAGAAGCGTCCGTAAACGCGGAATCTCTGGGTGGAAAGCTATGGCTAAAAGGGCAAGTACCTTCACCTATGATGGCACATAATATCGTGTCCTTAGCGAAAGGCTACCTGTCTCCTATTGTTGACCAAACCGAGCAACAAGAAAGCTCGAGCACTCAAAACGGTGCAGGTAGCAGCAATACGACGACTAAAGATCAACCAATGCAATCCAATGAAGATGAGCTGATCAATCAATTGGTTGTCACCATGCCAAACCAGGTCAACATTCGAGTGAAAATCGCTGAAGTATCGAGAAATGTTTCTAACAAGTTGGGTATCAAGTGGGGCTCTATCGCAGGTGGTGTTGGACAGTTTTCATTCTCAAAGCTGCCGAACGTCAGCAGCTGGGGCAAACCAAGTATTACCGCACTGATTGATGCACTAGCGACAAACGGCATGATGTCTGTACTGGCTGAGCCTAACTTGACGGCGATGTCCGGCGAAGACGCTGAGTTTCTGGTGGGTGGTCAGGTTCCATTGCCTTTGATCACTGCTGATACCACTCAAATCGAGTACAAAGACTTCGGTGTAAAACTGAACTTCACTCCAACGGTGCTCAGCCAAAATCGCATCAGTTTAAAAGTGAACCCTGAGGTCAGTAACGTCTCCATCGAAAGCCAACAAGTGATACATGGGACTAACTTCCCCTCTTTTACTACCCGTAGTGCAGCGACCACCATCGAATTAGCCAGTGGACAGAGCTTTGCCTTGGGCGGCTTATTGAAATCAGAAGACATTGAACAACTGCAAAAAGTGCCGCTTATCGGTGAAGTACCTGTGCTAGGCAGTCTGTTCCGCTCAACTGAATTCACTCGCCGAGAAACAGAGTTGATCATCATTGTCACAGCTTACCTAGTGCAGCCAACTCGTTCAGATTCAATGCAGCTACCAACCGACGGTCTCATTCCACTAAGCGATGTAGAACGTCTTCTAGCATTGCCAAGAATTCAGCGTAAAAGAACACACGACCAAGACACATACACCGACAACCACAAGCCTCGCTTGCTGGGTGACAACGGGTTCTATTACTGAGGACATCATGAATAAATTATCCTTATTGCTCCCTGCCCTATTTGTGTTGGCGGGATGCGCACCTACACCAACCACTCAACAACCATCGGTCGATGTGGTGTCTGTGACTAACAAGTTCTCTCTAACGCTTGCCGGGAAAACACTGTCAACTCAGGAAAAAGCGGATATTTCTGACTTTATCGCTCGTCGAGGCAGCGCGAGTAGTTTGATGGTCAAAATAGAAAAAACAACTCCGAAAGGTGAAAAGCAGCTCGAGAAAGTAAGGCTTCACCTTATCGAATCAGGTCTCTACCCATCACAAATTTGGGTAGCAGACGAAGCAACAGAAGGTAAAGGCGACATCACTATTTTAGTCGAATCTTACCGCGCCAAAGTCACAGCCTGTGACGCGGGTAAAACGCCAAGAACCACGCTCAACGCCTACCGCACTCAGCGCAATTTTGGGTGTGCAAATGCCAATACACTTGCACAAATGGTAGCCAACCCTAAAGACCTGATCGTCGGTCAGCCGATTAATGGTGCTCAAGGGCAGAAAGCTGTCTCTAGTATCGATAACTACTTTGCTCCACCAGCCCAAAACCAACAGCCAAATAATGGTTCTTCGACGACCACGCAAGGAGGTACGCTATGAATCAAATACACCAGTTAACGGTACTGATCGCAGCGTCTGAGCAACTCGATGCCCTAGCGCTTACGCACACACTGAATGACTTTGGTATCCACAACATCACTGTCTCTTCAAATCAAGAAGACGACGTAGTACGACACGTTCTGAAGCATGGCATCAAGACGATATTTCTCGATGTGTTGAATTGTGAACTGGCTGAGTCAAAACAAGCCGTGCAGCGCTTGATTAAGCGTACAGGTTGTCAAATTATCGCTATCGGCCATTCAGGTGAAATTTTCATCTACCGTGGCATGCTGGCATCAGGCGCGAGTGACTATCTAGTACCTCCTGTGACTCCGCAAGATCTGGAACACGTTTCTTTCGCGGCTTTACAAAACAACAGCGAAAAACGAAATGAAAAAGTCATCTCGGTTGTCAGTACAAAAGGTGGTTCAGGCAGCAGTACCATTACTGCAACCCTTGCACAGCAAATTGCGGAGCTCGATAAGAAAGTGGCTTGTCTAGACCTAGACTTTTCAATGGGCGACTTAGATCTGCTACTCAATGTTGAGGGAAACTCAGCATTGATCGAGCTTTTACAATATCCAGAGAGACTAGACCCGTTAGTTTTCGAACGCAGTGGGATCAGCATATCTGCAAAGCACACCCTCTTTACTGGCTATCTACCTTTAGATGCCACACCATTCTGGCCACAAAAGAGTGCTTTGGACCAATTTACTAAGTTTTGCCTACAAAACTCAGACTACCTATTAGTGGATATACCAACTTACTCTTTGCGTGATCAAGTGGGCTTTGACGCACTGAAAAGTGCCGATATCCGAGTGATTGTCGTTGAACCTACACTCGGCTCTATCCGCAATGCCGGCCAGATCATCAAACGACTTCAGAATCAAACCGACTCCCAAACGCTTGTTGTGCTCAATCACACCAAGTCCGATTCAGGCTCAATGATTTCAGTTAACGATGTGAAAAAGTCGTTAGGTGTCCCGGTAGACGTAGTCATTCCATTCTCCCCGAACCACTTTTTGAGCAAGTCATCACTTGGTCAACCTGCCCACAAAGGCAACAGAAAAGTGAAAGTGGCGTTCAACTCTTTGGTTGAATTAATCACAGGTGAATCGCAGCAAAGCAGCCGCCGTTTTTGGAAGCGAGGTGCATAATGTTTGGTCAAAAAGCAAACATAGTTGATCCTATTGAAGTCAGCCAAGCTCGGTTGCATGAAACGTTAACATCCGCTCCTTCGCTACGTGATCATTATCATGTGATTCATGAAGAGATCATCAAGGCAATCGATCCATCAGCGGTTGTGAGTTTAAGTGCGTCCGATCTTGAAGCTCGAATTTCAGAAATGGTATCGGAAATTGTGGTTTCTAAGCAGCTACCACTCGGTCATCAGGATGTGACTCATTCTGTAGAACAGCTCTTAAATGAATTTCTAGGTTTGGGACCACTACAACCACTGATTGAAGACCAAACGGTCACTGACATCATGGTCAATGGTTACCGTGAAGTTTACGTCGAGCGTTCAGGCAAACTGCAAAAAACTACGGTCCAATTCCGTAATGAAGAGCAGCTTCTCAACTTAGCTCGACGCATCGTGAGCAAAGTAGGTCGCCGAATCGATGAATCGAATCCATTAGTCGATGCAAGGCTAGACGACGGCAGCCGTGTCAATGTCATGATCCCGCCGCTCGCGCTTGATGGAACCTACATATCTATCCGTAAGTTCAATGAAAAGAAGCTGACACTGAGCCAATTGGCACAGTTTGGTGCGATGTCGAATTCGATGATTAAGCTTATTGATATTATCGTTCGCTCTCGCCTCAACGTTCTTGTCGCGGGTGGTACCGGTGCAGGTAAAACCACCCTGCTTAACGCGATGTCTTTCAGCATCTCGCCTCAAGAGCGCATCATCACCATTGAAGACACAGCTGAACTGCGCCTGCAACAACCCCATGTGGTGCGTGCAGAAACTCGCCCAGCCAATGCAGAAGGTTTAACGCCGATTACTCAAAGAGAGTTAGTACGAAATGCCCTACGTATGCGACCAGATCGCATCATTTTAGGCGAAGTTCGTGGCGATGAAGCCTTTGAGATGATGCAAGCAATGAACACAGGCCACGATGGTTCGCTGTGTACACTTCACGCCAATTCTGCAACAGATGCACTGGTGCGCATGGAGAATATGCTAATGATGAGCCAGGCAACGCTGCCTCTCTTTTCACTGCGTCGCCAAATCGCCGACACCATTGATGTGGTTATCCAAGTAGAGCGAATGCGCGATGGCAAGCGACGCATTGTTTCAATAACCGAGGTACAAGGATTAGAGGGCGAGCAATACGTCACTCAGGAACTGTTCGCCTTTAAAACGCTATCGGAAGACCAGCAAGGCAAGCTAATTGGTGAATATAAGAGTGCCAAGTGCGTACCAAGCTTCAACGAGAAAGCGAAATATCACCAGCTAGACGCTCAACTAAGGGTGGCAATGGAGCTTGAAGTCGGATGATTCTTGTTCTTGCTATTTCTGCGCTGCTGGCTACGGTTTGGCTAATAACGCTCAACTCAAAACAAGCCATTGTTAATAAGCGACTGTCCTTGGTATCTGGTTCATACAAAGCAAGCCCAGCAGACGTTTCTATCAAAAAGTCGAGCCACCAGCGCACCAACAAACTGCATGCGTTCTTCCTGCGAATCAATGCCTTGCTGCCTGTTTGGGATAAGTATTTTATCGCCTCAATGATTTTCGGCTTTCCAGTTACTGGTTACCTGTTAGTACCAGAGCTTCCAGTACATCTTCGATTGCTTGCAGCAGTTGGGCTGTGGCTCATATGTACCTGTGCCATAGTGTTTTATCGCAGAAAGAGACAAGTAGAAGAGTTTGAAAAAGACATCATCAACGTCCTTGGATTGATTTCTAGAGCGGTTTCAGCAGGGTTATCCATCCCACAAGCGATTGATCAAGTGGCACAAACGCAACCTGGTTTGCTAGGACGCGAGTTCTCTTACCTTCGCGATAATCTCGCGCTTGGCCTTAGTCTTCGCCAGAGTCTCGATGACGCGTGCATTCGTCTTCCTTACAGCAGCTTTCGTTATTTCTCTGTTGCACTGATCCTTAACCAATCGAATGGTGGTCAACTGCGCGACATTCTTCATAGCTTAAGCCGAACCATGCATGACAACCGAGCGATGAGAAAGAAGGTGAAGAGCCTAACCTCAGAGCCTCGCATCACAGCATTGTTTCTCTCTGTCTTACCCATCGGGTTGCTAGGTGGCATCTATTTAATTGAGCCCTACATGATCAAGCAGCTGTTTAACACTGAACTAGGTCAACGAGTGCTGACCTATGCATTAATTAGCATCAGCATCGGTACCTTAATTTTGAATGCTCTGACTCGCAATAAGAGGTTCTCATCATGATGTATGTTGCCATGTTGCTGTTGGGATTAGCTGTTCTTCTCACCCTGATTGCACACCTATCTTCGTTCAAACGAGACGTTGTGGCTGAGCGACTAAATCGCGTATCAAGCTATTCTTCAAAGTACAAAAACACGTCGAGCAAGTGGCGCTTCCAAGGTGAGAAATCTCGACGTCAAAAGCTGGTTCTGATTGGCTGGATTAACCCAAATGCAGAGATGTACTTTTTAGGGCTTAGATTAATCACCATGACCGTAGGTGCTGTTACTTGGTATGCGACTCGCATTCCAGTGCTAACGATGAATTCGGCGGCAGAGTGTATCGCTATCGGCATCGTGGTCGGCATCCTATTCGATCGCGTTCTTGAATGGCGTGTGAACCAAGTTCGAATGCAGATCAGCCGAGTAATACCCGATGCCGTCGACCTAATGGTGGTGTGTGTTGCATCTGGCTTAACACTCGAAGCGGTATTTCGCTGCGTTGGTGAAGAGATGCGTTCGATCTCTCCAGCCTTGTCACGAGAATGGCTGTTAACCGCAACTGAGATCTCTGTTCTCGATTCACCACAAACGGCACTCAACAACTTAGACAAACGTGTCCAACTGTCTGACATCAACAACGTTGTCACTACCATGAACCAAGCATTGCAATACGGTACGCCTATGGCTGATGCCCTCAAACTGATCGCTTCGGATAGCCGTCAATACCACTTCTTAGAGCTGGAAGAGTGGGTGGGAAAAATACCAGCCAAGATGTCATTCCCTTTGGTGGTTTTCATCATGCTACCTGTGGTGGGCATCATCGTCGTGCCAATCATGTTATCTCTTACACAAACTCTGGGGGGCTTATGAGAACCATCCCGTTATTCTTTTTGTCGCTGATATTGTTCGGCTGTCAATCAACCAACCACGTTGAAAAAGATACCGCCGAAAACATGAAGGTGGCAGAAGTTGCGTTAATGAATGGTAAGCCAGAGAGCGCCATGGATCTCTACCGAAAAATGTTGGTATCGAAGCCCAATGACCCGCAGTTACTGCTGTTGATGGGCTCCGCAGCTAATCAAGCCAGTCGTTATGACGAAGCACTGCATTACTTAAAGCGTGGTATCGAGCTTAATCAATCCAATGCGATTTACCGTGAGTTAGGCCGTTCATGGTTAGCTTTAGGTGAGCTTGAACAAGCGACCTCGGCTCTTGAAGAGTCTGTTCGACTAGAAGCGTCCGATGACGTTGCTCAAAATAGCTTAGGAGTCAGTTACTCGCTCAATAAGCAGTATTCCAAAGCGAGAGAGTGTTACTCAAATGCGCTTAGCTTAATGCCTTCAAGCAACGAATACCGAAACAACCTCGCTATGGCTTGGATACTCGATGGTAAACCAGATCAAGGGATTCGTATTCTGCACCCGATCTTTGTCAGAGGTGAAGCTAGCGTAAAACTCCAGCTTAACCTTGCTTTGGCTTACGCACTTTCTGGTGACAGCGAGTCTGCAAAAGCAATCGCTCGTGAACACTTATCGCAACCGGAATACGCTAACAATAGCTTGTATTACCAAGCCCTAGCCGCTCACGCTGATCGAGGAGAACAATAATGCTCTCTCGTCAGAAAGGTGCGAATAGCGTTGAGTTTCTAATGATCACCCTACCGTTTCTATTGCTGATACTTGGGTTCTTTGAGATCTGCCGCTTGCTGCTAGTCAACATCATCTTCGATGTCGCCGTTCATGCAGGTGCTCGAGAAGTCAAAACTCAACCATTTGGTCCCATATCAAACCAAGTTTTCATCGACACTATCGACAGTTTCCCACTGATCGAACACAGCAAGATCAAGTTGTCTCAACCTTTGTACGTTGAAAACCTACCGGACTTAGTTAACAGAAAAGCGGCACCGATAAGCAAAGCAGTATTGGGGGAATACACGGTGTCTTACGCATTTTCATTCGCTCTACTGCCTAGCCTTTCAACTCGTTTTTTAGAACGTACCGGCCAAATGACAACCTTGGAAAGAAAGGTATTGGTGAGTTATGACGGTTAATAACACACACACCAAAAAACAAGCGGGATCAGCAGCCGTGGAATTCCCATTTGTCGTACTCGCGATGATGATCATTCTGTGGGGGTTCGTTGCTGTCTACCGCTTATTCAGCCTGCAGACTCAGTTAGACAATGTTACCTACAACTTAGTGAATGCGATTTCTTCAACTCAACTCAAACCTGAGCAAGGTAAGAATGGTTTACCCGAGACTCTAAAAGGTCCATTGATCGTACTCGCTGAAAATTACCTGCCGAGTAGCATTGCCCGTAGCAATATTGGGCTTTTACTTGAAAGTCGTGTCTTTGATATTGCTACTTCAACGTGGGAATACAAACATCTGTATGCGGGAAGCGACTGCCAAAGTGATCGACCGATTGAACAGCTTACGGACATGCTCGTTGTGGGCAGCGGCGATCCTGCGTTGGATGGAAGACCGTCCACCTTGGTTCAGCTGACCTTATGCGTGGATACACCATTTAGCTACGAACGGCTCGCTCTTCCAAAAAGCTTAAAAAGCTCATCAGTAGTGGTAGGTAAGCACTATGGTTAACTCAATGTTTAGCGGCCTGGCCCGTCAGCAAAAAGGTTCGATCACCCTTTCCTTCTTGGCACTGCTGACCCCTGCACTATTTATCGCCGTCGGCACTTTGATGATATCGGCGCAAGTGATGGTTTCTAATCGAGCCGCTCAAGCCGCCGACTCTGCCGCATTAGCTTGTGCTTTTGCTGATGAGGCGACTCTGAGAATGATGCGCGCGTACCAAGATTACTATCACCCGACACTGAAAGGTGTTAGTGGATTAACGCCGAAAAACCAAGAGTGTCGAATTAGCCTAGGTTACTCCGTTACACCGTTATTGCCTCATTTCAGCTATAGACGCGATGACCAAAAGGTGACTGCAACAGGTGGAGGCTTTAAGGGGGTGGTTGAAAGCAAACACTCTGCGATTCCAACAGAGTTGGTACTAGTGCTCGACGTATCTGGCTCCATGGGCTCAAACATGTCGTCACTAAAATCTATTTTGTCTAATGCATTGAATACGATTCAATCTCAGAGCGATAACGCTAACGATTTGGATTCAGTGAGTATTTCTATCGTTCCTTTTGACTCTGGGGTGGCAACACATCGCCCGCCCTGGTTATCCGAAGAAACAGCCGGAATCTACTGTATCGATGGACTTAGCTATCGTAATAGCGATTTCTCTGCGGCGCTGACCGTAGATAACCTCGCGACGCTGCATTCAGAGCGACCTGTGAAGTTTACGCCGCCAAGTAAGTGGTTAAGCGACTGCAATCAAGACTCACCAATGTTGCCCTTGACCAACGTATTTTCCCGCGTCCAAAACTCGATAAACAGCCTAACTGCAAACGGTGGTACTCGCTCTTATCAAGGTTTGGTATGGGGAGTGAGACAGCTTATCCCAAGTTGGCAACAAGCATGGGGAATAAACGTAAGCACTGTACCCGAAACCAGAAGAAAACTGGTGTTATTCACCGATGGCGCTGACGAAGGAGACGCGTTCAATCAATTGGTGAACGCTGGTTTTTGCACTACGGCTATCAAGCAATACGGCATCGAAATGAATTTCATCGGCTATGGCGTCAGCCCATCTCGAATTACTCAATTCGAGAACTGTGCAGGAAATCCTTTACGCGTATTCAGTGCCACCAACACGACACAACTCGACAAGTACTTTTCCGACATTTTGGCGGTTGAATACTCGGCAAGCATCCGACTCACTCGCTAATTCAAACAAAGCGTTTGATTCAAAAGCATCGAATTTAAAACAGATAAATTAAAAACAATATGGAGAAACACATGTTTACACGAGCCCTAGCGTTATTGGCGCTGTGCCTTTCTTTACCTGCATTGGCTTATCAAGAAGGTGATGCTTTATCGCAAGACGTTATCAAGAAACTGCAACTCAACAACGAGGAGCTCACCATTGTCGACTTCTTTGCTGAATGGTGCGTTTCTTGCCGAGAAGAGCTTCCAGAAGTAAACCAACTCTACAAAGAACTTAAAGGCACCGGCGTGACGTTTAAAGGCGTTGATGTCGATGAGGATGTTGAAGTTGGCCTTGAGTTTCAAAAGCAGCTCGGATTGGAATTCCCAGTAGTGAACGATCCAGAGCAAGCATTGATCGCTGAGTTTAAGCCTATCGGTATGCCTGCACTTTATTACATCTACCAAGGCAAGGTTATCAAGATTCGCTTTGGCGCAATCAACCACATTGGCGACGTCATTACTGATGACCTAGTGAAAATGGGAGTGCAGCTGTGATGTTGATGAAAGCCACCCTTGTTGGATTGCTCGCTATTCCAATGACCGCGAACGCCTCTCTTGAACTTGACCTTAGTGGTTTAGGAAAAAAGCCCGTTGAACAGCAAACCAGTAAGAACAGCACTAATAGCGATGGTCCTATCGTAGAAGAAGAGATCATCTCGAGCACGGTTTACTCCAGTGGCGGCACACACTCAAACCAAACTACCAAGAGCGCAACAAGACGCAACATCGATATGGTTACACCAAAGGCAAAGCAGCTGGTTATCAAAGAGAAAGCGCCAGAAGAGACTAACAAGCCTTCAGCGTTGGCGTTCGTCGATGAATTTCTTGGCATTGAGCCGGTAAAGCCTTGGGAAAAAGGAACACTAGCTCAAAAAGAGATGAAACCGGGCGGCCCTGTGCCTGAATTCGATGTTTTCTCTGAAAAAGTCTTTGCCTACAAACAAGGCTCTGTGGGTGGCAGCGGTGTTGGCGGTGGCGGCTGCGGCTGTAACTAACCATTAAATCGACCCAAAAAACTCAATCGACAAAAAACACTCAATCAATAAAAAAATATTCAGTACTTCAAAAACAAAATAAGAACAAAATGAAAAAACTACCAATTACGCTGCTCAGTGCAGCGGCAGTGGCTAATGTGGCATTAGCTGAAGATCATGTCTCTGTGCATTACCTGAACTATGAAGAGTATGACGACAGAGTTTCAGCTAAGGACACCATGGTTTCGATTGAAAAAAGTATCGGCTTAGATTGGACCCTAAACGCAGAAATAAGCTACGACAGTGTTTCAGGTGCTTCTCCAGCATGGGGCCCTACGACGCCTCCAGCTTCGGATGCCGACAAAATAAATCGCGCCCTGAAAACTCAGCAAGCTCAAGACAAAACTAACGAGGTCATTCGTGCGGGTTACGATCCTCACCGAGACAGTTATGAGGTCCAGAAAGTCGGCCTAGAAGACACAAGAAAAGCACTCAGCTTGAGTGCCACCTACCGTGACAGACTGCGTAATGAATGGACCTTTGGTGGCAATGTATCCCAAGAAGAAGACTACGAGAGCATTGGTATCAATGGTAAAGGCTTGATTTATGCTGATAGCGCTAAAAACCGTTCGTACAGCTTAGGGGGCTCTGCTCTTTTCGACCAAACTCAGGCATTTGGCAAATACGTTTTAGGCTCTTCTAACAGCCAGAGCTGGGAAGACATCTTCACTGGCAGCTTAGAAGCGGGGTTATCTCAAACCTTTACACCAAATCTGTACAGCATTTTTACCGCTTATGCAGGCTACCGTAGCGGTTACTTGAGCAACCACTATTTAACGGTGCTTCGCGAAGTCGATATTAACGACGATGGCAAAATCGATGATGACGAAGTGTTCTTGGGGCAAGACTCTAGACCAGATACCCGAGTCTCTGGCGGTATTAATCTTCAGGCCTTTTACTCTTTGTCAGACAGTATAAAAATCCGACCTCGATACAAATGGTTCATGGATGACTGGGGGGTAATGTCTCATCAAATAGGCGGCAAATTATCTTGGCGTGTCAGTGAGTGGCTAACCCTAGCACCAGGTTATTTCTGGTATACACAAGATGCGGCAGATTTCTATCGCGACCCTAGCAGCGCTGATCCTTCTTTTGCTTCGACAGGTTACGCGACTTCTGACCTTCGCTTAGGTAACTTCACCGCGAATGCTTATGAGCTTGGCGCGAGCGTTAAGGTCCATAAAACTGTGCGTTTAAATGCGCTTGCGGCTTACTACGAACAGAGCAACGGATTTGAAGCGCAGTGGTGGGCGGTTGGAGCAACTTATGAATTCTAAGCTGCCCTTTGTCCATCGCTTTCATGCCATGACAGTACCTTGCGAAGTACAGATCTTATCGCTTGATTTTACCCACTTCCCAAAGGCGTGCGCAAAAAGCATCGCTGATGAGATAGAGCAAAACACACATCGCTTAGAAGGCAAATATAACTTCTACAGCGATGATTCATGGCTAACGCGACATATCAATCAGCGTACAGCCAATGAAGTCGAGCTCGATTCAGAGTCTGCGGAAGTTTTTGAGCATCTCGACCGATTAAGCCAACTGACATTCGACACGTTTGATACCACTGTTGGCAGCATCAAACACCTTTTACAACAGAAGCCGAAGATGTCACACAGCCATGCCTTTCAAGCCCTCTCTTCCGCGCTAGGCAAACAAGCTTGGGAGCTAAAAGGGGCAATAGGTCTAGAAGATACAATGGTTCGAGAAGGAACTGTCGATCTACAAAGTGAAGTCGACTTACAAAGGACAAGGCTACACATCCCTGATCCACGCACTCGCTTCGATTTTGGTGGCGTAATCAAAGAGTACGCGGTCGATCAAGCAGTAAAGATAGGCAAGCGACTTGGTGCAACTTCAATGTTGGTAAATTTTGGCGGCGATATCTATGCATTGGGTACAAAGCCAGATGGTTCACCATTCAATATTGCAGTTCTGGATCCAAGAGACAACAAGACGCCATTTTTTGCCGTTCCGATTACCGACGCGGCGCTGACCACATCTGCTCACAGTGAACGTCAGATGCAGTTCGGCGATAAAACCACGTCTCATATTTTGTCGAAACAAGACGTAGAAAAGAAGATTTTGTCTGTTACGGCAATAGCTTCTTCCACTTTGGAAGCGGGTGTACTTAGCACTTCCTTGACGCTCAACCCGAACATTTCAGTACCGGAAGAGAGTGCTGTTATTTACATCGACGATCAATTACACATTCACCAAAGCACGGAGTTTTTGCATTCATGAAAAACTACCTACTCACGTTAATTCTATTGTTTAGCAGCTTTTTGCATGCTCAAGACAGCGAGTTTCTTCCAGTTGAAGAAGCCTTCCCGGTTACATGGGAAGCCACGGACCAAGGCGCGGTTATCCGCTTTGATACACACCCGGGATACTATCTTTACCAATCACGCTTCTCGTTTAAAGAAGAGTCCTCATTATCGACACAAGATCCTCAATACTCGCTGCCAGGTGAAGAAAAACATGACCCTAACTTCGGCAATGTAGTGGTGTTTCACGAACCGCTTACCGTTACCGTGCCTTACACCGGAAGTGGCAAGCTCACCGTCCGCTATCAGGGCTGTGCAGACAAAGGGCTTTGCTACCTGCCACAAAAGCTAGTGTTGGATTTACCTACGCTCAAGGCGTTAACAGAAGTCACTAGTGAGAAGCCATCAAGCTCTCTGGTTCAAACACTAGGTGAGATCAGTGATGATACCAATGGCTTGTCGTCGTTCCTCTCTCAAGCAGGTAAGTTACAGGCTCTGCTTGTGTTCTTCTTGCTTGGCTTAGGTCTGTCTCTCACGCCGTGCGTGCTGCCTATGATTCCTATCTTAGCCAGCATCATAGGTGGTGAAAAAGCGATGACAGGCAAGAAAGGTGCAGCGCTTTCTAGCTCGTACGTTCTGGGTATGGCGACCAGTTATGCCATGACGGGAATTCTGGTCACCACATTAGCAAAAGGCATCAATTTACAAGCAGCCATGCAACAACCTTGGTTGCTCAGCATTTTTGCCGCCGTGTTCGTTTTACTAGCGTTAGCTATGTTCGGTTTCTATGAGCTTCAACTCCCTGCCGCACTGCAGCAGAAACTCAACAGTGGCTCAGACAAGTTGGGCGGCGGTAAAATTGCTAGCGTATTCGCGATGGGCGCGATTTCTGCACTAGTGGTTTCACCTTGTGTTAGTGCGCCACTAGCTGGTGCATTGCTTTATGTATCCACTACTCAAGACTGGATGTTTGGTGGTGCTACCCTGTTTGTCATGGCTCTAGGCATGGGTGTTCCGCTTATCGCGATCGGTGGTAGTGGCGGACGCTTACTGTTAAGAAGTGGCGCTTGGATGGTATCGGTTAAGCAAGTATTTGGCGTACTGCTACTCGCGGTGGCTATCGTCTTATTAAGCCGCTTCGTTGACCCATCAATCATTATGATCTTGTGGGCGCTCCTTGCTATTGGTACGGGTGTACACTTCGGCGCGTTAGAAGCGGCACAACCGGGCTGGGCACGTACTCGTAAGTTTTCTGCACTATTGCCACTGAGCTATGGCTTGATTCTATTTGTGGGTTATTTCCTAGGAAATTCCGATCCTCTCAACCCGCTTGCGAACCGAGAGTCCGCACAACCTATGGCCATCACGTCTTTTGAGAAAACCGATTCAGTCACTCACTTAGAGCAGCAATTACAAGCTGCAGCCAATGCTAAACAAAAGGTGCTAGTCGACCTTTATGCAGAATGGTGTGTCTCTTGTAAAGTGATTGAGACCAACGTGTTTAACGATCAACAAATCAGCCAAAAACTGAAAGAGTGGCAGACCATAAAACTGGATGTGACAGAAAGCTCGCCAGAACAAATGGCATGGCTCAACAATAAGAATGTGTTTGGCCCACCCGCTATTTTCTTTTACTCACCCGCTAACGGTGAGTTAGAACCAGCGCGAGTCATGGGGGATATCGACAAAGCTGGCTTTAACAGCAAGCTCAAACTTGCCAATCAGCTTGTAGCAGCCCGCGCAACGGAGCCAGACAGCCAAACAAATTAGACCGTCACTCAACAACCCAAAACGCCCAATCAATGATTGGGCGTTTTTGTTTGATCCATTGACGATAAGCCTATTACTCAGCTCTCTAACTGTTTGACAACCTTTTGGGTCAGCTGCTCAGTATACGGGTTAATCTTCCAATGCTCTGGACTCCAGCCTTTTACGAAACGTTGGAAATCGGCCCACGCCACGTAAAACATTGGTCGCCATGCGCGTTCGACGTCTTCAAATGAGAGCTGAGGCTGATAGTGCGCTAATGCTTCTTTCAAATGTTGGAAGTAAATATCTAAGACCTCTTGCTCGTACTCTTGGCAATCTTGCGGCCTAACCGCGCTGCTCATAAACAGAGCTACGTCTTTCATCGCACAGCCGTGACCGACGTATTGGAAATCGACTGCAGCCGCGTTTTCACTTTCAGGATCAAAGCAGAAGTTGGCGAGCTTGGCATCGCCGTGCACTAAGGTGGGATACGGACACTCTTTCAATAGACGATCGATACATTGCGCTTGTTGTTTCAAAGGTAAGTCCGCTAAGGCACTTAGCTCATCAGGACGTGTGTCTAAATGCCAATAAGTACCGACTGGCCACAATGATGCCGACTGATCTTGATTGATGTTGATGTGCTTTGCGTGAAAGTTAGCCAACCATTTTAAGCAAGCATTTCGCTGTTTGACCTCAACAGAGGTATAAGCATGATGCTGATCGCCTGAAGTTGGTTCATCAGAAGCGGCCAGTACATCAAACTGAGAAGTTAATGGGAAACCGCTATCGGCTAAGTCTTGCATTACGATAAGCCATTCGTTTTCAGCTAATTCGCATTGCAAACCCACAGGCACGGGGCAGCGCTCATCCCATTGTTGAGTGAACGATTGATACCACGCTGTCTCTACTTGATAGGAATGCACTTTACGCTGATGAGACAGCTTAGTGTTCCATCCTTTCGGGTGTTCAGTTTTATCGGGCAACGCGACATGTTTAACGATAACGCTGTTGAATCCAGCATCACTACTATCTGTGAAGACTAAGCGTACTAACTCGCCATACCCACCCCACAAGCGTTGAATCACGTGAATATCGAACCCTTGATGGCAACCGAGTGACGTGGCTATTTTTTGATAAAGCTCAGGAGATTGCTGACTGGAATTAACATCGGATTCGACAGACTGTTTTGAAGGTATTGATTGAGACATATAACTCGTTGCTACGCCTTATCAGCTAAAAGGTGTGACCATTGTGGCTGTCTATTCATGTAATGAACAACATAACTGCATACCGGGATAATTGTGTAACCCGCACGCTCAATTTCAGGGAGTACCGACTCCATCATCACCTTACCAAAACCCTTGCCTTGCAGTTCATCAGGGATTCGAGTTGAGGTGATATGCAGTACATCGCCATCCTTTTTATACTTAACAACCGCAAATTGATCTGGTTCCAACTCAACCGTGATCTGGTTCGCATCTTGATACCATTTAACTGCCTGCATTCTCAACTCCTGCAAATAATGGATACGACAAACAATTAAAGTTTGAAGTATGAATTCCTTGTAATAGACTAACGCAAGTGCATATAAATAAAACTAAGTACTTACAAACAAAGAAAATATTATTATAGCGTGTGGTTATAAATAAAATTCAAACCAATTAAAAGCACTCTATAAATTGCGTTAGTACACCTACTAAATCTAGCACGTAACAACCCCTTGTTAGCAAGTTATCAATATCTAACAGACGCATGTTGGCACATGGAGAACCTATAATGAACGCACCACTGAAGAAGCCTTTGGAGCATAATCAGGCACTGCAAGACCCTCGAAATCGAACCGTCACCACTATTAATAGCACCGATGCGCTGGCTATGATTGAGCATGGCAGTGAGCTGACATTAAATGTATCGACACCTGTTGGCACCAAGTTTCTCGCTACCACCAAATTTATCGGCACTCACAGTGATAACTGTATCCTGATTGAGGTGCCGGAAGTATCCAGTGATGACCTGCGCTTTTTCTTTCAGGAAGGCTTTTGGATGACGGCTCGTGCCTACTCTTTGCGAGGCGAAGGTGCTCTGATCCACTTTAGGTCTCAGATTCACCACACCATTGGCGAACCCTTTCCTATCATCGTGCTTTCCACGCCAAGTACCATGCAAGTCACGCAACTGCGTAAAGAAACGCGCTATGAAGTGAACCTAAGCTCTCGCGTGATCTTTGATGATCAACGCATGAACTGCGAGATCAGAGACCTCTCGAAGAGTGGCTGTCGCTTTGTCACATCGCCAACCTCTCGTCCAATTCAAGTTGCCGACCGAGTCTCTATCGAAATTACACCCGAGAACTACAATGGTCCGCTGATTCCGCCACTTAGAGGGATTGTGTGTAATCTGCAAAGATCAACGCACTATGCGCGTTATGGTGTCGAATTTGATGATATCGGTAAGGCCAATGCCAAAAACCTGCTCAGTAAGCTGAAGTTCGACGGCACCAAACTTCGTTTGCGTAACGCTTAAGCGCTAGAGATTGTAAGAATCAAAAAAACAGCCATCGATAATATCGATGGCTGTTTCGTTTAAGGTTAACGGTTATTTAGCTAATCTACTTAAAGCGTTAAGCTATTTACGCAGTGCGTTGAGTTTAGCCTGAGCGATACCAAAGATAGTATCGATTGGGTAGCTTCCCTCATCACTCGGTTCACCAGCGGCTTTACCCGTGAACAGCTCAATCGCCTCTGTCACATGATCAATCGCCCAGATATTGAACTCGCCCTTTTCCACCGCTTTAACGATGTCACTGCGCAGCATCAGGTTATGAACATTAGAGCGCGGGATGATAACCCCTTGCTCATTAGAACGACCTTTTATTTCACATACATCAAAGAAGCCTTCAATCTTCTCGTTCACCCCACCAATTGGCTGAGACTCACCGAACTGGTTCATCGAGCCGGTAATCGCAATGTCTTGACGGTTTGGCTGCTTAGAGAATGCAGATACAACGGCACAGAATTCCGCCATACTCGCACTATCGCCATCAACGCCACCATATGACTGCTCGAAAGTGATGTTAGTAGTAAGCGGGACTTTAGCCGTCTTACCAAACACAGAAGAGAGATATGCCGACAAGATCATCACCCCTTTCGAGTGAATGCTGCCACCAAGGTCTACGTTTCTTTCAATATCAATCACTTCACCGTCACCATAAGCGGTGGTTGCCGTGATTCGGTTTGGCGCACCAAACATGTGATCCGTTGTGCTTAATACCGACAGCGCATTGACCTGCCCTACAGCTTTACCATCGACATGAATCAAAGTTGTGCCGTTGGTAAAGGTTTCCATTACGCTGTCTTGCAGTCGTCCAACACGCATCTGTTGGTTCGATAACGCTTGGTCGACGTGCGATGCGCGAATCAGATTCGATTTCGAACCTCTCGCAACGTAGTTGGATTCACGAAGCAGATTAGCAATGTGTGCTGAGTGCAGTGACAACTTACCTTGGTCACCCGCCTGACGAGAACTGTGTTCAATGATGCGAGCAATCGCCTTGCGGTCACAGTGGAGCATGTTGTTGTCATGGACGATGCTCGAAATGAAGCGCGCATAATGCATTTCAGAGTCAGCAGTCCGCTTCATCTCATCTTCAAAGTCGGCCGTCACACGGAACAGCTCACCAAACTCCGCATCATAATGCTGCAGCAGTTGGTATGTGCGATAGTCACCAAACAAGATGATCTTAACGTCCAGAGGAATAGGTTCTGGGTCGAGCGATACCGCTCCCGTTAACGTCACCTCTTTCTCTAATGAAGTGAAGCTTAACTGACGAGAGCGCAGCGCACGCTTCAGGCCTTCCCATACGTAAGGTTGCTCTAGCACTTTTACCGCGTCCATCAACAGCACGCCACCGTTCGCTCGATGTAAGCTACCTGCACGAATCAATGAGAAATCAGTAAATACAGTGCCTTTAAAGGTTGCCGTTTCTACATAACCAAACAGAGAGTGATAGTTCGGATTCTCCTCGACCACAATCGGTAGAGTGTCTTCCTTCTGGCTCACAATCACGTTCACTTTGTAACGACGCGGCATTTTCTTATCCAAAGAAGCCGTCGCAACTTCGGCCTGCTCAGTACTCTCTTCTAAGAAAATATCAGCGTTATCGACGATGTCTTTACGCAGTGCGGTTAGGTACTTTTTAATGTCTGGGTATTGGCTGTAATCCTTCTTCAATTGCTTGATGAAGTGCGTTATCACATCTCGCGCCGTATCATCATTAAGCTTTTGAATCTTTTCAGTATACGTCTCTTCAAGCTCCGTCAGTTCACGAGAAATGGTTCGCAGTCCAACTTCCAGCGCATCGATGGTTTTATCAAACTGATCTTGCTCTTCAGGTGACAGCAAGTCAAAGCTCTCTTCGGTATGAAGCTCGTCGCCGTTCATCGCCACAAATTGGTAATCACCTTGAGTGGTGATCGTCAGGTTCACGCCGTTCTTTTTTGCTTCTTGGCTAATCGCTTCTAACGCTGCTTGTTGCTTGGCTGCTAGCTGATTCTTTAATCGATCAGCACGGCTGAAGTACATCTCATTGTCGAACGCGAGTGGCATCGCTTTGATGAGTTTGCGCATCAGCTTTTCAATATCTTGCTTTAAGCTACTTCCCACGCCACGCGGAAGTTTCAATACCTTAGGTGTGCGAATATCTTCGAAATTCGCGATGTAACACCAGTCAAAAAGCTCCTCCACTTCATGAGTGTGTCGGTTGAGATAACGCAAGATCATGGTGCGCTTGCCCAGACCATTGCGTCCTATCGCATAAATGTTGTAACCCTTTTCCTTAATTGACATCGCGAACTCAACGGCTTTTTGCGCACGTTCTTGCCCGACGATTTCGTCAATTGGAGCCAGTTCTTTGGTCGACTTGCATGGTAGCTTTTCGAGTTCTGCTACCTGATACAGTTGTTCTGCATTGAGTCTTTGAATCGCCATCGCCGCCTCCTTAGTCCTTTATTTCTTGGGTGTAGATAAATTCAGTGTAGATGTAATTGCCTATAAATTTAGTGACTTACGCTACATCGCTGTTCAACCGAACAAATAACACACAATTTAATGCAATTTTACGAATAACAAGCCATTTAATTCACCAAACCTAACATCTGAATGATTTTAATTTGCAATTGATAATAAATATCATTAACATTTTAAAATATTATAAATCGAGGATGTGGATATGGAAATTGAACGATGCTGGATGCACTACCTAAAAGCTGAGCAGTTAATGGAGCAAGGTCACTGGCCAGAAGCACAGCGCCTTTATGGTGATGTTCTCAATTCTCTTCCTCACCACATTCAAGATGCGGCATACCAAAGCGATATCAAGCCTTGCCAATTTGCCTGTCTACTTGCAGGACTCAGAGATGCAAGCGTGGCTCAATCTGAGATTCTCAACCGTTTAGGGCAACACCAACAAGCCTTTGATACATTGAATCAGTCTTATGCGTTAATGCAATTTATCTCTCTTGAGAGCACAGAGCTGATTCAACGCACCCACGGGTTACTGGAAAAGCAGAGTGAAGATCTACTTAACCACTTAATCGCATTTTGTAGCGCGCAACGCAGTTCACATTGGATGCTCGAACTAGAACAAATTCAACGTGCTCATCACCATTTTGGGCAACTTAAAACAACGTCAGAAGTTCAATCTTCACCAAACGTCTTAAATTGATAAGGATATATCATGTCGGACCGGGCTCTTCTTAAAGTCAATAACCTCTCCGTTAGCTTCAAAACCAACGATGGAATCGTTGATGCGGTGAAAAAGGTTAACTTTACCCTTAAATCTAGCGAAACCTTGGCCATTGTTGGTGAATCAGGTTCTGGTAAATCTGTCTCTTCTAACGCACTGATGCGTCTACTTCCAGACAACGCCATTATTGATCCTCAGTCTCAAATTGAGTTTGAAGGCGAGTCTGTTCTCGAAAAATCAGAGCGTGAAATGCAGTCGATTCGTGGCGACAGAATCGGCATGATCTTTCAAGAGCCGATGACATCTTTGAACCCATATCTGCGCGTCGGTATTCAAGTGGCAGAAGCCATTATGTGTCACCGTAAAGTGTCAAAGTCTCAAGCCAAACAGCGAGTGATTGAACTGTTTAATCTTGTGCACTTACCAATGCCAGAAAAGTCGTACACCAAGTACCCTCACGAATTTTCGGGTGGTCAGTTGCAACGCATCATGATTGCAATGGCGCTGATTAATGAACCGGATATCCTGATTGCGGACGAACCGACAACAGCACTCGATGTAACGGTTCAAGCTGAAGTGCTTTCTCTTATCAAAGAGATCCAAGGCAAGATGGGCATGGCAATTTTGTTCATCACCCATGACTTAGGTGTGGTGAGACACTTCGCCGATCGCGTGCTAGTGATGTGTAAAGGTGAACTCGTAGAAGAAGGGATGACTCAATCTCTGTTCGACAATCCTAAACATGACTACACACGAATGCTCATTAACTCGATACCTAAAGGGGCGAAAGATCCGGTAAGCGCCGCAGCGCCAGAGCTTCTGTCTGCTGAAGATATTCGCGTTAAGTTCTTGGTGAAACCGCACTTCATTAAGTCAAAAAACCAGTACTTTGAAGCGGTGAAAGGCATCTCGTTGAACCTAAAACAAGGTGAAACCCTCGGTATTGTGGGTGAGTCAGGTTCAGGTAAATCAACTCTTGGACGTGCGTTAATCGGCTTATTGCCAAGCTCAGGTCGTATTGTTTATAAGGGACAAGACGTCAGCTTACTCAACGACAAGCAGCGTCATAACCTGAAAAAAGATGTTCAAATGGTATTCCAAGACCCTTATGGTTCTTTATCGCCACGTATGACGGTTGGGGAGATCATCACCGAAGGCTTAACGGTGCATCAACCTCACTTGTCAAAACAAGAACGTTTAGAAAGAGCTCGTAAAGCACTGATTGAGGTTCGTCTGGAGCCAAACTCAATCAACCGCTACCCGCATGAGTTCTCTGGCGGACAAAGACAACGTATCGCGATTGCTCGTGCGTTGATTCTTGAGCCCTCTTTCATACTATTGGATGAACCGACGTCAGCTCTCGATCGCTCAGTACAACTGACCGTGATTGACCTGCTCAAAGACATCCAAACTAAGCACAATATCGGCTTCCTATTCATCAGCCACGACCTTTCGGTAGTCAAAGCACTTTCGGATCGTGTATTGGTGATGCAGAAGGGTGAAGTGATGGAAGAAGGGTCTGCAGAAGAGATTTTCAATGCGCCGAAAAACGACTACACCAAGAAACTCATCGCAGCGTCATTCGATTTAGAAAATAATTCGGAAAAAAATGCCGCTTAAAGGGAACTAATCAAGATTAACAGCGTCTTATAAGTACATTCTGAATAATCTCCTAATGGATTGCACTCTAGAATGAATATAGCAAAACTGGTTTGGCCGCCAAAAGAGAAATGTCGCATGGATGCGACATTTTTCGTTTCTGAAGGGAAATAACGTGCACTCCCTACGATTCAAACACTTCACAACTAACGATACAAAGATTTGGTCGACTCTCTGACAATTAAATCAATGGGTGGCAATCGCGCTTCATGCCTCTCACCAGATAACAAGTTCAAGATCGACTGAGCACACACCTCGCCAATCTCTTCAATTGGCTGCCTTAATGTTGTTAACGCGGGTGTGAAATACTTTGACGTTGGCAAGTCATCAAACCCAATCACA
Source organism: Vibrio sp. Makdt (assembly GCF_027587015.1). Classification (NCBI taxonomy): domain Bacteria; kingdom Pseudomonadati; phylum Pseudomonadota; class Gammaproteobacteria; order Vibrionales; family Vibrionaceae; genus Vibrio; species Vibrio sp. Makdt. The sequence goes on from NZ_JAPPTH010000001.1 coordinate 191,808, forward strand.
GACACATCTTCTGGCACTTTGTAACCGTGATCATGGAGCGCCTTAATCGCACCGTAAGCCGTTTGATCATTGGCGGCAAACAGGCCAGAAAAATGAATCTTAGATTCAATTAATTCCACGGTTTTCTCATAGCCAGTTTCACTACTGAAATCCCCTTGCTTGACGAGCTTTGGCATCACCTTAATGCCCGCTTCTTGAAGCGCTTTCTTATAGCCTTCAAAACGATTACCTGCGTCTGGCTGACTTGAAAGCCCTTTGATATGAGCAATATTCACATGCCCCTGTTGGAGCAAGTGGAGGGTTGCCATGTAACCACCCAACACATTATCAATGTTAATTGAGCGAACATTATCTGCAACCATGTCATAGCCCACCGCAACCACCGGAATGTCTTGCGCATACTTCGCGATGTCTTCTTTGGTAATGCTGCCTGTCACGATGATCATGCCATCGACATTGCTCTTAGCCAGATACTCTAAGGCGTGTATCTCGAGCTTTTTTTGCCAATGTCCGGTTGCTATCACTAACGAATAGCCTTGAGCTATCAGGGTTTTCTCCATATCGTTGAGGATGCGGCTGGTATAAGGGCTGTCAGGGTGTTGTACCAAGACGCCTATCGTGAGTGAACGGCGATTAATGTTCTCCTGCATTTGAAAATTTGGTTTGTAGCCGGTGTCTTTGATCGCCTGTTCGATATTTTGGCTTTTATCATCCGACACATAGGTTGTTCGATTAAGAAAACGAGAAACCGTGCTTGGTGAAACGCCAGCTAGCCTCGCTACATCGTATACGGTGGTTTTTTTAGTTTTAGTGCGCATCTCGATACCCTAACCCAGTGACATTAAGGGGAGCCCTAAAGCTCCCCATCAGTTTCAACTCAACATTGCTTAAGTTGAAACTCATACTATTTAATTAATATAAGTAGGCGAAAATCATCCCCGGTCGGAAGTAGCGACCTGCGGTATACTTCAAACCAGTGCTCAGAAGCCACTTGTGAAGAACCGTAGCTTGCTCCGCTGAAATTTCGCCTTGCAGCATACTAACAAATTTATCACTGTCTTTAGTCAGCTCAGGATTAACTCGACCGTCAGACAGCACACACTTTTGCAATTTAAGTGCAGTAAGCCACTTTTTCGCATCATTTTGTGACAATTCAAAAGATTCTGTAAGATCTTGCTCAGTGAAAGAGACAGAACAGTTGAACCCTTCTGGTGCGGCAAATGGAATTTTTGAATAGTCATACAACGCGGTATACACGGTATCCATCAATGTTTCTGCTTGCTGCGATTTACCCGCTAGGCTCAACGCAGTTGCGACACTAAACTGCACGCCGATCCACACGTCTTGCGCCTGAAAAGCCTCATGCGGCGAACCATCGGCGAGCGTCATGTTCGCTACCCCAAGTTTAGGGCTGTTAATCTCGAAGTTATGTTTATAAACATAGTCCAATGCACGCTGAATGCGCTGTTGCGGGAAAATACCCTCTAGGCCAATCAGTTTGAGATAGCTATCTGCAAGCAGTGCATCACCAAAGCTATTGTCTGAATCGGGTACTAGCTCTAGATACTCTTTAGTAAAGGCTTGAGGCGCTGTCTCACTCAATAAGCGTTTCTTAGAGACTCTTTGAGCTACCTTATTGATGTTTATTGAAGTATCGGTTTGGTTTAGATAGTCGTTAAGCATATTCTTATCGGCAATCGCATCACCCGTTAAAACTAGCCCCAGAGTTTCCAAAGCTTGATAACCTTCACCGGTAAGATGCTTGGCTTGGACAGGCGTCACAAAGAAGTGGTAATAACCTTCTTTCTCATCCCACAAGCTCTGCTCAACTGTTGCTAATGCCTTTTTCGAACGTGTTAGGTAACCCGCGCCTAGATCGTGTTCGCCCATCAACTTTGCAAGCTCACTTGCAGCTTGAAGGCCGGCAACCCAGAGGCTCGCACAGTAAATAGAGATACCATGAGAAGCGAGGTTATCGAAGGTGTCGTCTGTACCTCGGGTTAGCGGTAAATCGTCACCTTCAGCAATCAAGTTCGACAAGAAATCGATACTCTCAGTCACAGCCTGCCAGCACTCTTTAACCACAGACATATCTTGTGTGTTTTGGTAGTGACGGTACACCATTAGAATGTATTTCGGTGCTAAGTCCTTCCATTCCTTAACATTATGCCAGCTATACGCGTCAGGCTGAATGTCGAACGGGCTACCCAAATCGTGGATTACTGCACCTCGAATTGCACGCACACCTTGGTACTTTTCATCAATCAATTCAGCATTCGGTGTCGCTTCATATTCCCAGTAACGGCGCTGAGTAAAGTCTTCAGCCAAAATCGCTTTTGAGAACTCTTTCATTACGCAGCCATCAAGCTCCGGCAGCAAGTAAAGCAGTGAAAATGAGCCGTAAAAATACACATCCAGTGAATTAAAGAATGGGTAATCAACACACTCTTTCACTAGGAACTTATCTTCTTTATCCCATACCGTAGATTCGGCTAAAAACGATAGTGAGTTCATCGCCATCGTCGCATAGCGTAGCGCTGATTCAGGCTGTGATATTTTGCTTTGAGCTTGCTCTAGGAAAGCGGTCTGTTGCTCAATAATCTTCTGCTCAATCACCTCAAGCTTTGGCAAAACATCTTGTAACATCGGTAAGGCAGGCTTTGCTTGTGGGTAGAATTGCGTGTAAGCCTTGTCTGAGTGCCAGCCATTGAGCATCACTTTACTGTATGCCATCACCTGTGCGAAACGCAGGTCAACGGATTCGCCCGGCTCCAACTCAACCTGAACCACGACCAATGCACTCAATGCTTCGCGCCCAGTGTAGATCCCAGTTTGGAATTCTGTATTAGTACGGCCTGTTTTCAGTGCGAACTCAGTTTGCTGGGTCACTTTCGAAGTATAAAGCGTTGGCTTAACAGACACCGATACCTTGCCAGATTTAGTCAAACGGTTTTCGGCTTGAACACCAAACACCACCTCACCCTCAATGTCACTTTGATAAGGGGACTGACTAGTGAGCTGAACACCGGTAAAACCGTGGCTTTCATCATTGACCTTCACCGCTTTATGCTGCTGAGCAATCGGGTTTTGAGATAAGGTACACGCCGAATCTTGAATCCCATCACGACCTTTTCGGTAGGTTGAACCAATCAAGTTTTGTAGAGGTTGAGCAAGAGTAATCACGCGTGTTTGCTGTGATTCATTAGTAATCTGGAAGTGGTTCCAGTGCATCGGCATAGAACAGAGGCGCTTATCCTCTTTAACGATCGGCGAGACTACCTTTCGCTTTATATTAATACCATCAAAACTATTATATTTATATTCAGCTAATGGATATAAAGCCTTATATTCGATATCGCTACCATTAACACTTTCTATATCACTATTATTTCCCGCAGTTAGTGATAGCTGTCTCGTTGTATCATTTATTAATAATCCATTAAAGAAATCTAAGGCTACATATAATTGACAAATAATCGACGATGAATCCGACTCAATTAATAATTGAGTCTTATTAGAAAACTCAACATTCCACTTTATAAAGCTCTCTCTATTTTCTTTATAGAAGTTGCCAGTTTTTAATGCGTTACGAATGATGTTAATCGCATTAGAAATGTTTTCTTTATCTATCTTCTTTCCATCGAATAGCGCTGGGTAAAAATTCAGATGAACACTAAGCTCTTGCTCGTTAACAACCTGAAGCGCTTCAATGGTCGGCACATCCATCACTGACGCATAAAAATCATTAAAATTAACAACTTGCTCTGAGCAATCGACAAATATTCCTGGAATAAAACTGAAGTTTGGCGTGTTACCATTTGGCGTCAGTGTAAAGGTATTACCGATACCACCGATCGCCATACCTGTATTTTCTGGTGTCGTAGAAATTGGCGTGTACCAAGGTTGAATAAATTCAACTGCATCACCTTTTTTACACAAGTGTTCTGAATTTCCTGAATAGCTTGAATATGGAATTTTATTATTCATGTTAAAACCGCCATTGAATATTTTTTTCTTCTTGTTAATATCTTTCAAAAATGGAGACATCAACATGTTTAAAATTATAAATGAAAAATTTGGAAATATTGACTCTGTCACATTAATAAATCAGCAGCATGGTATAGAACTTCAAATAATCAATGGGTTTGGTGCTGTTATAAATAAATACATTGTAAATAACAGTCCATTCTCGTTTATTTGTGGCTATCAGAATTATGATGAACTGATCAACCAACATCCGTTCTTTTCCCGCAGTGCTAAATTATTTCCTTTTCCAAACCGTTTAAACTTAGGTCGCTACAGTTTCGACAACCAAAACCATCAACTCCCAGCTAACTTTCCTTGGTCTGATCACGCCGTACATGGCCTGCTCTACAACCAACCTTTTTCAATCACAAACAGCGTGGCCAATGATCAGTCAGCCAGTGTGACGCTGCAATATCAGACATCATCTTTGCACCCTGCTTTCCCGTTTGCTTTTAACCTTGAAACTACCTTCACCATCGACACAACGGGTAAGCTCTCTTGCTCAACAACTGTCTCTAATTGTGGTGATTTCGCCTTCCCATTCGGTGATGCTTGGCACCCTTATTTCTCGCTCGGCAATGACCTAGAACAGTGTGAATTGACTATGTCGCCTTGCGCTGAGGTCGTACATGAGAACGACCTACCCAATGGTGAAAAACAGGCTTTTGACCGTTTGTCTTTGGATGACTCCCTGACCAGTCAAAGCCTAAACCACTGCTTTGAATTTGACTCTAAGACAACCAACCAACTGACTTTGACACGTTCAGATTCATCAGCTGCAATTCATTATCAACAAGACGCGAGCTACCCATTTGTTCAGCTCTACACTCCAACAAGTGAGCAAAGTATTGCAATAGAGCCCATGACTTGCCCTGCCGATGCATTCAATAACCAGATTGGCTTATTAACCCTTAGCCCGAACCAGTCTCAAACCTTCATTTGGCAATGCCAAGCCACCTATCAACCAAAATAACCAAACGAAAGAGCAATAAAGGGCGCATAAAGCGCCCTTCTCTTTGTTAACCTAAAACCACTTCTACCGTGTGCTCACCCGATGTAAATACCGGTGCTTTATTGCCTGAAATCAGGTCACCATTGACCTTCATCTCAACCACGCCCTTACACACGTTATTCGGGTTCGTGACATGAATATGATAAGTCGCACCACGGAACTGACGACGGACTTTGAATTCAGGCCACTCAGCCGGAATACAAGGATCCACCAGCAAGCCATCAATTTCAGGTCGAACACCCAGAATCCACTGTGTACCCGCAACGTATGTCCAAGATGAAGTACCAGACAGCCATGCATTACGACCTAAGCCGAACTGTTTATGTTCGTCACCCAAGATGTTTTGTGGATAGCAGTATGGCTCCGATTCGAAGGTATCAATGTCGTCGTTCTTCGAAGCCGGGTTAATTTGACGGTAGTACTCGTAAGCACGCTCGCCATTTCCCATTTTCGCTTCTGCGATCATCACCCATGGATTTGAATGCAGGAAGATGCCGCCGTTCTCTTTCGCACCCGGTGGATATGTCGAAACGCCACCAAGTTGTGGATCAAAGCCGTTGTAACCAGGAGTTGAAAGCTTGATACCATTGGTCGTGTTCAGCTTGTTGTAAACCGAATCTAGCGCTTGTGTAGCGCGCTCTTGCGTCGCAAAACCAGAAATCACAGGCCAGCTTTGACCGTTAGTGTAGATCTGTCCCTGTTCATTCTTATGAGAGCCAATTGGCATGCCTTGCTCATCAAAGTAACGCACAAACCATTCGCCATCCCAACCGCACTCATTCACTGTGCTCTGCATTTGTTGGTATTGCTCTTTGAACTGAGCTGTTAGTTGTTCCTCACCACGTAGCTCACAAAGGTCGAGCATATCAAGCAGGGCTTTACCGTACATGTTAGCGACCATCATCGACTCAGCACCCGTTGGCAGGTTCACCGTGTCATTCCAGTCTGCAAAACCTAATAACGGTAGGCCGTGCTCACCCGTATTGGTGTAGGTAAACTCGATCGCGCGACACAAGTGATCCCAAACGATACCTGTTTCCACAGGGTTGCCCGCTTTGTCTTTTTGGTAGAACGGAATATCTTTGTTCAAGAAATCGGCATTGCCTGTCTCTTTCACATATTGGGTCACTGCGTAGATGATCCACAGATGATCGTCACCGTAGTAATCCGGGCGATCTTCCTCTTCACGTGAGTCACCAGCGTTCGCTTCCATGGTTGATGGGAAGAACTGGTGCATCGCAGAACCATTGATGTTTTGCACTGATAGTAAGCGCTCAATGAACTCGCGCGCTTCTTCTGGCATGTGAGTAATTACGCCTAAAGTATCTTGCGAAGAATCACGGAAACCGATGCCACGTGCGCCATAGCCAAGCTGATACAGAGACAAATAACGAGACCAGTTTTTGGTGGTGTGACATTGGCGTGGGTTATGTACGTTCAACATCGAGTTCATTGCCGGATCTGGCGTTTCAACCTGAACCGCTTGTAGGTAACCATCCCAATGTTCAGCCAGTTCAGCGAAAGCCGAATCGACCACTTGATGGTCACGGTATTTAGCCAATAGAGGCAGTGCTGCTTCTAGGCTCTGCTCTTGTGCGATTTGTACAATCGTACGTTCAGTCTTCTCTGGAGATAACCAACCCAAACGCAGGTTAAGCGCACCAATATTGTCGCCACGCAGACACTCGGTGTTGCCTAGTTCATCATTGTTTAGTGCTTCTGGCGCTGCCCATGTACCGTAGCCCAAATTACCTAGGAACGATTGGCGGTCACCATCAAAAGACGTCGCAGGGCGATCCGCTGTCATCAGGTTCACCGCGTAGTCACGCTTCATAAAAGCATACTGCTCAAGCACGGTATGACCCGATTCTTGTTGGTGCGCTTTAAGCGTCATGGTTTGTGGCACCCAGTCTGCATTCAGTAGTTGCTTAAGTGCATCAAAGTGTGTGAACTCGTATACAGGCACCACATCAACGTGCAGTGCTTTGTCTGAAATGTTGGTCACTTTGATGTCTTGTAGCAGTACTTGGTCAGCTTTTGGCACGAAGAAAGTCGCTTCACAACACACACCAAACGCTTCTGCAATGATGGTGGTGTAAGACAAACCTGTGTGGTTTTCAAACTTATCAAGCGGCTTCAGAGTCGGCGTGTAAAAAGGTGAGAACACCTCTACGTTGCCCGCTTCATCACGCACTTTTAGGTAAAGGGTCGAGCCTTTAAAATCAGAGTTTGGCAGTTGTGCAATGTACTTAGTGATACGGTTGAGTGCCGGATCGCCCTTACACAACAGCACACCGCCGTTGCTATCAACAATGCCACCGAAATCTAATGTGCCTACATAATTACACCATTTGATCGGTGTGCACGGTGTGGTTGCTACGTATTCTTTGTTTTTATCGTCAAAATATCCGAATTTCATCATCACTATCCCTAGCCCCTCCCAAATCAGGAGGAGCCAAAACAATTTGTCGTAAGTTGGTTGGTGTCAGCTCAATGGCTGATTTGAATTGACTGGCTAGCTCGTAATTGACTAGCTCGCTAGCGAGTTCTCACTCAGTGCATCAAACAGGTGGAAAGCATCCAAGTCCAAGTAAAGTGTCAGCTCTTTCACATCCACTTCAGCGGCTTGGGTTTCAACCATCAGCGGTTGACCACCAATTTCTGTTTTCAGAAGAATGCTCGCGCCAAGTAGTTCCTTGTCTTTAATTTTCACAGGGAATGGCAGTACGCGATCGTGGTCGACTTGCTCAGCACGAAGGTGGATATCTGTTGGACGAACACCAAAGTGAAGCGCTAAGTTTTTAGAGGCCAGAGACTTAAAGCGATCTGGCAGTGGGATATGAACATCGCCAAGTTCAACGAAGTACTCACTCTCTTTTTCAATCAATTTCGCTTCCAACATGTTCATTGACGGGTTACCAATGAATTGCGCGACAAACTTATTGGCTGGGCGTTGGAAAACCTCGGTTGGTGTGCCCACTTGAGCAACGTAGCCGTCTTTTAGGATCACGATGCGATCTGCTAGCGTCATCGCTTCGATCTGATCGTGTGTTACGTAGATCGTGGTGGTTTTAAGTTCACGGTGTAGGTGTTTGATCTCTTCTCGCATCACACCACGAAGTTTTGCATCTAGGTTAGATAACGGCTCATCAAACAAGAACACTTTAGGTGTACGAACCATCGCTCGGCCCATTGCTACACGCTGACGCTGACCACCAGAAAGTTCTTTTGGCTTACGATTCAGTAGTGGATCAAGCTCTAGCATCTTCGCCGCTTTTAGTACTTCTACGTCGATTTCCGCTTTCGGCATGCCTTTCAGTTTTAGAGCAAAAGCGATGTTCTCGTGCACCGTCATGTGTGGGTACAGCGCGTAGCTTTGGAATACCATCGCTAAGTCACGATCTTTAGCATCGACCTTGTTCATCACTTTGCCACCAACGACGATATCACCAGAGCTGATGCTCTCTAGGCCTGCAAGCATGCGTAGTGTTGTCGACTTACCACAGCCAGATGGGCCAAGGAAAACCACGAACTCGCCGTCTTCAACCGTAAAATCAAACTCTTTTACAACTTCAACATCGCCGAATGATTTTTTGATGTTCTTAAATTCTACTTTAGCCATTATCTGTTCTCCTCAGCGCGCTCTTGAAGCATGTTTCGGTACGCAATTGCGCTCTGTTTCAGTGTTCTTTCTTGAGTGGTGTAATCAACATGGACGATGCCAAAACGTTGGCAGTAGCCGAATGCCCACTCAAAGTTATCCATCAGACTCCAAGCGAAGTAACCATCCACTTTCACACCGGCTTCAACTGCGTTGTGAACTGCTTCGATGTGGCCTTGGAAGTAGCGAACACGTTGGTCATCCATCACTTGTCCGTTAACACGCTCGTCATTACCTGCAGCACCGTTCTCTGTAATGTAGATAGGCGGCATATTTTCGTAACGAGCATCCAGTCTTACCAATAAGTCGGTTAAACCTTGTGGGTTGATCTCCCAGCCGATGTAAGTGTGTTCAGCGTCAGTCTGTTTTACTGATTCAATGTCGCCGTTCTCGTTGAAGCGAGCGACATTGCGTGTGTAGTAATTGATACCGATGTAATCAACTGGTGCACTGATGATGTCTAGATCGCCTTCTAGAATCATCGGCATGTTCATCGCTTGGCGCTCGACAACTAGCTGTGGGTATTCACCTTTCAGTACAGGGTCGATGAACCAGTGGTAGTTCTCTGCTTCACAGTAGTCTGCAGCGCCTTGATCTTGCGGTGTCAGTGGGTAAGCCGGAGTCGCGTTAAATACCACACCATGCTTAGCATGAGGCGCGTTCTTACGAAGAATCGGCATCGCCAAACCATGGCCTAGCATTAGGTGGTGAGACGCTAAGTAACCCTCTTTGTCACCCTTGATGCCTGGTGCGTGTTCGCCCCAACGGTAGCCTAGGAATGCAGACACAAACGGTTCGTTCAGCGTTGTGTAAACATCAATCTTGTCACCAAAGTAGTTACTCACCACTTCTGCGTATTCTGCAAACTTGTAAGACGTTTCACGGTTCAGCCAACCACCTTTGTCTTCAAGGTATTGCGGCAGATCCCAGTGATAAAGCGTTACGTAAACCTTCATCCCACGAGCATGACACTCATCGATGATCTGCTCATAAAACTCTAGGCCTTGCTGATTCACCACACCGTCTTGCGGCAGGATACGTGGCCAAGCAATGGACAGGCGGTAAGCATCAACACCTAAGCCTTGAATCATCTCGATATCTTGTTGCCACAGATGGTAGTGGTCGCACGCCACATCACCACTGTCGCCGTTATCTACCTTACCTGGTGTCTTACAAAACGTGTCCCAGATAGACGGTGTACGACCGCCCTCTTCAACGCCGCCTTCAATTTGGTATGAAGATGTCGCGACACCGAATACAAATTCCTTACTGCGTAACTTTGAATCACTTGGAAGTTGAAATTTATTCATTGTTATAACCCTTAAACCTAACCTTTAACTGCGCCGGACGTTAAACCACTGATCATCTGTTTCGATGCGAACAGGTATGTAATCACGAGTGGTAAAATAGAAATTGTGGTACCTAGCATTACCGCGCCCCATGGCGTATTCGGAATACCTTGAACACTTCGTAGTGCTTGTGTGATGACGTAATTGTCAGGGTTGTTCAGCACAACAAGAGGCTGCATAAACATGTTCCAGAAGAAGACGAACTGCACGATAGCGAGTGTTGCTAGTGCCGGTTTCATCAGTGGCAGTACCACACTCCAGTACGTTCTGAACTCACCTGCGCCATCTAACTTCGCCGCTTCTAATAGCTCTTTAGGAATCGATGCAATCACGTGCTGACGCATCAAAAAGATACCAAATGGCGTGGTTGTGAACGGTAGCCATACCGCCATGTGGTTATCTAGCAAGCCTAAGAATTTCACGATCATGAAGTAAGGGATCAAGCTAAGCACAGGCGGAATCGCCATTGAGCCAACCAGCATGCCGAACAACACGTTCTTTCCGCGGAACTTAAACACAGCAAATGCGTAGCCACCCATGCTACAAAACAGCAGCGAGATGGTGGTGCCTAAGAAAGCCACGTAAATCGAGTTAAACATCGCTTTCCAGAACGGCATGATTTCCAGCAGTTTTGCATAGTTCACCATCAGGCTGTCGCCAATCGCAAAGCTGATGCCTGAACCGAAGATTTCCGAACGGTCACGTGTTGAAAGCAGTGCTGACCACACAAACGGGAACACCGTAATGATTGCAGAAACAATCAGTAATATGCCGAGCATGACCATCAAGATCTTAGTCATGATGTACATGGTGCGTTCGCTTGGCATTAGGCCACTTAATGGTGAGGTATTTGTCTTAATTGATGTCGACATCTTAATGTTCCCCTAAGCCTTTCTTACCGAAGAATAAAAATTGAACCAAGGTACACGTTGCGATGAGTGCAAACAGAAGCCATGAAATCGCTGATGCTGTGCCCATTTCTAACCATTCCCAACCCACTTTGTAGAGGTACATCGAGATAGTTAAACCAGATTGACCTGTACCACCTGTACCACGCGTTAGAACGAACGGTTCTTCAAACATTTGCAGGTTACCGATGATGGTCATGGTGATTGCAAAGAAGATGAATGGACGAATCATTGGTAATGAGATGTTCCAGAAGCGGCGGAAGGCATTGGCACCGTCCATACGAGCAGCTTCTAAAATGTCTTTAGGAATCGTCATTAAACCTGTGGTGTAAAGGACGATGTTAAAACCGGTGTATTTCCAGAAAACCATGATCGCGATAGACGGCTTCACCATAGTGGCATCGTCTAACCAGCGGATTGGTTGAAAATCGTTAACCCAAGCAAATGCCCAACCAAACAGTGTGCTATCAGCCAGTGCCATTAGCGTTTGGTTAATGATTCCTGAGTTAGGAGAGTACATGTTGAAGAAAATCAGTGACGCTGCGACCGTTGATGTGATGAACGGTAGAAAGTACGCCGATGTTAGCCAGTGACGCATACGGTCACCCATTGAAACCAACATGTAAGCCACTGGAATAGCGACTAAGTGCTGAGCCACACCTGACGTGATTGCTAACCATAATGTGTTCTTTAATGAGCGCCATAACCATGGGTCAGTTAAAGCAATGTGATAGTTCTCAAAACCCACAAACTCCATCGCATCCATACCCCTCACAGGGTTCCATTCATGGAACGAAAGATAAACAGAGAACAACAGCGGGAAGATCCCAAATACAGAAAAAATGATCAGAAACGGCAGAAGAAATCCATACGGTGTAAGCGCTTTCAAATTCAGACGAGAAAAAAAGCTTTGCTCCGAAGGTTCTATAGTTGTGCTCGCTGTATGATTCATAGTAACGACCTCTTAAAAAAGGAAGCGCGTTGTCCACGCTTCCTCACTTACTCAAAGTAATAACAAATTAAAGATTACGCGTACGACGCTTGATTAGGCGCTCTGCCTCTTTAAGTGCTGTCTCGATGTCCTTGCCTTCATCAAGCACTTCCATCAATGCGTTCTCTAAAATAATAGAACGTGCTACGTGGTCGCCTTGAGCTGGAGATACTGGCTTGATGTTCTGTGCCACTTCAGCAAATAGTAGACGTGCTTTCTGTCCACCTAGGAATTCCATCTCTTCTTGAAAAAGCTCATCGTCATATGTCGTTACGTTCGCAGGGAAAGCCGCAATCGTTTCGAAGTGCTTAAGTTGAACATCACGATCCGTCGTCATGTATTCAATAAGTGCCCATGCTTCATCTGGGTTGTCAGATTGAGTTGGAATCGATAGGAATGAACCACCCCAGCTGCCGTAGATGCCATCAGGCAGGTTTTCTACCGCCCACTTACCTTTGGTTTCAGGAGCGATCCAGTTGTTTAGGTGACCAAGTAGCCAAGCGCCAGAAAGTTGAGTTGCAAATGTGCCGTTGCGGAAGCCTTCGTACCATTCGTTAGACCAAGCCAGAATGCGACCGTCTAAGCCTTTGTCGCGAATCTCTTTTGCTACTTCAAAAGCGTGAACAAAACGCTCAGATGTCACAACTGGGTTGCCATCTTTATCAAAGTAAAGACCTTCGCCTTCAGGAACTGTGGTGAAGATGATCGCTTGTGCCACGTCGGCTGCTGAAGCGATAAGTTGTACGTTTTGCTCTTTCAGTTTTTCACCCGCAGCGATGTATGAATCCCAATCTTTGATTGCGTCTTCTACATTGATGCCGGCTTTTTCAAACACGTCGGTACGGTAATACATAACACCTGGACCAAGGTCGACAGGGATTCCGTACATGTCACCGTCAGCGCCTTTGCCTTGTGCCCATGCGTAAGGTGCGAATCGTTCTTCGTATTTATCTGCACCGTAGTTTTCAGATAGGTTAACTAGGCCGCCAGAGCCAACGAATGGACCGATTTTCTCAACGTCCACAACAATCACATCACCTGCACCAGAACCCGTTGCTAGGTTAGTCGTTAGTTTTGTGTGGTGGTCACCGTGGTTATTCATAAGGTAATCAACTTTAATCCCTGTTTCCTTTTCGAAATCAGGCAGTAATACCTTCAGGCTGCTATCGAAATCAGGGAAACCGTCGAAACGAATCTCTTTGTCAGCCGCGTTTACCGCTGTTGTACCTAATCCTAAAGCAACCGCGCATGAAAGCGCCAAGGTCTTAAATTTCATGTTCTATCCTTAATATTTTTATAGGGTAACGAGTAAATCCGATACCGAGTTTCTAGTGACCAACGTCGGCAGCAATTTAAAGTTCACGTCATGTTTGATTTTTTTTAGCTTCTGTAGAGTGAGCTGTACTGCTTCAACGCTCATCTCTTCAATAGGGAAATTAATGGTGGTCAAACTAGGGGTCAGATAACGCGCGAAGATGGTGTTATCGAAGCCCACCAGTGATACATCTTTCGGAACTGACAGCCCCTCTTGATGCAGCACCTCAAAGGCACCAAATGCCATGTGATCATTCGAAGCAAATACCGCCGTAAAGTGGCATTTTCTGTTGATCAACTTCTTCATGGCGCTGATGCCTGTCTCTTCAGTAAATCCCGCCTCAGAGACTAAGGCTTCATCGTATGGCACACCGGCTTCTTCCAGTGCCTTGCGATACCCCTGCAAACGCCCCCTAGCGTCGGCTTTATCTAAAGGCCCGGTAATACACGCGATATCTGTATGTCCCTTTTGCAAAAGATATTGAGTAGCGAGTAGCCCCCCGACTTCGTTATCAATATCAATGCAACTCATCGCCATTTCTGGGATGAAGCGGTTAATTAAAACCACAGGGGTCCCCTGTTCTTCCAATTCAATTAAATAGTCATCACTGAGCAGTTGAGTATGAAGAATCAAAGCATCGACACGACGCCCCAACAGAAACTCCACCGACTCGCGCTGCCCTTGTTCGGTGTTCGAACCCGCTGTAACCACAGCGTGGTAACCGAAGCGGCGTAGGTTTTCCTCTATGCAGTGCAAGATGCCTGAATAGAAAGATCCGCCCAGTTCTGGAACAACAACACCCACACTTCCGGTACGACTTGAAGCTAAAGCCTGAGCGATAGAGTTCGGGCGATAACCCAGTTCTTTGATCGCCTTTTCAACCTTTAACTTCTTGTCGTGGCTCACTCTACTGGTGCCGTTAATCACTCTAGACACTGTCGCTTGAGACACACCTGCATGCTCTGATACGTGTTTAATTGTTGCCACTCGAACCTCGATACTTCATTAGCTTGTAACCGCTTACAAAACGATTATTAAGAAATTACGTTTTAGTTGAAGTGAGTGTCATCACACTAAACTTGGAGGTAAAAAGGCTGGATTTGGAAATCTTGAAAGCGCTTACAGATTCACTTCACGCCATGAAACTGTTTCATGGAATCATGAATCCATAGTGAGTCAGACTTGTTAAAAGCCTTAGTTTCGTGAAGGGGTTTCAACACACCTATTGGCGTATCAAATACGATGGATATCGAGTATTTCCCACTATCTAGGCTATTGATATGCAAGGGCTACGACGCAAATTAGTAATTACAATTACTAGGGCTAAAGAAGGGTACGCGAGATAGATTAAAATAATATGAAACGAGGTATTGAAGATGTCATGGAGAGCAGAGGGAGAGGCAATCCAAAATGATAGAACAGATATTCAAGACGAAAAAAAGGGCACAAAAATGTGCCCAAGAATGGAGTTAATTGAAACGTACCCTAATTAATCTGCCTTTAGGGCTAAAATGGACAGTCTTTACTACTTTTAAACACAGGCTCTTTGAAAATATGCCGAATTCAAAGAGCCGCTCTTTCTATATTGGTAATTACCACCAAGCTTCAAACATTGCGCCGAACGACAATGTGTCAACATTCGTTGTCTTCACTGTGTTGCCTTTGGTTTCTACATCACCCACGGTTGTGTAGAAACGAAGCATTGGACGGCTCCAAGGTAAGCCACCTAGAGAAACGTTTTGAGAAAGCGTTACTTTCCATGCGTTCTCTTCACCGTCGTCATCGTAATCAACCATGCCGTAGCCCGCTTCTAACCATGTAGAATGAACATCATCCCATTGGTACTGTGGACGAACGATACCTGCGTATTCTGTGTTCTCGCGGTCTAGATCTGAACCAGAGTTGTCTTTGTACGACACTAAGTAATCGATGATGAAGTTATCTGTTGCTGCGTAGCTACCTTCCAAACTTGCGTAGAAGGTTTGGTAATCACCTTTCAGCTCAAATACAGATGAGTCTGCACCGTCACCATACTTCATAACTAACTTGTTAGACTCGCCTAGACCTAAAGTCGCACCGATTAAGTATGCTGTTTCATCACTGACTTTTTGACCCGGTGTTACCACTGGTTCCATTTTGTCTGTAAGAGGGTTATATACATACTCAGTCGTAGTAGAAGCATCAGCTTCATCAGAAGCAAAACCGTAGTTTGCGTAAAGATCTAGGTTACCGATACCAGCGTTGATGCTATGCAGTTTTGCAGTCACAGCGTATCGACCGTTGTCGTTCACTAGGCCGCCTTTCACTTGGCCTACGAAGCCCATGTCTAGCTTGGCACCGCCGAAATCTAGGTTGTTAAAACCAGCACCTTGACCATCGTGTGTCATCCAGAAGTAATCGTTCAAACCTTGTTGCGGACGTTGATGGAAGTCACGACCAGCCCACATGTAAAGCTCAGGCTGGCTTTCAAATACATTGGTTACACCAGCGTACATTTTTTTCATGCTCAGGCCACCGTCATCAGCCCATGCGTCTGCTTCCCAGTGGTCAGCCATGAATACGATGTCCCAGATAGCGCCGTTGTCAGCTTGGAAAAGCTTAGCTAACTGAACTTCACCACCATTCGCTTCGTTACCTAAACGACCAACAGAGCGGCCTGTTGTACCGATGTCTACATAACGCTCATCACCACTTTTGTAGTGAGCGCCGTAACGAGCGTAACCAGAGAAGACGATACCGTCTGGCACAGTTGTTTCTGAAGTTAGAACCGCTTGTTGCTGATCATCAACATACTTGATGTCCCCAACTTGAGATTCCAACTCTTGGATTCGTTGCTCGAGAGCAGCAAGATCCGTTTCTGCAGCAAAAGAAGAAAGTGAAGCAAGCGAAGCCGCCACTGCGACCGTTATTGGCAAAAGCTTAAATTTTTGCATTGTAATTCCCTATTATTTTTTTGAGTTTTCATCGAACAGGGAAATATTAAGCAATGAAAGCGTTGAAAAGTTGGTCGCTGTTCACACTGATAAATTAGGTCGAGAGCCATGAAACTTTTAGAAAAGTCATACCCAAAACTATTAATTTAATATCAGAAACTTAGGAAAGGAAACGCGTGAAATATCAGCTTGAAATCGCTTTCATTTCATCAATAATGGCGGGGTCTATCACGGAAAAGTGTATGTAAAAATGAAGGAAATATGGTGCAGTTTTGATAAGTTTTCATATATATGAAAAGCCTCAAAATCTAAGGTCGATTTTGAGGCTATTTAGTCTGAGTCAAACACCCAATTATCTAGAATCAAGCATTATCTAAAACGAATCTAGAGATTCAACGCCCATATTAAACAACGTAAACGCATAGATATCGGCAGTGAGATCGATCGCTTTACTCAGTGGCATTCCGGCGCCATGGCCCGCATTTACGTCGATACGAATCATCACAGGCGCACCACCTTCATGCTTATCTTGCAGCTCTGCGATAAACTTATAAGAGTGTGCTGGCACCACGCGGTCATCATGATCCGCGGTCGTGACCAAAGTTGCTGGGTAGTCGACACCACGAACCACATTGTGCACCGGAGAATAGCCAAGCAGGTATTCAAACATCTCTTTGCTTTGCGCGGAGGTACCATAGTCGTACGCCCAACCTTCGCCAGACGTAAAGGTATGGTAACGCAGCATATCTAACACCCCAACAGCAGGTAGAGCCACTTGGAAAAGCTCCGGCCTCTGTGTCATACACGTACCCACCAGCAATCCACCGTTAGAGCCGCCACGAATCGCCAACTTGTCGCTGCTGGTGTAGTTTTCTGCGATTAAGAACTCTGCAGCGGCGATGAAATCATCAAACACATTCTGCTTTTGCTGCTGAGTACCGGCTTTGTGCCACGCATTACCGTACTCACCACCACCTCGCAGGTTTGGCACAGCATACACGCCCCCCAGTTCCAGCCAGCTTCCCACAGTCCCCGAGAAAGAAGGGGTTAGACTGACATTAAAGCCGCCATAGGCGTACAACATGGTTGGGTTATTGCCATCGATCTGTAACCCCTTCTTATAAGAGATAAGCATCGGAACCTGAGTACCATCTTTTGAGGTATAGAAGACCTGCTTAGACTCGAACTTGTCCGATTCAAACGGAGACTCAGAGCGCTGATAGATTTCCGAGCTGCCAGATTCAACATCAAAAGAGAAAATTGTTGGCGGCGTAACATAGTTGGTAAAGGTGTAATAAAGCTGAGTTTGCTCTTTTTTACCACCCAAGCCACTGACCGTTCCCAGCCCTGGCATGTGGAGCTCTCGAACTAGGTTACCTTGGTAATCAAGCTGCTCAATTTTCGACACCACATCCACCATGTAGTGGGCAAACAAGTAACCACCACCAGTACTGATGTCTAATGGCTGTGGCTTCTCTGAGATGATATCTCGCCACTGCCCAGTGCCGCTATCAAAGCTCACAACCTTGCCGTTCGGCGCATCAAGATTGGTGTACAGAATGAACGTCTCATCCTGGTTATCGATGAGATACGTGTCGCTATCTACATGATCAATCAGTGTATTCAAAGACTGCTCTGATAATTTTAAATCGATATAAAACAGTCGGTTACCTGATGTCGACTCTTTGCCAAGGATGATCAAGTATCGATCGTCTTCAGTAGTGTAGCCGGACACATAGCGGTGCTGCTCATCGTTGCTTTCACCAAAGATCACCTTGTCATTGGCTTGCTCTGTACCTAATTCATGGAAGTACAATTTGTGTTGCTCAGTGCGAGCAGAAAGTTCACTACCATCAGGCTTATCATAACTGGAGTAGTAAAATCCGCGATTGCCTAACCAAGAGATGCCGGTAAATTTGGCGTCGGTAATTTCCGTTTCGAGCTGCTGCTTAGTCTCAGTATCAATCACGAAGATCTTGCGCCAGTCACTACCGCCCTCAGAAATACTGTACGCCACTAAGCTATAGTCTTTCGAAAACGACACTGAGCCCAGAGATGTGGTGCCATCTTCCGAGAAGGTATTCGGGTCTAGGAATACTTCAACCGACTGCCCCTCTTTCTGACGATAGAGAATACTGTGGTTCTGCAAGCCATCATTCTTGTAGAAGTAGGTGTAATCGCCTCGAACAAACGGCTGAGAGCTCTTTTTGTAGTCTTGCGCATTTGCTAAACGCTCTCGCAGTTCTGCGCGGTAGGGAATTTGAGCGAGGTAATCAAACGTGACTGCATTTTGGCTCGCTACCCACTGCGCGGTTTCTTCACTTCTGTCGTCTTCTAGCCAGCGATAAGGGTCTTCGATTATCTGACCGAAGTAGTCATCGCTGACGATCTGTTTGTTGGTGACTGGATATTGATACTCTTTTAAATAGCTCATCGTGATCCTTATTAAAAATAGTGTGAAATCGTCAGGTAACGCGTTCTGATGTGTTCAATCAATAACTTAATCTTGTTGGGCGGCTGACGAGTAAAAGGGTACACCGCATAAATACCCAGCTTCTTGCCCACTAAGTCAGGGAATATATCCACCAGCTGACCGTTGCGAATATCGTGATAAACCAGACAACGCGGCACATACGCCACACCATGCCCGCCTAATGCGGCCTTTCTTAGCGCAGTCGCGTTGTCAGTCGAAAAAGAGCCCGAAACACGGACGATGTATTTGTCGTTGTCGGTACAACCGTCTTTGCTATGCAGAAACTGCCACTCACTAGCGCCTGTGGTTTGATAAGCGTATTGCAAGCAGTTGTGCTCAACTAAGTCTTTGGGCTGCAGTGGTTTACCGTTCTTGGCAATATAAGAGGGCGAAGCACACACCACCCATTGAGAATCCAATATGTGTCGCGCAATCAAGCTGGAGTCTTCTAGGTAACCGGTACGAATCACCAAGTCCAAACCATCCTCTACTAAGTCAACAAAGCGATTGTCCAGTGACATATCGACTGTTAAACCTGGATGCATATTACAAAACTCAGCAACGGCGTCTGCCAGAATCAAATCTCCAGAGATAGTAGGCACTGACATTTTGATATGACCGCTGACATTTTCACCAAAGCCTGAAACTGCGTCCATAGCCTCTTGAGTCGCCTGCTTCACATTTTTGGCTCCGTGCAAAATTGCCTTGCCCGCCTCAGTCAGGGTCAATTTACGCGTCGTTCGATATAATAATTGCACGCCAATCTCTTCCTCTAGGCGTGCAATTCTTTTACTAACCACCGAATTTGTAAGGTTATTTTGCTCTGCCACCTTACTAAAACTGCCCAGCTCTACTACCTGTGAAAACAGGATCAAATCGTCTGCTCGCATCTGATTATGCCAATTTTGGAATTAATTATTTTCATTATTTCCCTATATCAATAAAAAATAAAGGGGTAAATTCACGCCAAATTAACAAAACAATTACAAAAGAGTCATTCCAATTACAAGATTCGCACCCAAATGGTTCCCGCTTAGAGGCCAATAGCGAGTCAAAAAATGACAACCCATAACGTGTTATCTACTTCAAACATGAACGTTTGAAAACAGTACGAGGAAGTACCCATGAGTGAAACTCTACTAGCTCTATTGGCCTTTTCACCAATAGTTGTTGCAGCGATTCTGCTGGTCGGCCTGAACTGGCCTGCGAAAAAAGCGATGCCAGTGGCATTTGCATTAACCGTTGCTATTGCCCTATTTGCTTGGGATATGTCTGGCACTCGCGTGTTGGCCTCTGTATTCCAAGGTTTCGGCATTACCGTGTCGGTTCTCTGGATTGTGTTCGGCGCCATCTTCTTATTAAACACTTTGAAACACACCGGAGCCATCACCACCATCCGTAACGGCTTCACGGACATATCCGCTGACCGTCGTGTTCAGGCGATCATCATTGCTTGGTGTTTCGGCTCCTTCATTGAGGGCGCATCTGGCTTCGGCACACCTGCAGCTATTGCAGCACCGTTACTGGTTGCGATCGGCTTCCCTGCGCTTGCTGCGGTACTGATGGGCATGATGATCCAATCGACACCAGTATCGTTCGGTGCGGTAGGTACACCTATCATCGTTGGTGTGAACAAAGGTTTGGACACACATAACATCGGTGAAAGCCTGATTGCTCACGGTTCTACTTGGGACGCTTACCTGCAACAAATCACCTCAAGTGTGGCACTGATTCACGCCTCTGTGGGTGTGATGATGCCAGTACTAATGGCAATGATGCTGACTCGCTTCTTCGGTAAGAACAAAAGTTGGACGGAAGGTTTAGACATTCTACCGTTCGCACTGTTTGCTGGTGCAGCGTTCACCATCCCTTACGCACTAACAGGTGTCTTCCTAGGTGCTGAGTTCCCGTCTCTAATTGGTGGTCTGGTTGGCCTTGCAATTGTTGTTACAGCAGCAAAACGTGGCTTCCTAGTACCGAAATCAAAATGGGACTTTGAGAGCGAAGACAAATGGCCAGCTGAATGGTTAGGTTCTCTGAAAATTGACCTTGATGACAACAATCAAGGCCATAAGAAGATGAGCATGGCGATGGCATGGGCACCATACGTGCTGCTGGCTGTGACTTTGGTTGCGAGCCGCGTGAGCCCTGAGTTTAAAGGTCTCTTGAAGAGCGTTAGCCTATCGTTCAGCAACATCCTTGGCGAAACCGGTGTGAGCACTGCGATTCAACCTCTTTACCTACCGGGCGGTATCTTAGTATTCGTGGCATTGGTTGCCGTTCTGATTCAAGGTCGCAGCGCAGCGCCACTGGCAAAAGCGTTCGGTGAATCAAGCAAAACACTGATTGGTGCTGGTTTTGTACTGGTGTTCACCATCCCTATGGTTCGTATCTTCATCAACTCAGGTGTCAATGCAGCTGACCTCGCGAGTATGCCGGTAACAACAGCAAACTTCGCCGCTGACCTTGTTGGCTCTGCTTTCCCTGCATTGAGTGCAACCGTCGGTGCTCTGGGTGCCTTCATTGCAGGTTCGAACACAGTATCAAACATGATGTTCAGCCAGTTCCAATTCGAAGTAGCGCAAACTCTGACTATCTCAAGTGCAGTCGTCGTTGCCTTACAAGCCGTTGGTGCTGCAGCCGGTAACATGATTGCAATTCACAACGTGGTAGCCGCTTCGGCAACGGTAGGCCTACTAGGGCGTGAAGGTGCAACACTACGTAAAACCGTTATCCCTACGTTCTACTACTTGGTGATGACAGGCATCATCGGCCTAGTGGTTATCTATGGCTTCAATATGACAGACGCACTTATGTAGACCATAAGCCGTCACCAAAGCACTTGGCGTTAATACTCAATTCCCCGACAGCGACACCGTCTAATAAGACAGTTGATGAGTTCCGGGATGGACACTAGAACACATCAACACCCACGGGTATTAACGCCATTTTCCCGAATTAAAGCAGCCCAAACCAAGCTCTCAAAGAAGAGCAACATCCCAAGAATTTAGGACTGAAATTATGATCATATCCGCATCGACTGATTACCGCGCCGCAGCAAAATCGAAATTACCTCCGTTTCTTTTCCACTACATTGATGGTGGTTCTTACGGAGAACACACCTTACGCCGCAACACGGCTGACCTTGCTGAGATTGCGCTAAAGCAGCGCGTACTCAACGACATGTCGGATCTAAACTTAGAAACCGAGTTATTTGGCGAGAAGCTAGCGATGCCAATCGCACTGGCGCCTGTTGGTTTAACGGGTATGTACGCAAGACGCGGTGAAGTACAAGCCGCCAAAGCTGCAGACAACAAAGGCATTCCGTTTACCATGTCGACCGTGTCGGTGTGCCCGATTGAAGAAGTAGCCCCTAAGATTGAACGTCCAATG
Source organism: Vibrio sp. Makdt (assembly GCF_027587015.1). Classification (NCBI taxonomy): domain Bacteria; kingdom Pseudomonadati; phylum Pseudomonadota; class Gammaproteobacteria; order Vibrionales; family Vibrionaceae; genus Vibrio; species Vibrio sp. Makdt. The sequence continues at coordinate 213,869 of NZ_JAPPTH010000001.1, forward strand.
TGGTTCCAACTTTACGTTCTCAAAGATCGTGGCTTCATGAAGAACGTACTAGAGCGTGCAAAAGCGGCAGGCGTGACCACACTGGTCTTCACGGTTGATATGCCCGTACCCGGAGCACGCTACCGTGACATGCATTCCGGAATGAGTGGACCAAATGCAGCAGTACGCCGCGTATTCCAATCTATGCGTCATCCTAGTTGGGCAGTTGATGTCGGTTTGCTGGGTAAACCACACGACCTAGGCAACATCTCTACTTATCGTGGTTCTCCTACCAAGCTGGAAGACTACATCGGTTGGTTAGGAGATAACTTCGACCCGTCGATTTCATGGAAAGACCTAGAGTGGATTCGTGATTTCTGGGACGGTCCTATGGTCATCAAAGGTATTCTCGACGAAGAAGATGCAAAAGACGCGGTGAGATTTGGCGCAGACGGTATCGTCGTTTCAAACCACGGTGGTCGTCAGCTTGACGGCGTTCTATCAAGTGCCAAAGCGCTGCCTTCGATTGCTGATGCAGTGAAAGGCGATACCAAGATTCTGGTCGACTCTGGCATTCGAACTGGCTTAGATGTGGTTCGCATGATGGCACTTGGCGCAGACTGCACCTTGCTTGGCCGCTCTTTCGTATACGCATTAGCAGCTCAAGGACAAGCCGGCGTTGAGAACCTACTCGACCTTTACGACAAAGAGATGCGCGTTGCGATGACATTAACTGGCGCAAAGACAATCAAAGACTTAACTCGTGAATCTTTGGTGGGTTTAGATTAAGTCCGTTAATTCACAGTAATGCTTTGGTCTACTTAGACTGAAGTTCAATCGGTGTCACAACAATTCCACTGCCGTTGTGACACCGTTTAAGCACTGGAAAATAAAACAATAAAACTAGGGCGTGTTGACCTTTCGAGCTGATTTTTGCAGCGAGTTGCTGGGTGTTTATACAAGGCAGAGGCGTCGATGTGTAGCTAGCCTACATGAGAAGCCGATAACGTAGTAGAAATGACCAGCAAACGCTGCCCGAAGGGTTCGGCTAAAAGCGTTTTACTCTTTGTTGAGGGAGATTTACTTAGAATACTAGGCTACTTCCCCCTCGCCGCGATTAAAACGCTTTTATCTCGAACAAAATTTAACCACGAAAGGTCAACACGCCCTGATCAGTGCCAAATAAGAAGCACAAGGAAGCAAAGATGGAAACAAACACATCCCATGAGCGGGTAATTGACGCGAAGGCTTATCAGCAGCTTGAGGCGGTACTGGCTCAAAGAATAGAAACGGAACGCATTGTCACGCAAGAGGCGAAGCGCTTGGCTTACGGCACCGATGCGAGTTTTTATCGCTTGGTGCCGAAAATGGTTCTAAGGCTTAAAAACTTAGACGAAGTGATATTCACGATTCAACGCTGTCGTGAACTGGGCATTCATTTTACCTTTCGCGCAGCAGGTACCAGCCTTTCTGGGCAAGCGGTTTCAGACTCGGTACTCATCACCTTGACCGACGACTGGCGCGGCCATGAGATTGTCGATAACGGCAATCAAATCATTCTTCAACCCGGTGTGATTGGCGCTGATGCCAATAAATACCTAGCCCCTTTCCAGCGTAAAATCGGTCCAGATCCAGCTTCCATCAACACCTGTAAAATCGGCGGTATTGCCGCGAACAACGCCAGTGGTATGTGTTGTGGTACTGCGCAGAACTCCTATCGCACTGTAGAAAGCATGAAAGTCGTGTTGAGCGATGGCACCCTGCTCGATACCGCAGACAGTGCTAGCGTTGAGGCATTCAAGCAATCACACAAAACGCTGTTTGATGGCATTGTTGAATTGCACCGTCAAACCAGCTCGAATAAAGAACTCGCCGACAGAATCCGCCACAAGTACCGCCTTAAAAACACCACGGGCTACGCGCTCAATGCATTGGTCGATTACCACGACCCAATCGAAATCATCAAACACCTGATGATCGGCTCCGAAGGTACGTTAGGCTTCATCGCTGAGATCACTTACAACACAGTCATTGAACACCCGAATAAAGCCTCAGCTCTGTTGGTGTTTGCCGACATAGAACAAGCAAGCAAAGCCGTAACTACACTGTCCAAAACTCCGGTTGCTGCGGTTGAGTTAATGGACGGCAGAGCGCTACGTTCTGTCGCGGATAAACCGGGTATGCCGGCATTTATGCCGAGCCTAGATTTAGAAGCGGCGGCGATTTTGGTGGAATCACACGCCAGCTCCCAGCAGGACTTAGATTTACAATGTAAATCAATTTTGGATGCATTAGCTGATTACACGATTGTCGAATCTGTCCCTTTCACGTCCGATCCTAAGACTGTCGCGACTCTTTGGGGCATCCGTAAAGGCATGTTCCCGGCCGTTGGCGCAGTGCGTGAAGTAGGAACGACGGTCATCATTGAAGATGTTGCTTTCCCAGTAGAGAACCTTGCAAATGGCATTCGAGAGCTGCAAGAGCTGTTCGATAAATACGACTACAGCGAGGCGATCATTTTCGGCCATGCACTCGAAGGCAACCTGCACTTTGTATTTACCCAAGGCTTTGACAGCCAAGAAGAGATCGACCGTTACGGTGGTTTCATGGATGACGTAGCCGAGCTCGTCGCCGTGAAATATCAAGGTTCTCTGAAAGCGGAACACGGCACGGGCCGTAACATGGCACCTTACGTAGAGTTGGAATGGGGCAAAGACGGTTATGCCTTGATGCAACAGATCAAAGCACTATTCGACCCAGAAAGGTTGCTCAACCCTGGCGTTATCATCAACGACAACCCAAACTCCCACATCACCGACTTAAAGCCAATGCCAGCTGCCGACGATCTTGTCGACCGCTGTATTGAGTGTGGATTCTGTGAGCCAGTCTGCCCGTCTCGCACACTGACCTTGTCACCTCGCCAACGCATCGTGTTGTACCGAGAACTGCAACGCCGCCGAGAAGCCGGTGAAGAGATAGAAGCCAGCGAACTAGAAAAAACCTTTGAATACCAAGGCATTGATACCTGTGCGGCAACAGGCCTGTGTGCCGAGCGTTGTCCGGTAGGCATTAATACGGGAGACTTGGTGAAGAAACTTCGTGTTGCCAAGTATGAGAAGTTCACACCAATCGCCAAATGGACAGCGGATCATTTCTCGACCACCACTAAGCTGACCAAAGCCGGCCTCAAAACCAATCAAGTAGCGAGTAAAGTTCTGGGCGCAAACACGGTCGGCAAACTTACCAATGGCCTGCGCTCAGTGACCAAAGGCGCAACGCCTGTTTGGATGCCAGAGATGCCGCAGTCCAACAGTCACTCTCTCACGGCTTCACCAATGACAGCCGAAACTTCTAATGACGCAAAGAAAGTGGTTTACCTCCCGTCGTGTGCTAGCCGAACCATGGGGCAACAGAGCGATGCGGGAGATCAACGCTCTCTTACTGAAGTGACCATGTCTTTGCTCAACAAAGCTGGATTTGAAGTCATCCTGCCGAAAAAATTAGACGATCAATGTTGCGGTATGCCTTACGACAGCAAAGGGATGAACGATCTAGCCCAATCGAAAGCACAACAGCTCGAAGAAGTGTTGTGGCAAGCGAGTCGTCAGGGTAAATACCCAGTATTGATGGACACCAGCCCATGCGCCAAACGCAGTATTGAGCAGTTCACCAAGCCCTTAGAAGTTCTGGAGCCGACAGGCTTTGTGAATCAATATTTGCTTGAACATCTGACGCTTGAGCCACTGAAAGAGACCGTGATGCTTCATGTAACTTGTAGCTCTCGCCGAATGGGCTTAGAAGGCGCGATGTTAAACCTCGCTAAGGCCTGTACCGAAGAAGTGATTGTTCCAGAACATATACAATGTTGTGGCTGGGCGGGTGATAAAGGCTTCACGACACCAGAACTGAATGAAGCAGCGGTGCACCCACTTAAGGAACAAGTACCGAGCAACTGCACTCGTGGTTTCAGTAACAGCCGAACTTGTGAGATCGGTTTGTCACATCACAGTGGGATTCCGTATCAATCAATCTTGTACTTGGTGGACGAGGTGGCGCAGTAGCTTTATTCTCATTGCTAGTGACGAGCTCTAGCTTAAAACGAAAAATGGCAGCCTAATCAGGCTGCCATTTCTTTATTCGATTTAAAACGTGCTACTGAGCTTACAGTTAGAGAGCTAAACGCATCAACTCTTCTGGCGAGTAGTGTTCTGCTTCTGCGCCTTTGGCGATCAGGTCAATCACTTGGAACTCACTCATATCACCAAATTCCTTGGTCAAGTAATCACGAAACGCTTTCTCATTTGGCCATTTACCTCGCACGATATAGCCCTCTTCTTTGTCGAAATCTTCCGTCTCAAAGAAAGAAAAATCAGTCATACCAATGTTGTGGCAATACAAAACGAGATACATGTTGAATCCTTTACACTTAACTAGGGTCTATTGAACTTTCGAGCAGTTCTAAAAGCAGGCCTAAGGTTACAACATAAAGAGCCTACCGAAAACTCAAGTCCCTTGCTGATTCGTTAGTCGTCAAACATCATGTTGATGGCAGCACCCAACAGAATTAGTCCAATAATTGGTCCCATCACAGCCAATGGCGCGCGCTCAATGTATGGCAAGTTCTCTGCGATCATCAAACCCCACTCCGGAGTTGGTGGTTTTGCCCCTAACCCGATGAAACTCAGTGATGTCAGGCTTAGAGTGATGACTGGCAACCTCAACAACGCGTGTCTTAGTAGCGGCGGTAACACATAAGGAAGCAAGTAGAAGCGGAAGATGCTCAGCTTGCTAGTACCCCACAATGGCGCGAGGTGCGTATAAGGCTGAGCCTTAGCTTCCACAATTAAACTTGAACAGTGCGCCGCTAATGGCGCCCAAGATACTAGTACAATCGCGATTAATGCGCTGTTCGGGTTCATCCCTGTTAAGCCCGCAACCAACAGGCCAGCAATGATGTAAGGGATGCCCTTAGTGATCTCTATAAGGCCTTGGCTAAAACGTGTGTTGAAGCCCATGATGATGCCCGTCACCAAGCTCAAGAAGGTTGCCAAGATACCCGCTTGGAAGGTCGCGACCATACCAGAACCGATTCTCGCTAACAGGTCTCGCCCAATGCCATCGGCCCCCAAAGGTGCATGCCAGCTCGGTGATGCCAAACGTGCAAATTGACTGGTGTATGGGTCTCGGAATGCCGCCCATACCACGATAGCAATTAGGAATGAGAAGATCGCAAAAGCAGTGACACGCTTGGCGCGGCTCTGGGTAAAACGAAACGAAGAGTGACTACTGATGAGCTTGCCGCTTTTCAGGCTGTGACCCAGAATCAACTGCTGAACAAATAAACTGATGCTGCTTACTGCAATCGAAAACAGCAGCAATACTAATAAGCCACCTTGCAGCATAGGTAGATCTTGCGCCTTCGCAGCACCAAGAATCATGCGCCCAATACCCGGAATCGAGAAGATAAGCTCAACCGCGACTGCGCCACCCGTCAAGCCAATCACGATCATCGCGATTTGTGGGATCAGGCTGCTCAGCGCTCTTTTCAGCGCAAAGCGAATAATTTGATTGGAGTGAACGTTGGCACTGAGCCAAGTGATCACCCAAGGTTCATTAAGAACGCGTTGTAAACTGTCTCTGAGTAGACGACTAAACAGACCGCTAGCTGGCAGTGCGAGCGCTAAACTCGGTAGCCAAATGTCTTGCCAGCCTTGCCAACCATACGGTGGTAACCAACCTAACCAGATTGAGAACACCAGTATTAATACCGAGGCCACCACGTACTCTGGCAAGGATATTAATACGGTGCTTAAACTGCTGTAACTCTGCCCTAATTTACCCTTCTTCCAACTGCGCAAGGTAACAAGCAAACCTGCACCGCAAAGTACGAAAGTCATCACTAGTGCGCTAGACATCAAAAACAGAGATGTAGACGCTGTTTTTTGGATACCTAATGCAACCGAAGAGCCATCTATCCATGATGTACCTAAGTCCCCAGAGAAGGCACTTCCTATCCAGTCGATCAGGCGCTCACTTGCCGAACGGTCAAGCTGAAGATCAGCACGTACCGCCGCTAAAGCTTCAGGCGTAAGCAGGTGTTGTTGCCCCGCCCTCGCTCGCAGGATGGATTGACTTGGGTCGATGCCGGCAATGTCAGGCATCAAGCCAACAAGGATCACCACCACAATCAGTGAGGCGATTCTTGATAGCCAAGGCGTCAAGATAAATAAGGTTCGACGCAGAGTCTCAGCAGATAGCATTTATTTAGTTAACCTGTGTTGCCGAGTTAACTTGAGTCGCTTTTTTAACCTGTGTAGTTTGGTCAACCAAGCGACGCTCACTTGGGTCACGAACTACATTGCTTACACGCTCGCTTTCACCTTGAATCACACGTTCGTGAAGCAGTGGAATAGCAGCGAAGTCGTTCAGGATTTTTTGCTCAGCTTCGATGATCGCTTGCTGACGCAATGCACCTAGTGGTTGCAGATCTGCATGAGTCAATGCTTGGTCGACTTCTTGAGAACAGAATTGGCCAAGGTTGAATGAACCCTTACAGCCAAAGTCACTCATCATGTAAGCCACTGGGTCACCCGAATCTAGAACGGTTGCACGAGAAAGGATGAACGCATCAAACTTGCCAGACAATGCATCGTTCTCAATCTGAGCGTATTCACGGATATCCAGCTCAACTTTGAAACCAGCTGCTTCAAGTTGCTGTTTAAGTAGTGCAGCGACTTCTGGAAGCTCAGCACGATCAGTAAAGGTACCGATAACAATGCTTTCACCGTTTGCTTTTAGCGTTTTATCTACTGCCTGACCTTCAGGTCGAATCGGCTCAGCCCAAGCAAGTGCAGGACCTAACAGACCTTGCGCGATATCCGCGTGATTTTCGTACACGGTCTTCACGATTTGCTCACGGTCCACAGCCGCAGCAGCGACTTTACGTAGGTTGATATCGCTAAATACACCCGATTTGTTGTTCAGGTAAAGCGTGTTAGTACGAGGCATGGCTACTTCGTAAAGCAGGTTAGAGTCAATGGTCGCGATTTGTGAAACTGGCACCGCTTCAACGACGTCTGCAGTACCCGTTCGTAGAGCTGCGGCACGAGCGAAGCCATTTGGAACATACTCTGCAATCACAGATTCAATTCTCGCCTTTTCGCCCCAGTAGTCATCAAATCGCTGGAGCTTAGCACTTGTTGTTCCGTTAATTTCAGTCAACTCAAACGGGCCCGTACCTGCGCCAGTTGGGATTACACGACCATCCTCTTGGTAAGCGCTTGCTGCAAGAATCGCTAGCTGAGGGCTTGATAGACGGCTTGGTAAAAGAGGGTCATCAAAGCTGGTTTTGATCTCTACGCGGTAGTTGTCCATCGCTTTCACTTCTAACTCTACACCATCTAGGATGCGTGGCTTAGGTGCCGCTTCTAGAGCTTTCTGTAGTGAGTTCACAACAGACTCTGCGGTTAATGTCGAACCATCGTGGAATTTAACACCTTGGCGAACCGTGAATTGCCAAGTCAGTGGATCCACCTGTTGCCAATCCGTAGCCAGCATTGGCCCAGCTTCTGAAGTTGGACTCAGGTTAACTAGCGTTTCAGCCGTGCTCCAACGCGATAACTTAAACGCATCATCAGAAAGTGGCGATAGGCCCGTTCTTGGTGGCTGCATCATCGCAACACGGATTTCAGATTTGACCGCGGCTTCGCTCGACTCTGGTTTAGAGTCAAAACAGCCTGTCAAAGGCAGCGCTAGCGCAAGTGCGCAAGCCAATTTGATTGAATTAAAACGCATAGTTATTTTTCTCTATAGCTGTATTTTATTAATTAGTAAGGTTGTGTTTAACAAGTAGATTTCGACAGAGGCTGAGATTCGATCAGCATCTGAGTTGCTGGATGAGCAGGAATGCTCATCACTTGATAGGTCGATCCGTGCTCCACCATTTCACCATGGTCGAGGACCAGAATTTCTTCACAAAGTGCCTTTGCTGCGCCTAGGTCGTGCGTCACCAAAATAAGGCGCATATCGCGCTTCTTTTTTAATGAATTCAATAAGTCGAGTAGCCTCTGACGATTCACCGGATCTAGGCTACTGGTTGGCTCATCGGCAACTAATACTGCGGGTCTAACGACAAGCGCCCGAGCAATCGCCACACGTTGAGCTTGGCCTGTAGATAGCTGATTGGGTTTCAGTGATAACAAAGTGGCAGGTAAGCCAACGTCCAATAGCGTATCTTCAATGATGCTTTCATGATTGCCAGAAACATCTAGATTGCTTAGCGGCTCGGCTAAGATCTGTCGAACGGTGTAGTAAGGGTTAAGACTGGTGTGTGGTTCTTGTGGCACCAATTGGATCAAGCGACACACAATGGCTTGCGCTTTGCTATTACGAATAGGCAGTGAATGACCAAACAAGCTGATACTACCGAGAGTCGGCGCTTTCAAGCCAAACAGCAGTTCAATCAGCGTAGATTTACCGGCACCAGAACGCCCAACAATAGCCAGGCTTTTGTCTTCAACATTGAGGTCGATGTTCTGTAGCGCTTTGAACGCCTTACCACCCAACCAACTCGGCACTGAGTAATAGTGAACCCCGACATTCTCGAACTTAATCTCAATCGGTGTTTGTGTTTCTGAATCAATCACAGGCATTGACGGTGAGACTTCTGAATTTAGTGATAAGGTCGAGCTCATTCGATTAGGTCTCTCAATGAACAGCAGAAAACGTGAGAGCTCGATTCAAGCGCGTGTTTCGGTGCACCATAGGCCACCACACCGCCATCATCGATCACCAATAACTTGTCACACGCTAAAGCACTGTGCAGGTCATGGGTAATAAGCAAACCACCAATTTGGCGTTGCTTTACATTGTCTCGAATCAGCTTAAGTATCTCTTGCTCTGTCACCGGATCTAACGCGCTAGTCGGTTCATCTGCAATGATGATATCGGCGTTACTCAACAAGCCAATCGCAATACACACTCGTTGACGTTGTCCTCCGGAGATTTGGCTCGGATACAACGGCAAGATGGTTTCTGGATTTGGGAACCCTAACTGCACCAACAGTTCGGTGAGCTTGGTTTTGTCTTGTGATTTAAGCTTAGTGCGAGTCCCCGTCAATGCCAAACTGAGTTGGCCTTCAATGGAAACAAGGGGGTTTAACGCTTGAAGTGCATCTTGGAAGATAACCGCTGGCCTTTGTGCTGCCGTTCTTTGCAACATCGGCAAACCACACACCGCTTCACCAGATAGAGAGATATGCCCTTCAGCCTCAACCGTTTCTGGCATAAAGCCCGCGATCGCACGTGAAAGCATCGACTTACCAATGCCTGAAGGACCCATGATCGCCAACAGCTCACCGCGATAAACATCGAAGTGGATATCTTGGAAAAGTGTTCTTGAAGAGGTTTTGATAGTTAGTCGGTCAACAGACAATAGTGGGGCGTTCACGCAGGCACTCATAGATAGATGTTATAACATAACAACTTTATCATTTAGCTGGAGTGATGAAAAGAGAACATTGAACCGTATCGCATTTTATTTGCCGTTTAATTAACCTTTTTGAATAATTCATTAAGAACAAAAAAGCGCCCACTAAATTTATTGTTCATAAATAGTAAAGCGCTTTCATAAAGTCTAAGAAATGACGATGGTCGTTCTACATTAATGACACGCCGCTGAGGTATCTTCTGTTGGGAAACACTTCTGTTTAACCTGAGAGATGAACGGGTACAAGAATGCAATGCGCCCAAGGTAGAACAGAGTAAACGCTAGCCACAAACCATGATTGCCCCAAGCTCCGACCGCAAACGTTTGAACAGCTAAGAACACCAATAAAGTCGCAATACTTGAATCTCGAACCGGACGTGTGGTTCCTGTTCCGGTAAAAATGCCGTAAACCGTTAAGCCAAAGCCTGCCACCAGCGGGAACACAATCAACCACGGAGCCATCTCTTGATACAAGGCAACCAGCGCTGGAATATCGGTAAACAAGAAAACAATCATGTCTTTGAATATCAAGGTTAAAAGCGTCAGCGCAGCAATAAAACCTGCGGTCCATTGGAAGTTAAGCCTTAATACACGATCCAACATCGACGCATTTTTCTGACCGACCGCTTTACCCGCAAACACACTTGATGCGTTAGCAATTCCATCAAACATGTAACTGACGATAAAGGTCACCTGCATCAAGATCGCGTTAGCGGCCAGAACATCGGTACCCAGTTTAGAGCCAGTACGCGCCATCATGTTGAAGAACACTAAGATACAAATTGTACGTAACAGTAGGTCAGTGTTCGAAGAAATGATTGTCGACAGGTCTTTCTTGGTCATCTTCGAACCTTGCAGGAACTCAGAGACCGAGATATTGCTCGTCTTCATAACCAGCGTCATACCAATCGCAAAAGTGGTGATTTGTGCAATCAAACTTGCGTATGCCACACCCGCGACACCTAAGTCGAAATAGAGTACGAACACCGCATCCAAGACAATATTCAACACGTTGCCAAATACTTGTGTGTAAAGGACTTCTTTGGCTTTCGCCTGCCCCATCAACCAACCGATAATGGTATAGTTGAGCAGCACCAAAGGCGCACCATAAATCAAAATACTGAAGTAGATATGCGCTTGTTCAGCCACGTTCACTTCAGGCTCTATCACCCACATCGCACCTTGCCAGATAAGGGGTTGTATCAAGATAAAGATCAAACCCACCAAACCAGACAACACGAACGGACGCATCAGGCTGCCTGCTAGCTCAGAGCGATTCCCTTTCCCCAATGCCATCGCACTTTGCCCTGTCGTGCTGACACGGAAAAAGCCAAACAGCCAATACATGGTGTTCATTATGATGGTGCCGATCGCCACACCACCGATCAGTTCAGCAATACCAAGCTGACCAATTACGGCGGTATCCACCGCACCAAGCAGAGGCTGAGTCACCGTTGAGATGATGAAAGGGAAAGCGATTTTTAGATAATCTTTGTGGGTAATGGTCATATTCTATCGAGTGATATTAAGAACTATTTGCAATTAGAAATGGATGCTATCGTTTAATCCGTACGTTGTCATCATTTACTGGGGCAAATTATCAACAAAGCATCTTTATCTTAGCCCACCTGCATAGAATAGTTGGCAGCTATTGCTCGTGCTAATTTGTCTCAACAAAAGAGCAAAGTCTGGTTCAACAAAACAGCACAACCATCGATTAGTAAAAACTCACGGGAAGATAGAAATCAAGTTCAAACACTTCATCACTATTAAGGAAATGATTCTGATGATAATGCACATAAGCCGGGGTCGAACGTTGCTTGAAGCCAGACGTAGGTAGCCACTTCTCCAGTACCATACTGATCTGTGGTAGCAATTCTCCATAACGACCATTCAGCCGAAACACCGCATGCAAGCCACCGGGAATCACCATCTGATTAACCACACTGCGATACTTAATCGGTTCATTAATCGCGATACAAGCCACATAGCGACACTGATCCATCTCGACCCAAGCAGGGTTTGAATGGTGCAAACCAAACTGAGTCGAAAAATCACGCTGTTCTGAATTCGCCCACGCTTTCAATATTAACCACGCATTTCGAATAGAACGGTTATAGCCAGTGTGTCGAACATAGGCTGCCATGCGTTCAGGTGTTTCCACTATTTTGGGTTCGGGTAGCTTGCGCTGTGCGACATTTTGATAACCCGTCGCCACTTCAGGATCTTTCAAATAAGGCTTTTCGGCGATCTGCAAATCGTGCTTGCGCCACTCGCCCGGAGACATATTAAAGGTCGCTTTAAACGCCCGGCTAAACGAAGACACCGAACTAAAACCACATTTATTGGCTATCTCAACCACCGACGAGCGGGTATCGAACATCAACTGATTAGCGGCATACTCCATTCGGGTACGTCGAATGTATTGATGTAACGACTCCCCCACCACACTTTTGAACGTGCGATGAAAATGTTGCTCTGAGTAAGCCGCAATCTCAGATAGCGCTTTGGCAGACAACGGCTGACTGATGTCTTGATGAATATGGAACAGAACATCATTGATTCGAGATATATGTTGACGTGACATCGTTTAAATAGCATAAATGGACATGTTTAAGAGCATAAATGGACACGCTAGTTTTTACAATTGCCGTGTAATATCAAGCGATAGAATAAAAACGAAAAACGACGAGACACAACACATGGAAATCGCACAGTCATTACAACAAATTCAATCTTCATATATTCGAGAGATCCTCGCTGCAGCAAGCGATCCAAACGTCATCTCGTTAGCAGGTGGTCTGCCGGATGAGAAAACATTCCCAATCGATTTAATGAAGCCAACGCTAGAAAATCTAGCGAACATGCCTGAAGTTTTCCAATACGGCTCTACGGCTGGTTACGGCCCATTGCTTGACCATCTAACGCAAAGCTACCAATTGCCAGACACTCACACTGCGATGATCTGTACTGGCTCTCAGCAGGGTTTGGATTTGATTGCTCGTGCGTATGTTGATCCGAATGATGTAGTGGTAATGGAAGCGCCGAGCTACTTAGGTGCGATGCAAGTGTTTGGCTTGGTTCAAGCAAACATTGTGACTGTGTCTCAAACTGAATTTGGCCCTAACCTAGATGAACTAGAAACGTGCTTTGCCGAGCAATCGCCAAAGATGTTCTACGCGGTGCCAGATTTCCACAACCCAACAGGCGTATGTTGGACAACAGAAACTCGCCAAAAAGTGGCAGAGCTGTGTATCAAATACAACGTCGCGTTCATTGAAGATGCACCATACCGAGAGCTACGTTTCACAGGCACAGAGCTGCCGTTGGTTTCATCTTTCTGCCCTGACAACTCTATCGTTCTTCGTTCATTCTCTAAAATTGCATCGCCAGGCTTACGTATTGGTGCGGTGACAGGTAAACGCAGCTACCTTGAGCCACTGATTAAAGTGAAGCAAGGCGCAGATTTACACTCAAGCGTTCCTATGCAAGCCTTACTGCTTGGCCTTCTAAAACACCAAGACTTTAACGTACACATGGAAAGCATTCGTTCACTGTACAAGTCTCGCTATGAAGTGCTGTTTTCAGAACTAGAAAAACAACTACCTGCTAACTGTGTATTGAAAGCGGTCGACGGCGGGATGTTCATTTGGGTTGAGATTCCAGAGTGCGATACTTTTGAATTGGCTAAGACCCTACTTTCAAATGGTGTAGCCGTTGTACCAAGCCCAGTATTCTATCCAAAGCCAGATGGAGCAAAAGCCGCACTGCGCTTGAACTTCACTAACGCTAATCCAGAAGAGCTGACTGAAGCAGTGAAGCGCTTAGCGGAAGTACTTAACCAAGCGTAGTCGCTAATTAAGTAAGACAGATTCAACACAAGCCCTGCTGTATTTGTACAGCAGGGCTTTTTCGTTCCTCAAACCATAAATCCACAATAAAACAGGTGATAAATAGCCCTACACTTGGTTGGTTTTTGTCCTACATCGCCTTAGTTATACTGCGGCGGATTTTAATAAGCCATCATGACGAGCTAGGCTTCAATGTCCAGCTATGATCAGAATAGGCAACCGCTCTGGATTTACGTTCCAGCTCGCAGAAAGGAAAAACCATGTCTCAATATGTTGTATGTGCTCTGTATAAATTCGTAGCACTTGATGATTACCAAGAAATTCGCCAACCGCTAACTGAGCTGCTAGAAGCTAATAACATTCGCGGTACTTTGTTACTTGCAAGTGAAGGTATCAACGGTACCGTTGCAGGTAAGCGCGAATCTATCGACGCTCTTCTTCAATGGTTCAAGCAAGACACTCGCTTAGCGGATGTTGTTTACAAAGAGTCGTTCAACGAAGAACAACCATTCAACCGCACCAAGGTTAAGCTTAAGAAAGAGATCGTAACCATGGGTGTTGAAGGCATCGACCCTCGCCATGTTGTTGGTACTTACGTTAAGCCAAACGAATGGAATGACCTTATCTCTGATCCAGATGTGATCTTGGTTGATACTCGTAACGACTACGAAGTCGATATCGGCACATTCAAAAACGCAGTAAACCCGAATACGGAAACTTTCCGTGAATTCCCTCAATACGTTGAAGATAACCTAGACCCGAAGAAGCACAAGAAAGTCGCGATGTTCTGTACAGGTGGTATTCGTTGTGAAAAATCAACAGCCTACATGAAAGAACAAGGCTTTGAAGAGGTTTACCACCTTGAAGGTGGCATTCTAAAGTACCTAGAAGAAGTACCAGAAGAAGAGAGCATGTGGGAAGGCGATTGCTACGTGTTTGATGGTCGTGTTGCCGTTAACCACCAGCTAGAAAAGAGTGGCTACGATGTATGTAACGCTTGTCGTCTACCAATCACAGAAGAAGACAAAGCCTCTGAGCATTTCGAGAAAGGCGTAAGCTGTCCTAAGTGTTTTGATAAGCACTCTGAAGAGCAGAAAGCGCGTTTCCGTGAACGTGAAAAGCAAGTACAGCTATCAAATGCGCGTGGTGAAACCCACGTAGGTGGCGATGCTGCTCACCTAATCGAACAGCGTAAAAAAGAAAAACTGGCACACAAAGAGCAACAACGTTCTGGTAAGAAAGCTCAGTAATATTTGATTCTGCTGAAATAACAAAGGGCATGAACGTATCCACAATGGAAGGTTAGTGCCCTTTTTTGATCCTACTCTCGCTTTGTGTTTAGGGACACATTTATCTTCAAAAATAGGTTCTATACTGAAGTTAATTTGATGAAAGAGGAAGTGCCAATGCTCAATGAAAACCATGCCTTTATCTTAGATTTCCCAGAGCTAAAATTAGACATTGTTCAACTCAATCACGACGACGAAACCTTCAAAGCGGACATGCAGAAATACCATCAACTCGACTACGACATCCGTCAGCTTGAGATCTCTGGTAGTCCAATTGATGACGACAGCATGCACAACCTCAAAGTAGAACGCATGGAGCTCAAAGACTCGCTTCACAAGCAACTCACTCGACATCACGCCCTGAAAATGGTGTAGCCATACAAACACTTAGTGTGGCCGCAATCGTCACACTAAGTGATTAGCCAAACGTTAAGTTACCTTATTCCCATCAGAAAAATTCAAATAGGTATGAAACCTCTCGCCATCATCTCGGGTTTCAAAATGCCAATTCATACGCTCACAAATACGCTGAACAATAATCAGACCACAGCCGTAGCCTGCGTTATAGGTTTCATTACCATCATGCCTATTGACGATCACCAACTCTTTCTCAGTCAATTGAATATCAATGTCGCCGATACTGTAGCTAAATGCATTCTTGATTAAGTTGTTCATGACGACGGTGATGAAGCTTTCAGGCGCATACACGGTAGCTGATCTTGAAACGTTAAGGCGGTAGCTCGCATCCTGTTTGGCAAACAAAATTGCCAACTCTTTCAGTTGCTGTCGGACCATGGTTTCTAAATCATGCTCAGAGAAGCGGTGTTCATCGACACTTTCTTTCCCAAGCAGCAAAAACATCTCAGTCAGAACACGCATTTGTTCACTGGCTTCTTGAACTCGATTGATAGCTTTCAACGCCACAGGAGGCTGGTTGTCGACTTTGGCGAGTAAATCTGCAGAACCTTGAATTACCATGATTGGCGTACGAAGTTCATGAGCGGCAAAGCGACTAAACTCCTCTTCTCGCTGAAAGTAGCCCGATATATCGTTTTTAGAATCGAGTAGAGTTTGTTCGATATGACGGGTTTCCGCGTAACCAGTTGTCACCTCAAAAGAGGGCTGGTCGGGCTGCATTAAACTGATTTTTTGCTCTATCTGATTCAGTGGACGTGACAATGAACGCACGACATAAACACTATAAAAAACCATAGCCAAGGAAATAAAGCCCCCCAACAGCATGGTGTAATAGTGGAGGTTCCACTCGTAGTTATCTAGGTAATCATCTGCATCATCTTGAAAGACGATGTACATCATCCCCTTGCCCGAAGGATGCTTCAAAACGATGAAATGTTTGTCCTCCGCCCCCAGAAGGTATTCATAGAAGCCTGGTGTTTTATAGTAACTTAACCAACGGGGTAATTCGTTCTCGCTCCAATAGGTGGAGAACTCATTCGGATTGGGCAATAAGGTATCTTCACCATATAACTCATACTCTGCGGTATAGCGGCTCGCTTCGGTATCTAACCAGTGGTGTAAGCTAATGACTTCCATCTGGTTTTCGGCCAAATAAATGGCTGTCCAGAACATGCTGAACATAACAAGTGTCATGATCCCAAAGCTTCTACGAATTTTCTTGTAGATACTTGGGTACGTGCTTTCTTTGACTGAGCTGTTACGCTTTAAGTCGGTATCCTTGTCCATGAATCGTCTCTAATCTTGAATGCTCAAAACCCTTATCAAGCGCATTACGTAACCCATAAATGTGGCTTCTTAATGCATCACTCGATGGCGATTCGTCTCCCCAAACTGAGTCAATCACCTCTCTGCGCGACACTATCGCCGGGGCGTGTCGAATAAGCACTTTCAATATTTTCAATTGAATACGACTCAACTTGATCGGCGTGTCACCACGAAACACTTCATCGGTCTGGGAGTCCATCGTGATATCGGCAAAGCGCACCTTACCAACATCTAGCCTAGGACCACGGCTTGCCAATGCGTGCAGTCGTAAACTCAATTCTTGCATCGCGAAAGGTTTTAACAAGTAGTCATCACCACCCGCTTGGAATACTGCAATTTTATCGTCCAGCTGCTCTTTTGCTGTCAGAAACAGAATAGGAGTACGACATGCTTGCTCTTGTCGCAGCTTTCTGACCGCCGAAATGCCATCTAATTTTGGCATCATGATATCCATAATAATGACATCGTAATGGTTTTCAGCCACTAGCTTTAATGCCGCTTCACCATGATATGCGCAGTCAATACCAATACCTTCTAACTCGAGATAATCAGCAATGGTTTCAGAGACACTATGGTTATCGTCAACAATCAAAACTTTCATCGATTTATTTCACCTTTCTTCACGAGTGCTTCACGTTCGAGTCTATAAGATAGCGCCTAATTAAAACAAATAAACTTAAATTAATTCTATTAAAGAGTATAAAAATGAGAAAGTTAGCGTTAATTACAGCGATTAGTTTAGTCCTAGCGGGTTGCGGTGGCGGCAGTAGTGACAGCAGCAACACAAACGAAGCTCAAACACCTTCATCTATCCAAGGCACGATCGACTCTGTTTCAGGCGATACCATTGTTGTTAATGGTTATAGCTATCAAGTAGGCAGCGCGAACTACGCAGGCGAAGAAGTCGCGATTGCTGACCTAGAAAAGAACATGATGGTTTCCATCTCCTCTAACGCTCGCAGCGCGTCCACTCATGCTAGTGGAACCCAAGTTGGTCTTGAACCGACTATCGTAGGTCTGATTGCAAATACCAACCACGCAAATGGCACATTTGAAGTCAACGGCATACCTCTAACTTTCTCAGCGCTTTCGACTGAGATTGAAGATGGCGATTGGGTGATGGTGTCTTCTCTACCGACCGCTAACGCAGGTTACAAAGTACTGTCGGTAGTGAAATTCGAACACTCTAACTTAACAGAGTTAGTTGAAGTTGAAGGCCTGATTAGCGAGTTAGACAGCAACGCAAAAACATTCAAACTCGGTGCAAATCTAAGCGTTGATTATTCAAATGCTCACATCGATAACGACGATTACAGCTCTGAGTTATCTAATGGTCTTTGGGTTGAAGTAACAGGCTCAATGACAGGCTCTGTACTAACAGCCAATGAAGTCGAAGTTGAAGACTTTGATGGAGTCAGCAATGACACGGAAATCGAAGGCATTATTACTTGGGTGGCGAACGACCAATCATCATTTGATTTAAGCTATAAAGGTCGCTTTGTTGTAAATAACAGCACTCGTTACGAAGACGGAAACAAATCGAACTTAACCGTTGGTGCAGAAGTTGAAGTCACAACGAAAAAAGCTAACGGCGACAATGTTGCAACCGAAATCGAATTTGAACGCGACGATGATGCACAAGATTGGAATGACAACGATATCGACCTAGAAGGCATTGTTCAGAGTATTGATGAATCCGCATTGAGCTTTGTTATTCAGACAACTTCTGGTAATCAAACGGTCTACGTTAACCACAACACTCGCTATGAAGATGGCTTAACGTTCGACACGCTAACCAATCAACGAGTTGAAGCAGAAACGTATAAGGTGAATAACCAATACATCGCTAGCGAAATCGAAGCTGAAGACAACGATTAATGTCATGACTTTAAAAGCCACGTATCTACGTGGCTTTTTCAGTTAATATAAATATCAGCCGCTTATGGTATGGTTTGCTTATCCAAGATTCAGGGTAAGGAAATAGAAGGAATGACTATCATATGCGGAGAACTTAGATTAGAAACCGTCTTAAGCTCCGAGTTTGAAGACCTGTTTGACTCCGTTAAGCAAGGTATCTTCGAACACGTCGACAATGTATTTGGCTGGGATGACGAGTTTCAACGCAACCGCCTCTCAAACGACTACCACCCTTCTTGGTTCCATTGGGTGTATAGAGACTCTCAAAAGGTCGGGCTTACCTGCTTCAAACCTTATGACAACGCATACCACGTTCACTTGTTGATCATTTTCCCTCAACATCAAAGCCAAAAAGTCGGCCAAAAGGTCATGATGCTGATTCATAATAAAGCTCGCCTGGAACAGCGAAACCAAGTTACCCTATCCAGCTTCAGAGACAACACTCGCGCCATCCAATTTTATGAGGCGCTTGGCTATCAAGTTGTTGATGATAGTGATGAGGATTTTGTCGGAATGACTCTCTCCCTAAATAACCATTAATGAGCCATTAGGGAGAGAATAAAACATTAACGAGCTGAAGTAATATCCAACTTATTCAACAATGAAGGGAATCCCCAACCATTCTCGCCTGCTACTACGGGTTCTCCGGTCAAGTACTCATAGAGAGTCGGTGCTAACGAACCATTGGCTTCGATCTTTAATGGTAATGAGTTCTCACCAATTGGGGAGCCCCAGAATCCGATAAATGCATCTTTCTCTAAATAGTCTTCACCAGCGTGACGCCCCGGCACTATTGTGTTGTAACCAATTCCCGCTTTAGGGAACAAATTAATGGTACCGGCTCTATCCTCAAGATAAATGTTAGCCAGTTGATTGACCGAATCAGGTCGAGGAGTCAATTGGGTTAAATCCGTCCACTCACTGCGACTACACCACGTTGAATCATCTTCTTTAACTGAACGGTTTACGCACTTTTCCACCAACCGAGAGTAAACAGAAAAATCAGCTTTACTTGGAGATGCAAGATATGGATTTAACGTTTGGATATTCAATAAGGTAGGTGCCTGATTACCCATTAATGACTCATAAAATAGTTTATCGCCGTGTCGGGTGATCAACTCGTCAACGCGCTTAAGATCACGATTGCCGATCACTCGAACAGAACAAGCTCGCTCGTCACAGGCACTCTCTCTCACCACCATATAATCGAGACTCTCAGGTAAGCGTTTTGCTATCTCGTCAATAACATTAATGCTGTCACCTTTGGTTGCTGCAATGGGCGCCCACTGTACCAACTCTTGATAAACAGGCTGTACAGTCCAACCCTGCTTTGAGTTAAAGAAATCCATCATAAAGTTGCCACCCGCGGTCGAGGCAACCACGACATCAACATGTTTAGAGCTTGGATAATTCAACGCATTCGTTATTTTAGGCCCCTCACCTTCATCCGAAGAAATTTTCTTCACCACAATTGGGTAATCAAGCTCTGTTTGTAACCCATCAAAAACTTGCTTCTCAGGATTCAATGAATAGAACACAGGTGTTAACCCGTGATCCCCTGCCATTCCCCACAACGTTCTATCGTAGACACCTGCGCTTTGGTAAGTCGCCTCAATTTGACGAATCCAATAATCCAAGCGATTTAACTCACCGGTTGGCATCAAAATCTCATCACTAAAAGGCCCTGTAAAATGGGCGAAATGATCGGGCCACGGGTTATACACCAAGGTGTAATCTGGCATCCCGTTGCCATCAAGCTCCGCCAACTGAGTGATCGACTGTTTAACTAGCGCTTTTTTAGAGAGCTTGGTGAACAAGTCAAAGCTGGAGATAGACTGGTAGGCCTCGATGTCTTCTATCAAAGCCGTTCTTTTCTCTCGTAAAGCGACTTCAACTTCAGAGCGTGCCTGAAGCTCTTTTACACAACGTTTCTCACCGTAATCGCGTAATGACTCCCCTAAGCCTAAGTTCACCAGACCATCATAACTTGTATGCGCATTCCAATCGTATTGAGCATTACAATTCAGAGTTTTAAGGTATTCGAGACGATCAAACATCGTCTGTACCTTGTTGTCTGCCATTAGTACATCAAGCTGTAGAGCATCATTCCCAAAGAAGTAATAAGCTCGGTCGATATCCCTGTCGACAAAGTGGAAGTTAGGCACGCCTGTACCACCTTCACCAGAAACCTTAGCGCCCGTTTTGATGATCGGTAGGTTACGCACGCTGATGGTTGGAGTCGACGAGATACCGACGCGGCTAATGTTGTCTCGATGATCTTGATAAAGCTTTTTAAAGAAAGGCAGATAATGTGGATCACGGTAGGTTTGTTCAGATAGAACTTCCATGAACCTCACTTGTTGCTGATGACCTGGCTCAATAACACTTTCGAACCTCGGCTTATATTGACTACGTTGTTTATGATTGTGATAAGCAACCGAAATAAAAGGGGCATTTTCATCAACCAAACCCTCAATCAACCCTTGCTGTAAGCCATCTACCGTCACTTGCACAGCAAAACGTTTATTCTGTTGGGATTCCAAAAACTGGATTAGAGAGTCAGGCTGCTCATCAAAAGCTTGCTGCATCCAATCATCAAGCGCTTCAGCTCGCTCATCTTTATAAACAAATTGTCGGTAGGCTTTGAGTAAGTTCAAGCGAACAAAATCAATAAGCGTGATAGTAAGAGCTTGTGCTTTGTTATTCGACTTATCGGCATTTTCCGGCTTACCATCCTCGGCAATTGCGAGCATTGCCGATTTCATATCACCCTCTTCCATTCCCGACGCTGCCTGAGCAATTAATTCGACAATAATCGGTTGAATCTGATTAATGATTGCTAAATCTTCAGGACTGTTAGTTAAATAGGTGTAGCTCTCTGGCAATGTGTCCATATCTTGCCAAACGCCAATCTCAAACAGCGCATCGTAGATCACAACCATGTTCGCAATGAAGTGTTCGTCGATTCGAATGCCCTCATGATGTCCGGTTGCTTCTGTGGACGTATCAGGCTCTTTGTAATCAGAATCAGGCGCAGCACCCACATAATAGAGGCTATGTTCAAAACCTCTTAATACCTCATCATCGTAGATTGTCGATAGGTATGCTTTAAATACATCTTCACTACCCAAGCCCGAATAGCGATCGTAGTAACTATAGAGAAAGTAGCCCAAAGGAATGGAATAAGTCGGGTTAGACAACTGAGCGATCACCCGCGCTTTCGTTTTAGCATCTAAAGGCAGTGCGAGAATGTACGCATCAAGCGTTACGCCCGCAATAGTAAAGATCGCTGCATCGCGAGTTAGTGTGGCCGAGTAACTCAGGCTTGAAAGCACCTGATTTTTCAAAACCTCACTTGAACTGAATACGCCACCAATGACAGGCGTTGTCGACATATCGGCAACACTAGGCGTTGATACAACCGCTAACGAAAGAGTGCTAAATAAAAAGGCACGGCCACGACTTTGGGAATAGAAACTCATCAAATATCCTTAGTTTAATGTGTTTTTATAAATGTAACTTATTGTTCCAGTTTACTTTAATAACTCAAATATGCCCAATACCGCATATCATCAGTTCCCCCTGAGTAATACTCATTAACTGGTAATAATATCAATTACAAACACCAACCATTCACTAGAGACATGACTCGCATATAAAAATATACAAATTTGATGCAACTCTAGAATAAAAACTCCTGCGGTTTCCGAGAAATCCCTATTTGATACATTCCACATCAATGGCACTCGATTTATAAATAGTCATATTTATCAATGACATTCCGCCAATTGATTCCTGAGTCAAAGACTTTTATCAATAACTTAATAAAGGAGAACTAACATGAATGGTCAACGTTCACTGTTAGCAGTGGCAATAGCCCTAGGGATAGCAGGATGTGGTAGCGACAGTTCGGATAGCTCCACAACTGATACGGGTGGTTCAACGGCAACAACAGCATCTCTTACCGCCAAAGCCGCAGATGGCTATCTGGTAGGTGCTAATGCATGCTTGGATCTAAACAGCAATAAAGTGTGTGATAAGGATGAGCCAAATGCAGTAACCGGCGACAATGGTGAATTTACCATTGAGAACTTAACTCAAGAGCAACTAGAACAGAGCACTCTGTTGATTGAAGTTGTAGCAGGACAAACCATCGACACTGATAACCCAGGAGTTGTGTTGAACAAAAGTTACCGCTTAACGGCTCCACCACAATCAGAGTTTATTAGCCCGTTAACCACACTTATACAAAATGAAATTGAAAGTGGCGCATCATTAGATGAGGCCAAAGCAACTATTCAAGAGAAGTTAGGTACAACGCTCGACTTAACTCAAGATTACATTGAGGCCAAAAATAACGACAATCTAGCAGACTCACAAAAAGCAGCTTTTGAGAACCTACACCGCGTTGCTCAAGTCACCGCATCGGTCATGGCAGAGAATACTGACGCCCTATCAGAAACTGCAGCGGGTGCTGGTATTTCTGTAGAAGCGCTCACGGCGTTGATCAATGAAGAAGTGACTCGAGTCCTAGATGAAGTCGTCAAAAATATTGAAGCAGCGGGAGAGAACTTCAACCCGAGCGACATTGCTGGCAGCATTAATCGCGATCACATCGCCATTGATGACTCTAATCTTGAAGATAAAATTAAAGAAAACGAGGCAAATAAAGGCTCTAAGAAAGCCGACCTTGCGAAGCTCATTAAAACGGATGGCATCAATTGGTTTGATGGTGCAAAAGAGTCCGGTACAGACTTAGTGATTTCATATGGGACACTAAAAGCATCTTCAGATAACTCTGTTACTGAGACTAATTTCATCTATGACTACGATACAGAGCAATTTGTTGAGTTTGAAAAAACTCCAGACGAAAGTAGTATGGTACTCGACAAAAACGGTTGGGTAGCAATTGATTATACCTTAGCTAGTATTACGTCGAATAAAGACGGCAGTGTAACCCTAAAAACTAACAGTTCAGTTTTTGATGAAATTGCTAATGCTAAGCAGTTGGATATCAGTGGTCTTAATGTTCGTTCTATCATGGATCAAACTGATGATGCGAATGTTTGGTCTAACCTTATGCCAGCAAGCTTAATGTTCCCTAATAACACCACAGCATACAAGCTGTCTGTGGAAAATGTCTACGACAACATTTATTACTACTACAAGGGGGATTGGTGTGCAGAAGATACTCCAGATCGTTATAAAGCGCTCAATAACTCGTGTAACGGAATAAGCGCTTTCAAGAATGGCGGCGTTACAGATACATGGCTTACAACTTTAGCATCGACCATTGCTGACGATGAGTCAGATCGTCATGAAACAGCGTCTAACAATCATGATGATTTAATCCCGATGGCAGGCCTAGAAAATGCTGAGGTATTTGCACAGCTTCTTTCTAACGGAACCGTTGTTTATTATTCAAGAGCATCGGAAGGAAACACTCAATTTTCAAGATATCCAACGCTCGGTTTATGGAAAGACATTTCTTTAAACGGTGAGGTTTTACGTCAGGTGACGATTCCTGAATCACTCCACTCACAAGCCACATGGTCAAACTACCAGAAGCAAGATAACTCAGCTTACCTTTCTGCCATAGATGGTTTTGTGCGTATTACTTACAAAGGGATTTCAGAAACCGGTAGCGAGGCTTATGTTTTTGACGAGGCGACGAAACAGTTCATTCTAAATAATATGCTAACACCATAGCCATTAAAGCTTTATGGATTGCCTGACTGCCTACATAGGCTCCAGTAAATCCATTAGTTAGATAATATGAACAAGCCAATATCTTATTGGCTTGTTCTTATTTGCAAAACACACTTTGCTCTCGACACAGAAACTGATTCACAAAATGTGGTGTAAAGACCTCTACAAACGCTTGCCGCTACCGTCTTCCCACATCACTTCACATTCTTCTTTAATAGCCGCTTTCAATAGCTCCACCAATGGAAAAGCTCGACTACCGATGTTTACTGGCGCTTCAACAACCTCATCTTCGTTGTCATCATCGATATCATCTTGATCTAGAGCTTGGCTTTGCTCCGCAGCGATCGCGGTGCGCAAATTATTCAACGCTTGAGGAACCTCTGAAGCATCAATCGCTCCCGGGATCGCACCACTATGTCCAAGCATTTTGATAAACTGAAGGCCGACTTCACCAAACATCGTGACGCTAGCGTGTGCCTTACAACTGAACGTAATTAACATAAATGGTCTCTCTTTAATCTGATGGCAAAAGAACTATGTGGAGTAAATCTTTGGAAAGCAAGCACATAATCGTCCGCTTGCTTTTGGCGAGCTGCACCATTAGTGATATCTATCACCATTTAGAATGCGTTAATTAACCTTTCATATGAAATCTTGATAATAGTCACATTAAATGGTCAGCTAAGGCTCTTCGTAGCCCATTATTTAATCTAGTATTAATACCATTATCAAAATTAGTGGCACAAATCACATGAACAGGCTTGTAGGAAGGCACCTTGAAGAGATGGCGGATATCCGCTCTACCCGAAAACAAAAAATCGTCTACTCCTTTTCAATGACTGCAGCCGCACTCTTTATCTTTTACACATGGGCTTACTTTCAGGGGCAGCACTACACCCTATCAATGTTCGAGCTATGTTTTGCTTTTATCGCTATCGCCAATGCGATTTATGTAAGAAAGGTCTTCAATCCTGAGTATTCAGAGTTAATTCTTAGCTGTGTACTGCTTGTGCAAGGTGTCATCCTGTTTTTATACAGCTATGCCATTCCCGATCGCATACTTTGGCTTTACCCGATTTTAGCAGCCGTAATCTTCATCAACGATTTTAGAATTGGCGTCATCCTAAGCACCTCTTTTTGCCTATTCATAAGCACGCTAATCACTGCATTACCCAATAATTTTTCTCTACCTTTTAACAGCACACATCGCTTTATTCTTAGCTTGTTTACCATGAGCTTGGTGTGTCATACCTCCGCTTACTACTACACCAAAGCAGTAAGCTACATTCAGCGTTTGTATAAAGAAGGGATTGAGGACTTAGCTTATCGAGACCAACTCACAGGGCTTGCCAACCGATGGAGCTTTGAACGTTGGGCTATCGAAAAGCTTGCCACTGTCGATAGTGAGCGATCACTTACCGCCTTGGTCTTCTTAGATATTGATGATTTCAAAGGCATCAACGACAGTTATGGTCACGATGTCGGCGATAGTGTCCTGCAGCACTTTGCGAATCGCTTGAGCAACAATATTCGAACTCGAGATCGAAAAAGTCACGAATACGACTATTCAATTGCGCGTTTTGCAGGCGATGAGTTTGTGCTGATGCTCTACGATATTCCCACCCAAAAAGATCTCGATGGTATTCTAGACAGGATCTGTGGATTGTTTGAGAGCGGTTGCCAGACCAACGAGAGAATAAAAGAGCTGACTCTCAGCGTCGGTGTATCACTGTATCCGCAAGATGCTCAAGATTTACATGAATTGACAAGATGTGCCGACAAAGCCATGTATATAGCGAAACATTCAGGCAAGAACCGTTACGCTTATTATCATGACAACCCTGTTTCTACGTTAATAGAGGAGTGTCCGATGGATAAACCTGACTCGACTAAAATTGAACAGGGGCTTGAAGCAGGAATAAAGGGAAACAATGTTACTTTGTTAAAGACTCGCCAACGTTAGCCAACCATATACATCGCCCATAGGCTGACAAGACCAATAACAATAATCCAAACCACTTGCCTAACTCGGCTTCGGTTTTCCCACTTAGATCTTGTGACGGTTTTCAGCGCAGATTCCTTTGCCGAATGCACAAAAGGCGCTTCCACTTCGCGCTTTTTGATGCGACGTTTCACCGCGTTATTCGCAACCTCAGTAAAGCGCTGACCTTGTTCTGTCGTAAAGTCATTCTCAAAGCCCATTCGACCATGCCTTTCGCCATGTTTTTGTTGTACTGCCATAGCGGCCTCCTTGGCGGTCTAACTTATATTGAGTATAGACTTAATTTCATATTGTTACCTGTTCAAAATTTTCGAATAAGTCACTCAACGCAGCACCATCTTCTTTATAAATTTAATTCCATACACTAGCCCTATTCAAACTTATGAGGGTTTCAATATGTCGAATGTAAGAACCGTAGATCATGTAATCTCAGCCCATGCCACGTCTGATGGCGATGGAGTTAAAATCCAAAGAGTTGCTGGTTTTAACAACAAACGCTTCTCTCCATTTTTAATGATTGATGAACTCAAATCGGATGAAAGCAAAGACTATGTTGGCGGCTTTCCTCCTCACCCTCACCGTGGGATAGAGACGCTAACCTATATGCTGCAAGGTCACTTCCAACATAAAGATCACATGGGAAATATTGGAGAACTTCGTAGCGGTGGTGCGCAATGGATGGCGGCTGGTCGTGGGGTTATTCACAGTGAAATGCCGATGATGGAGGAAGGTGCACTTCATGGTTTTCAGATTTGGATAAACCAACCATCAACACACAAAATGCAGCCTGCGCAGTACCATGACTTCCAAAGTCAAAGTATTGCTGAGCATCAAAGTGAAAAAGGCGGTTTATTACGAGTCATTGCCGGTGGGTTTGAATTACATAAACAAGCTGACTCAGCAACTTTACGAGCACAAGGTCCACTGCAAAAGACAGGTGTGCCATTAAGCGTCGCAGACTGGCGTTCTCGTTCAGGCCAAGAAGTTTCCTTAGGCACAGAGGCTACGCACAATACCATGGTTTACGTGTACCGAGGCAGCATTCAGATCGGTGGTAAGGTCATCAACCAAGGTCAACTTGCATTACTGACCAACGCTGAACTACTTTCTTTGAGGAGCTTAGAAGATTCAGGGGTGTTGATTTTTGCTGGCCAACCGATTAATGAGCCAGTTGTACATTATGGCCCGTTCGTCATGAACTCGATGGAAGAGATTGGACAAACTATTCAGGACTACAACAGCGGCGTTTTCGACACTTACTAATGCTTGGGCTTTGGGCTTTGAAAAAAGTACTGAAGAGATTGAGCAACGGACAACGAATTTGGTCGTCCATTTGATGACTGTAAAACAAGTGACACTATCCACTGCCGGTTATTATCACTTATTCACCACGCTACTAGAGCGTGGTTTTTTCTTATTAAGCAGAAGTAAATTTCAGGCCTCTTATAGGTACTCACACAAATAAGCTGTTGCTTCTTTTACTTGCAAGTCGAAAGAAGAATCGCCCGCAACGTCAAAAGACTCACCAGATTGGTATGTAGCCCAGTCGTCATCGCCAACACGCTTTACAATCAGAGCGCCTTTAACCACGGTCATCTTTTCAGGAGCAGCCGTACCGAAGGTATATTCGCCAGCCGCCATCACACCAACACTCACATCAGCGCCAGATTGATTAAACGCTAACGATTTAACGCCACCTTCAAAGTATGTGTTTTCTTTAATCATTGTACTTCCTTGTTATCTTAAAATTGCAGTTATTGGGCTCAACGAATAAGCCTACCTGTAAACTTAGGTGATAATTGTTTTAACCAATTCGCGACTTTCCTACAAGAAATAAATACGCATAACTTAAGATTTACTGACAGCAACTTTCATTGATGACATAAATATTGATAGCAATACTCGAAAAAACATCAAAGCAAGTCTATTTATCGTAACATTGGATCTTGCTTCTAACTCTTCTAACGATCTTTGCAAACAAAGATTTTAATTTATAGACTCAAAGACGGTACAAGCAAAAAAATGAAGAGATAATGGCAAAAAAGCCCACTAAAAGCAGAGATATATTTGCCAATTCACTACTCTACGGCTTTCTATTAGCAGGTTTTATGATTGCCGTCACCGCTGGTTATTTTGCTTATCAAGCTCATCAAAAGTCCGTCAGTCCAAGCAATGTGCATGGTACTTGGATTGAGATTGGCGCCCCACCATACAATACCGATATCCTGACTCTTTCTGAAAAAGGGGTAATGATCAATCATCGCCTTATTACCACTTCGTTTGAGTTTGACGGTAAAATCGTCACGATAAATACAGGCTCTGGACCAAGGGTTTACACCATCAGTGGTACCTACGATTCACCTCGCCTAAAACGACTGGAGCCAAGCACACCTGCCCAGCAATTTATTAAAGAAGGCTTTGAACATACCGCTACCGGGGATAATCACAGCGTCATGCAACAAAGAAGAGCTTCATTAGCTGAGCAATTCAAAAGATAGCCTTCAATCGCCAAAATCACTCCACCAACACGCTTAAAGCCCCCCCCTGCCTAGCCGCCACTACTTTGTGATATTGCTTCAACTAAACAATATTTTCATGCAGCCTGCCGCAACTTTACATAACTTCATGTCGTGAAATTTCACATATGAGATTTTCATGCTAGTCGATATTTCATTTTATAAAACATGGACTCAACCTCTCACTCATTAAGCAACAAATTTGTAACAAGATACAATTTCTTAGTTGTCCATCGAAAACAGATTTATTTTCAGTTATGAAATTAAAACTCTCTCGAATACTGACGGGGAAGCTCCTTCAAAACTGATCGGAGCAACTTATGGGGCCATTTGGTTCTCGTAACATTCAAGGAATGAGAGAAATAGTATGATTCGTATAAATACCTGTGCTGCAAGCATTGCTCTAGCGCTATCTGGTACAGCGTTAGCTGCTCCGACAGCACCTAGCATCGACATGTACGGTTCCAACAACCTACAATTTTCAAAAATCGAACTCGCGATGGAAACCACCTCTGGCTATAACCAGATGGTTAAATATCACGACAAAGCAAAAGTCGACGTTAAGTTCAACCAATGGAGTGGAACGTCAGGAAACACGTACAACATCTACTTTGATGGCGTTAAAGTAGCCACAGGCCCAATCACTGGCAGCCAAACCACGGCTTCATTCGAATACGGCCAAGGCGGCTTATTCGATATGGAAATTGAAGCGTGTGACGAAACTGGTTGTAGCAAGAGCGCACCCGCTAAAATCACGATCGCTGATACCGATGGCTCCCACTTAGCGCCACTTGCGATGAATGTGGATCCAAACAACAAATCATACAACACAGACCCAAACACGGTAGTGGGTACTTACTTTGTTGAGTGGGGTATTTACGGTCGTGACTACACGGTTGATAACCTACCCGCTGATAACTTGACCCACATCCTTTACGGCTTCATCCCAATTTGTGGTCCTAACGAATCAGTAAAATCGGTAGGTGGAAACAGCTACAACGCCCTAATGACAGCTTGTCAGGGTGTTAATGATTACGAAGTGGTGATTCATGACCCATGGGCTGCTTTCCAGAAGAGTTTCCCTCAAGCGGGCCACGAATACAGCTCACCGATCAAGGGTAACTACGCAATGATGATGGCGCTCAAACAGCGTAATCCTGATTTGAAGATCATCCCATCGATTGGTGGTTGGACGCTGTCTGACCCATTCTTCGATTTCACCACCAAAGCAAACCGTGACACCTTTGTCGCATCGGTTAAGAAATTCCTTAACACATGGAAATTCTACGACGGTGTGGATATCGACTGGGAATTCCCTGGTGGTGGCGGTGCTGCACCAGATCTAGGTGACCCTGTAAATGATGGCCCGGCTTACATTGCACTAATGGCAGAACTACGCGTGATGCTAGATGAACTAGAAGCTGAAAATGGTCGTACTTACGAACTCACATCAGCGATCGGGGTTGGTCACGATAAGATTGAAGACGTGGACTACGGCGATGCTATCCAGTACATGGATTACATCTTCGCAATGACTTACGACTTCTACGGCGGTTGGAACAACGTGTTAGGTCACCAAACCGCCTTGAACTGCGGTAACTTCATGCGCCCTGGTCAATGTGATGGCACAGGACTTGATGAAAACGGCGAACCATACACAGGCCCTGCCTACACCACAGACAACGGCATCCAATTGCTTCTTGAGCAAGGTGTTCCAGCCAACAAGCTTGTTGTTGGTACCGCGATGTACGGTCGTGGTTGGGAAGGCGTATTACCATCATCACTATCAGATCCTAGCGACCCTATGACAGGGGTTGGTAACGGCAAACTGAAAGGCAGCTCTGCACAAGGTGTCTGGGAAGATGGCGTTATCGACTACAAAGGTATTAAGGCGAACATGCTTGGTGCGAATAACCAAGGTATCAATGGCTTCGAATACGGCTACGACGAAATGGCAGAAGCGCCTTACGTTTGGAACCGCACTTCAGGTCAGCTGATCACATTTGATGATGACCGCTCTGTAAAAGCAAAAGGCGCATACGTGCGTAGCCTTGGTCTTGCAGGTCTATTCTCTTGGGAAATTGATGCAGATAACGGTGATATCCTGAATGCAATGCATGAAGGCCTAGCAGGTGGCACCACCGATCCTGTAAACCGCAAACCAACTGCAGCAGCAGGTGCCGACCAATCCGTTGAAGGCCCCGCTTCTGTTTCTCTAGATGGCAGTGCTTCAAAAGACAGCGATGGTACAATCGCGAGCTACGCTTGGTCACAAGTGAGCGGTCCAGCCGTAACACTGGCTAATGCTAATGCAGCTGTCGCAAGCTTCGATGTTGTGGAAGTCGCACAGCAAGAGACTCTAACATTCAGCCTAACTGTAACAGACAACGAAGGCGCAACGTCAACAGACACAGTTGTTGTAACGGTCAACCCTAAAGACACAGGCCCAGTAAACACAGCTCCGGTAGCAGTGGTTACGGCTCCGACTGAAGTCAATGCAGGTGATGTTGTTGTGGTTGATGCGTCAGCGTCTAGCGATGCGGATCAAGACACATTAACCTTCACGTGGGATGTACCAGCAGGTATCAACGCAACAGTACAAGGTGCTTCGGTAAGCTTTGTCGCAGCGGAATACACGCAAGATACGGTACTGAACTTCTCAGTGACAGTGAATGATGGTACAGATACATCAGTCGCGGCTGCATCAGTGAAGGTTCTTAAGAAAACCACAGGTGGTGGCACATGTACTAATGCTTGGGATTCAAGTGCAGTCTACACTGGTGGCGACCAAGTGACTCAAGGCGGTAAGGTTTGGGAAGCGAAATGGTGGACAACAGGTGAAGATCCAACAACAACAGGCCAATGGGGCGTGTGGAAAGAGATTGGCCCAGCAAACTGCGCTAACTAAAAATAGGTGTAAGCTAAATACTTACTAAAATCCTAAAAGCAAAGGCCAACCAGAAATATCTGGTTGGCCTTTTTGTTGTTTTTTCTGAACCTAGCTAATCAAGGTATCAAAACTCTCAAATACCTGAGGACACTTCATCACTCGACCATGGCCCTGCCCTTGAGTAGCAATCAAGGTAACGCGATCCATTTCATTCGCTGCACGCTGTGACACATCAAACTTAGTAAACTTGTCTTGCTCATCATGCACAATGATTGTCTGAGACTGACGAAGCGCGAGCTTGCCATAGGGATCGACAGACTGGATTGGGTAATTAAACTGTTCTTCTACTTCTCCCACTACCGCCTCAAACAACTTCATTGAGTACCCTGAACGAGCAACGCTGCCGAACAGGTTATCGAGGTAATCCAATACAGGTGCAATCAGCAACAATGGTTTGTTTTCCAATTTAACGTGCTTACATTCCAACGCAGAAGCGGTACCCATGCTGTGACCAACTAAGCCTGCCACTTCACCCACCGAGTCAAGAATCGCCTCAAGGCCGTTCACAAACGCCGGAATATGACCATGCACGCCATCGCTACCGCCATGCGCCGGGTGATCGTAAGCCAAAGCGGTAAAACCTTTAGCTGCGATGTGTTCCATCAAAGGAAAGAACTGACTCGCAGTCCCTGACCAACCATGAGTTAATACCCAAACTGGCCCAGTACCTAGAGAGTAAGTTTTTAGAACGCCATCACGGCCTTTAATTTCGCTCTTGATCAACCCTTGTGGATCAGCATTTTTCTGCTCGGTACGCATTGGCGTGAGCAATAACTTACGCGCTGTTTTCTTTGCATGGCTCGGCGCTAAGATGTAGTGCAGGTTGGTTGTTGCACCAATCAGGCTGCGCTTGAAGCTGAATTTGTTCGATGTATTAAAGTAGATTTTGTCACTCATGACCATTCCTTGTATCGCCATCTTCATTGGCGGATCGAGCTCGGCCAGAAAAACGAACGACCGTGCTATTTATTGGTATAAAAAATGGGGCAAGGCTGTGTACACGTGCTTGCCGCCACTTCTCTTAAAATTGTTAGACGCGAGTTAAGCCGCTTTCCAGCTAGCGATCAAGCGCTCTACACCGCTCCAAAAATGCGTGTGGCTCGCTTGTTGGCCTCGTAACGAGTAAAACAAGTTCGCGCTCAGATAGAGACCATATAGCTCAAAAGTTGCCTGTTTTGGATCTAAGTCGGATCTGAACTGCTGACTCTCAACCGCTTTTGCTACCTGAATCGTCAAGTAGTCAATCCAAACCGAAATGGTTTTCTGGAGCGCTTTCTGAATCACAGACGTTTCACTACCAGCATCTTTCCACGCATCAATAAACATGCAGCTACCTTGAAACGAATGGTTCCAACCCAGCCAGTTATCGAGCAACTGTTTTAACTTAGCTTCAATGTCAGCATCACCAAGCTCTCTTGCTGGAATGATGACCCGCTCAGTGAATATAGCGTTGGAATATTCGAGTACAGAGAGCTGCAGGTTCTCCTTAGAGTTGAAGTGCGCAAACAGGCCACTCTTAGACATGCCACACTGTTTGGCTAATTCGCCAATCGTCAAACTCTCAAGCCCGTTTTCACTCGCAAGTGCGAATGCATGACTCAAAATATACTCTTTGGTTATCTTTCCTTTACTCATTATTCACCAAGGATAAATCTGATACGTTATTTTTAGCACGTTCGTTCTTTTTTTCAAAGATTTTTACTTATCTATTGGGATTCAATTTCTCTTCTCAAAGAATTATGGAAAAATGCGACAGTATTCAAAGGATATTGAAGTTGGCTAAATTTAAGGAAAAATAATGAACACACTTTGGGAACAGTTTGCGTTTTCGGCGTCAGTAACAGGCCCTATTTGTTTGATGTTGTTTCTTGGTGTGATGCTCAAGCGAATTGGCTTAATCAATGACAACTTCATTGATGTCGCCTCTAAAATTGTTTTTCAAATCACCTTACCTGCAATGCTGTTCTTGAGTATTGTTCAGTCCGAACATGACTTCTCTGCAAGCAGCACCTTAGTGTTATTTGCTTTAGCCGCTAATTTCGCTTTTTTCTTGATTGCTACCCTCTCGACCAAGCTGTTGTTTAGAGATTCGAAGGACCAAGGCGTCATCATCCAAGGTGGCTTTCGGGCGAATACGGGCATCATAGGTCTAGCGTATGTCGCCAATATCTATGGCAACCAAGGCGTGGCACTGGCCGCTATCTATGTTGCATCCATTACAGTGCTCTACAACATTCAAGCGGTGATTGCCCTAACTCCTAAAGGCACAGACACCGGCGATAAAGCCATTCAAGCTATCGCCAAATCGATAACCAAGAACCCTCTGATTATCGCCATTTTCCTCGGTGTTTTCTGTTACGCTTTGTCTATTCCAATCCCTAAGATGGTCACTGACGCTGGGCAATACTTGGCAAAAATGACATTACCTTTGGCTTTACTTTGTACAGGTGGTTCATTGGATATCAGCTCTCTCAAACAAGAGAAACTCGCGACTTGGTTTTCCTCAAGTTACCGGTTAATTGCCTCGCCGTTACTTATCACATTGGCGGCATTGGCCTTCGGCTTTGAAGGACTCGATCTTGGTCTGATCTTCTTGATGAGCGCAGCACCTACCGCTGCTGCAAGTTATGTAATGGCAAGAGCAATGGGCGGAAATGCAACGCTTGCTGCCAATATTATCGCGCTGACCACTATAGGTTCGCTTATCACTTGTACGCTTGGTATTTTTGCACTTACTGCAATGGATTTAATATAGCTGCGACAGGCTTCAAAAAATCAATACAAGCCGTCATATAAAGGCCGAAACCCTTGATTTAACGCTAACGGGCTCAACAGAAAGGCTGCTAGATTCTACGAAAACTTTCTTAGAGATCTGATATGTCTTCCGTTCAAAATACGCCTTCACAACGCATCGCCAGTATCGAGTTGGGTCGAGTGATTGCTATCTTGGCGATCATTGGCTTACATGGCCAAATGGCCCTTACTTATTGGCAAATCAATGACGTGCCATGGATTGGTTACATTCTTAATCAAGCCGCGCGCTTTGCAGTACCTCTGTTCTTTCTAATTTCAGGTTATCTGATTCAGCCCAAGCTGACTGCCTCCCCGTGGCAAACCGTCATTAATTACTCTAAACCACTGCTTAAGGTTTGGTTGGCATGGAGCATAATTTGCTTAGTGATGCCATTCAACCTCGCTAGAGTTGAAGAGCTCGGTTATCTAGGTGAACGTCAAGGTTACTGGGGCTTTCTGATGAGCACACCGCTCAACTCTTTCTTAGAGGGCGGATTGGTGCATTTATGGTTTATCCCAGCTTTAGTGTTCGCGGTTTTGATCATCGCTTTGATGGTTGAGATGAAGCTCGATAGACTTTTATTGCCTCTCGCAATTGCACTCTACATCTACGGTGTTTTAGCGGGAAGTTATACAAGCCTGACTGGACTGGAAGCACCTTTCTTTACCCGTAACGGCCCGTTCTTCAGCACATTGATGGTCACCTTGGGTTTCCTTATTCGTCAGCATCAATGGAAGGTGTCATCAACTAAAGCGTTGGGGTTATTAGTGTTAGGCATGTTGATTCACTTTGCTGAGGCGGCATGGCTCACCACGTTCGACGTCGGATTCAACATGAATGATTTCTTGTTTGGCACGGCGCTATGGGGGATGGGCACGTTTATGTGGCTTTTAGCAAATCCAAACATGGGTAACTACGCTTGGGTTCGCGCCATTTCAAATCGCATGCTGGGTATCTACGTCAGCCATTTGCTGATCATTATCGTGTTGTTCAATGTCTGTGGAGTTTTAGGCATTACGGAATTGGCAAAAGACGTTACGGTATTTTTTGGCACCGTATTGTTGAGCTTCGGGTTGGTTGCTGGGATCGAGAAAACACCACTGCGACGCGTGCTACTTCGCTAGGGCGTGTTTATGCCGAAAACTATCCGCTAAATCAGATTTAAAGAGCCACAAAAAATAAAGGCAAGATAACGAGTTATCTTGCCTTTATTTCATCATGTCAGTAACGAGAATCTGTCACTCTCTGGAGTGTTATCGGAACGCCATCGCGCCTTTACCTACGCCTTCATAAGCCACAATTTGTAGTGACTGGTTTTCTGCCAAACTTGGGGCAACTTGATCGGCGATATAGCCTGCCAATAGTTCCACTGTAGTATCCGTTGGCAAGATCTCTGTTTCACTCTTAGCGATCGCTAGCTCAAATTCACCTTGTGGCGCCGTATAACGGAAACCATAGTGGCTTTCGTCATTCGCGCTCTTGGCGTGCTCACTTAGGTTCAAAGAAGAAACAGAAACTTGGTCTTCTTTAGAACCTAGGTAGATGTCTTCCCAGCGCTTAGCAAACGCTAGTTCACGTTGTTCATCACGCTGGCCATCAACCACAATTTCAACCGGAGAACGGTGGCCATGCGCGATGCGCTGACAGTTACCATCGTGCTTTTTCAAACCATGGGTATAGTGGTAGAACGCACCATTAATATTCTCATGACGTAGAGTGATCTCTAGCCCTGTGACGTTACTTGGTAGGTTGTCGCGAAGAATGTCATAAACGTGTGCGGTCACGCTCTCAATGGTGATCGCTTCAGCATCAATCAAACAGTAGGCCTCATCAGGGCAGTGCAGATGTAGGCTCTTGTCACCACGCAGCACATCCACTTTAGCGTAGCCCGGTTTACTTGCTTGATGCACGATCGCAGCGTTTTTCATTGGCAGCAGTAAGCGGTGATCAACATGCTGATCAACAAGGTTTTTGATCTGTTTTTTGACTCGGCTAAAGTCCAGCACCATGCTCATTTCGTTCAGTTCACCAGACATGGTGACATCTAAAATCCAACTATCTCCTACGACCCCTCTGTGTTCACAGATGTATGAAGAATCGATAACGGTAAGGTCTCTTACAAATAGGTTCAAGTGGAACTCCTTAGTGCTTTAATGAGATACGGGAGGCTGAATAATGTTCAGCAGGCACTTCGTCTCATTGATGTCTGATAAAATAGGACGGGCAGGATGTTACAACGAGCTTATAAAGTCCACCTTTTTACACCGTCATTCGAGAAATGAACAAACTACGCTCAATTTCCGCTAAAACATAGGCCAGTCTCATGCTAATAGCCATATTGCAGGTAGGGTAGCAAGCGCTTCACGTTACATTTTGCTTTAGCCATAAACGCGGCGACATTCCGGTTACTTGCTGAAACGCACGAGAGAAGCCAGAGTAACTGTTGTACCCCACTTCATCCGCGACCCAGTTGATGGGCTTGTTTTGCAACAGCAACGATTGAGCCACAGACACACGCCACTTTTGGACATAATCACCCGGAGTTTCGCCCACCTCGCGCTTAAATGCTTCGATGAACTGAGTTCGAGACATCGCCGCCAATGAAGCCATTTTCGCTATCGAAAAGTGTCGAGCTGGCATTAGGTGAATGGCGGTCACTACTGGAGCAAGTCGTGGGTGAGCAAGCGCAGAAAATACGCCTTGATCGATTTGCTGTTGTTCAATGAGATGGCGGAAAATCAAAGCCATTAGCGCGTCACTCAACTTATCCATTAAGTATTGCTGGCCTGATGACTCTTGGTTCGATTCTCGAAACAGAACCTCAATCACCGGCATCAGGTTAGGCGCGTCTTCAAACGGAATCACGATCACGTCTGGAAGTGCAGACAATAACGGATTCATTTGCCCTGAACGATATTCCACACTCGCACACACAACTTCTGCACCGTCTCCAACCCCTTCAATCGCGTGTGGTGTGCTATTGGGTAAGTAGACGATACAAGGCTGAGAGAGCTTCCTGTGTTCCATACTAGAACTCGATAGAGTCAACTCACCGGCACTCAATACATGAAGGTGCCCTTCTTTACCCTGTTGCGCATTGAATGACGATACCCCACACAAGTTCCCAGAATAGAAAACACCGGTGCGTATCGAGAAATGTTCCATTAGTTGTGACAGCAGATCCATGCATCCTCCGAACGATTCGCTTACTTTTTAGTTCTTTTGTCCCTCTATAGACCGGACTAGTCGGCTAATTTATTTCATACAAGTTAACTAATACTGACAAGGAACTTGATATGTCACATTTAAAATCGACCAGTCAAAAAATCACTCTTACAGCCGCGTTACTAGGCGCGAGCTTTTCACTAATGGCAGCTGACCTTGATATGAGCGTTGATAGTAACGACCTCGCGATTAAAGGCTACGACCCGGTTGCTTATTTCGACAGTAAAGGGCCAGTGAAAGGCACGCCAGAGTTCACAGCTACGTACAAAAATGCCATTTATCAGTTTGTAAGCAGTGAAAACCGAGACCAATTCCGCGAAGATCCACAAGCCTATGCGCCTCAGTACGGTGGTTACTGCGCCTTTGGTGTGGCAATGGGTAAGAAGTTCGAAACCGACCCTTTAGCTTGGAAAGTAGAAGATGGAAAGTTGTACCTGAACTTAGACAAGTCAGTGCAAAAACGTTGGTTGGAGAACACACAAGAGTTCATCCAAGACGCCAACAACAACTGGACGACAATCAAAACTGTCGAAGCCTATAAGCTCTAGATAAATTGCCACTGCCCTCCCTTCTATAAACGGAAGACCCTCTGTCTTCCGTTTTTCCCAATATCATAGTAACCATATTCAATACGCAGCATCTTACGACGCGAATCCAACCTATTTTTATTCTATACTCATGGCAGATAAGCTTTTCATTTCATGGAAAAATAATGATATTACCTAGGATTTTGGTACTTGGACTCTGCCTGTTTTCAACCCTCTCTTATGCGACTCCGTGGCAATTCGTTAAAAGTGATGGGGGCATCACTATACATAAGCGTAATCACGGAAATGGTCTTGTTGAAGTTCGAGCGCAAATGCAGGTCGAAACCAGCTATTCAGGCTTTCTCTTATTGTTGGAAGACAGCGATAACGTACCGAATTGGATCGACAATGTGTCGCACAGTGAAGTGTTAATGCAAATATCTAACAATGAGAATATCGTCTACACCCAGTTCAAAGCCCCTTGGCCTGCTCGAGACCGAGATATGGTGACGTATTCGAAATATGAAGTAGAAGACGGTCAATTCACCCTAACCATTAAAGATGCATCTAATTACTTGGCTAAAGAGTCGGGGTATATTCGAATCAACGAGGTCGATGCGCTATGGGTTTTGCAGCCTCTAACCAATGGCCTGACCCACATCACCTATACGGCATATGCGAATGCGGGTGGTATTTTGCCTGACTGGTTAATGAATCGCTTATCAGCTAACAACGCATTCAGTACCTTCAAAAAGCTTAAAGACCAGCTTCCAAAGTACCAAGGGCAACAGCACCCTAACCTGGGCCAATAACTCGACATCAGGTCTGGCTTAAGGCATGCGACGGTTAATTTCGTCTCGCCAGGTCACGCGCAAGGATCAATGCTAAGCCAAAGATCTGAAGAAAGAGCGCAATATTTTTATAGAGGGTCATCTGCTCTTCAAGAGCTTGGAGGAGTTCAGATAAGGTTAGATTATCAAGGTAGAAGTCATCGATACGTGTACGTTGTGATTGCTGAGCTTGGTTAATCAACATCATGATCTGAGAAAGGTTTTCGACGGTAATCTCTGGGACTTTGCCACTGACCCACGCACCAAGCTGACCACGCATTGCTTCTTCTAATTCCGGTGTCACCGCCGAATTTGAAGAGGTACTGATATCCATGTGCAACAACATAGATTCACGCTTACGTTCTAAGGTTTCAATCGTATTCCAAGCCAACTGAATCGAGTATATATTTCCCTGTTGACGCTCTCGATACTGAGCTTGTTCAACCACCATTTTGTCGAGCACTAGGCTCGACACAACAATAGCCAGAATATTCAGCACTAACCCTGTTAATACAATCATCCATGGTGGAGGGAGGCGTAACGCCATGCGTGTCCTTATATAAGCTTATCAAAAGGAAGATAAATCAAGTTTAGAACAACTAAAGACACCATGCTGGCAAAGGTCAAATACATGCCTTGCTTTCTTCCCTTCAGACTACGAGCAAGGATGCTTTTCCCATGAATAATACGACCAGCAACAAAAGCAACACCAATAACGTGGATCAGCCATACATTGGCGCCGTTGAACTCGAGCAACGCCATCAGTATCACAGTAATCGGAATATAGTCCATAGCATTACTTTGAGCGGAACGAGCCACTTGTAACGATTCAACACCACCATCTGCGTGTGCCACTTGATTCTTTCTTCTTTGCTTAATCACTTCAATAGAAAGCCATAACATGACCAAAGTGAGCAACGAAGCATATAACGCTGTAACCATTATCATTTCCTACTGGTTAGTTTATTCGGCGGGGCTATCTCAACGTATCTGTATTCAGCAAACAAAGAGCATTCACGCCCGTACATGTGTAAGAGATCTCTCACAACAAACGTAAGAGATTACAATCAAGCTTCGCAGAAAAATCCTAGATTACAAACCCAAGCCCTTGTTTTGTATGAGTCCGCACAGTTTTTCTTAGCTTTGCCTTCAGATTATTTGCTTGAGGTAGATTGTGGGAGAAGCCTCCAGAGTGTTTAATATACGTGTCGACAGGGAGTTGGCAGGAACAGGAAAAAGCCTAATGGATTAGGTATCTTCAGGATGAAGATTTGATGACTTAGGATGAGTTATCAGCAAGGAAGTTATTGCTCTAGGATAGAGTCACTTATCAGGATGATGAGTTTGCAAGGACACCGCTAGGAAGGCGATGGATTGGATAGGTTAAAGGATTTAGCCACGTCAAGGAACGATGCAGGGAGCACCAGTTACCTATTGAAAGATAAGTAACGCGCAGTAGCAGGATGGCTACAAAAAGAATAGACCCCGTTTGGTGAAAGCCAAACGGGGTTTCCTTTTTCTAAAGCCCAAGAAACTTCAAAAGCTAGGCTACAGAATAATGTTCATTAGGAACATCGCACCAAACGCATTCAACACTGAAATAGCGATCATCACTGGAATGTAACGGCCTTCAGTACCAATTGGTCCCATGATACGACCCATGTATTGAACCTGTGAGCCCATCAAGTAAATAGCTGGCGCTAAGATCGCAATATGATTGCCATTCAAGATACCTTGGTCAAACAGCGTGATGACCACACCCACTGCACCGCCCATCGACATCCACGCACCGATCAATACTGCAGCTGCTTCACCCGGCAAACCAAACACCGCCATGATTGGAGCAAACACACTGCCCATCAGATCCAACGCACCCGTAATCTGCAATGCTTTGATGATTACAAACGCCATCAGAACGTTTGGCACTGTCGAGGTGGTCGCAATAACCCAGCCTTTCTTAGCACCTTCAACGAAAATATCAGTCACCATTGGTTTCTTTGCTTTTACTTCGCTCATTATGCTACTTCCTCTTCCAGTTTTTGTTCTTTGTCTGATTTTGGTTTGTCTTCTTTACCTTCAGTAATATTGAGGTAGATACGGAACAGGTTCGCGCCGACAAACTTAAAGATGAACATCACCGCCACAGCAAGACCAATAGATGATGTTACCGCGAGAGAACCGTCCATTGCGGTTAGAGTAAATAGCACAGCGCCAGACGAGAAGAAGTTAACGATCGCCGCACCTGCTGTGAATTGGAACATGGTAAAGACATCGGTTTCGCGCTTGGTTAGATGCCCTTCATCTTTAAGCTGACGTGTCATCGCGGCACCTGCATCGGTACTTTGTAAAGAAGCGATCAGTGCCAAGCCTGAGTTACCAGGAATACCCATAAGAGGACGAAGTAGTGGAGTAAGCAGTTTACGAGCCGCATCCAGTGCACCGTAGTGCTCAAGTACGTTGATCATACCCAAAGCAAACATCACGGTCGGAATAAGTGTCAAAGCAAAAATGAAACCGTCGCGAGCACCGCTACCGCCTTTACCACGTAAAGAAGTGGTAGCTGCTTGGATACCATCGGCGGATTCACTCACATCGTAAGCGACTTTACCAAATGAACCGTTAAGCGTCGTAAAATCGAATACGCCATACCATTCATTTGACTGCATTAAGCCGGAAAAAAACACAACCGCGAAGGCGAGTGCGATGTAACTGCCGATCGTGACTTTACGATCGGTTTTCGTTGGATTAGTCATAAGGACCTCTATACATCTAGTTTATGTGGAACAGAACACGCATAGATAGTGCAAACCAATGAGAAGAAGGTTAATGACCAAAATCAAACAGAGTATCGGTTTAAATTAAAGATGATAGGCAACATATAAAACTGTGACTATGGTTTAGATATCGAAATATAAACTGACAAAATCCTCATATTTCACATACAAAACTAAATAAATTTTGCTGCAATGGCGTAACTGAAAGCATACAGAAGAGACACAAAAATCAGCGCCCAACGGATAAGAACCTGCGTAGTCGATCTCTGATAATAATGTGAGAGATCTCTTACATAAATTTTTAGTTAAAATTTTATTTGATTATAATACAGATACTTAAATCATGACTTTTCTTCCAAAGCGCAACCGTTTTCATTCTGCTGATTGAGTTTTAATCCAAGCCGAATTCATGAGCCATTTTATAAAGGATTTGAGCTTGATTCGAAATTCCAGCTTCAAGAGGTGCTATAGACTTCGCGCAGCCAATATAGAAGGAAAATGGTGACAAAAATGGAAATGAGAACACTCAAATATCAGATAATGGGTAAAGGCATGTGGATCACTGCCACGGTATCTCGCGTAGTTGCGGACAAACTTGCGATGGAATACCAATCCTATGGCTGGCCTGTTGAGATATGTGCTGCAGAACAAACAATGACGTTTGATCGCAATGCTGCATAATATTGGCGACACAGAATAAGCTCTATCGGCCCTAAATCCGGTAGGGCTTTTTCTTTATCCGCTTCTACATGCAAGAGCATATTTCGTTTGCATCACAGTCTCTTACATCCCCTGTAATCGGTTGAATTATTAAGATATCAATCACACTCCATGTGGTTATTTAGGTCTACGCTTTTACGCGTGTTAATAACTTATTAACTTTGGAGCGTAATCCATGCTAGGTATCCAGCTTTCTGTTGTCCTCTCTTTGCTGTTTTTCTCTACGGTAGCAAGTGCCGCCACTTCTCAGTTGGGAGAACCACTCAAGCTCACTAGCTCATTTGCTGGCTACTTATCACTGACCATTTTCGTTGTCGCCTACATCGTGGTGATGATGGAAGAGTATCTAAAACTCCGAAAATCCAAACCCGTTCTGCTAGCTGCTGGTCTGATTTGGATCATCATCGGTTTCACATACCAAGAACACAATCTGACTGAGGTCGCGAAACAAGCACTCGAACACAACTTATTGGAATATGCCGAGCTGCTACTCTTCCTGCTCGTCGCCATGACCTACATCAGCGCTATGGAAGAACGAAGACTGTTTGATGCGCTGCAAGCCTGGATGGTCGGTAAAGGCTTTAATTTTCGTTCGCTGTTTTGGTTAACCGGCATTCTGGCGTTTTTTATTTCTCCC
Organism: Vibrio sp. Makdt; assembly: GCF_027587015.1. Lineage (NCBI taxonomy): Bacteria > Pseudomonadati > Pseudomonadota > Gammaproteobacteria > Vibrionales > Vibrionaceae > Vibrio > Vibrio sp. Makdt. Next base: position 256,819 of record NZ_JAPPTH010000001.1, read on the forward strand.
ATTGCCGACAACCTCACCACCGCTCTGCTGATGTGCGCCGTGGTGCTTAAAGTAGCGGGTTCTAATCCTAAGTTCGTTAACCTTGCTTGTGTGAATATCGTTATTGCCGCCAACGCTGGCGGCGCATTCAGTCCATTTGGCGACATCACAACCCTAATGGTGTGGCAGGCTGGCTATGTTAGCTTCAGCGAATTCCTCCCGTTATTTATCCCTTCCGTAATGAACTATGTAGTCCCTGCGGTAATCATGTCTTACTTTGTACCCACCACCCAGCCCGACACGGTACATCAACACGTTGAACTCAAGCGTGGTGCAAGACGGATTGTGTTGTTATTTATCATGACTATCGCGACCGCAGTGGCTTTCCACGCTGTGCTGCACTTCCCTCCAGTGATGGGGATGATGATGGGGCTCGCTTACCTACAGTTCTTCGGATACTTCTTGCGTAAAACTCTGCCCAACTCACTGGCGAAGAAAAAAGCAGTAGCGATTGCCAATAATGACGAAGGTGCGTTAAAACGACTCGGGTCTGTGGTGCCGTTTGATGTATTTCGAAGAGTGTCTCACGCAGAGTGGGATACATTACTCTTCTTCTACGGAGTGGTAATGTGTGTGGGCGGTTTGAGCTTACTCGGGTATTTAGAGCTGGCTTCGATTTTGATGTACAGCCAGTGGGACCCAATTTTTGCCAACATTATGGTGGGCATCTTATCTGCAATTGTCGATAACATTCCAGTGATGTTTGCTGTGCTATCGATGGAGCCACAAATGTCGATGGGGAACTGGTTACTGATCACCTTAACCGCTGGAGTTGGGGGGAGCTTGTTATCGATTGGTAGTGCTGCTGGTGTGGCCTTAATGGGCGCGGCGCATGGTAAATACACCTTCTTTGGTCACTTAAAGTGGATGCCAGTCATCATGGTTGGCTACGCCGTCAGCATCGCGGCGCACTTATGGCTTAATGGTGGGTTATTCTAGTTAGATGAGCCTTCTTGCTGCGGGTTTCGACTCGTGTCCAGACATTGCTCAATTGCATCGCTGGGCATTGGTTGCAAGTGAGCACCTCTCCTTGACGTTGAATTCTCATCACCAAATCAGAATCCGTTCGGCTGCTTCCTGTATTCAGCTCAATGGTTATCAAATCGTCTTCAACGCTGTAGCTACGCGTCACTGTGTTATCCGTTGCCTGATAAGTAACTTGCCCCGACTCAAAAAGCAAATAGCTGTCGTTATCAGTACTTTCATACATACCTTTAAATAGAACTAACTGTGGAACTTCAAAAGGTTGACTGGTATCGCTTAAACAGCCTGTCAGTAACAGCGTACTACTGCAACTGAGTAAGAAAGGGATTTGACTATTCATTTGGGCATCCTTGCCTAGAGAACATGATTAAAGAATATGCAACCAAATAGGTATTTTCCAGCAAGTGACGATTTTATTGCAAAGTCACACTTTTAAGGTCCCTAGGCTAAGTTCAACATTGCGAGGCATCACTTAACCCACAAACCAATAATCAAGCGATCTATTCTTGGCCAATTCCCTCAATCGCCAACAAGCGCTGTTTACGCTCTACTCCACCCGCGTAACCCGTCAACTTGCCATTTTTACCAATAACTCGATGACACGGAATAATCACTGATACCGGGTTCTTGCCATTGGCTAACCCCACAGCACGCACCGCTTTGGGATTACCGATCGCGTCGGCTAACTGAGCATAGCTCCATGTTTCTCCGTAAGGAATAGTAGTAAGTGCGTGCCAAACCGATTGCTGAAACGGAGTGCCTTTGGCAGCGATCGGTACATCAAACTGAACAGCTTCTCCTGCAAAATAACGATCGAGCTGGTCTTTAACCGATTGGAAAATCGGAAAGCTATCTTCTTGTGTACCTAAGTCTTCCGGTTTCGTTGTGTGTGTTTCAAACCAAACTCCGAGTAAGCCTTGCTCATTCGCCTGCAGAGTCACAGTACCTAACGGGCTGTCATAATATGTAAAACGGTTCGCCATGATTGCTCCTAACTTTGTATTGCGGACGTTCGCTGGTTGCTCTTTCTATTAAGACTGATTCCAACAGTGGAACGTAGCGTAACTGCCCCACGGTGAAACACTCTCTATATTGATAGCCGGTCGGTGCTCGATAAACTTCTTCACCACTAAATCACCCACTAGCAAATGATTCGGCTCACTCAAGCCACGAAGTAATGCGTATTGTATTGTCCAAGGACCAATGCCTTTTAGGTCAATCCATTTGGAAGGGTGCTCGGCTTGGTTGTCGACCATGTATTTGGCAAAACGTTTTAGGGTTTCCTTTCGGCTTCCCGGCATTCTTAAGAAGCTTAAATCCGCTTCAGCTATTTGCTTTGGAGTCGGAAAGTATGTTTCCTCGTCTGCACCAGACAGCTCTCTAACCAACAGGTTCAGCTGACCAATCGCCGCAGTGACCGAAACTTGCTGACCGAGGATCGCCCTAACTCCGGCCTCCCAAGCACTCCACACCCCAGGGATACGAATGCCACTTCTGGCGACTAAGTTAGTATCTATCGTCGCAAAAAAGGCTTCAACTTTAGCGATGTCGACATCAAGGTCGAGCATACGTCGAATATGAGCAATCAAACTTCGCAGCTGATTGATATCATCCAACTCAAACTCAATATCCAAGCTATTATCTTTGACTAAGGTCGCCTTGAACCAGCCCTTCGAGCCATTCACCTTAACCGTTCGTTGGTAATAGTCCTCGCCGACCTCTTCTATTCCCTCAATCATTCTTCTTCGATAGAAATCCAGCAAATGACTCCAATCTAATGGGCCATGAAAAGTCAGTTGGACGTGATTACTCAAACTGTCATCAGGTTTGGCTCGTCGAATCTGACTGGGTGAAAGCTTCAGCTCTTTTTGAAAGGCATCATTGAAACGACGCGTACTGTTGAAGCCACTCGCAAAGCCTACATCCGTAATACTCATACTGCTGGTGTGCAGTAACTGCTTGGCAAACATCAACTGGCTGTACAGGCTATATTGCTTGGGCGACACACCGATATAAGTATCGAACAAGGTACGTAAGTATCGATCAGATATCCCTAAACGTGCTGCAAGATCGGTGATTGAGCCTGAACTCAATGCGCCGTTATCGATCAGCTGCATCGCTCTAAGAAAAGTGGTTTCAACCCCTTTCCATGCTGGTGAGAAAGGAGCACTGTCTGGTCGACAGCGTAAGCAAGGTCGGTAGCCTGCTTTTAATGCCTGAGCCTGATGAGAAAAATATTCGACGTTCTCTTCTTTCGGTGGTGTTGCGGGGCAGATAGGGCGACAGAAAATCCCCGTCGTTTTTACCGCAGTGAAGAACATACCATCAAAACGCGCGTCTCGCGCATAGCGAGCTAAGTGGCACTGCTCATTAGTTAACGTACTGTTGTGATGGATATTTTTCGACATACTCTATTCTTCCCTTTGGCCATAATTTTGGCTCCGATAACAAAAAGTTTACCGTGAATAACCACTGTCGCTAGCCACTTTCGGAACTGAAGGTTAGATAAATCACAAAAAAGGGTTTTCTTTTTATCCAATTCGACTAAATTTAATCAAGAGAAGTCAATCTTCTCACAACGTCAAACGATAGGTACTTAGCACGCCAAAGATGCAGAGACCTATCGAATATAAAAAGGAAAAGGCTATGGTTCTTCACACGTGTCGTATTGTTTTATCAAACCAACAGGTTCTCACCAGTCAATCAGTCGAGCAATCACTCGGCTTTCTTGAAGAAAAAGCGGATCATGGGATTACTAAAATTGAGATAGACGCAACGGACGGACACACCATCCATTCGTACATGTCACACTCTCTTGAAGAGTCTATTGAAAACCTAATGAACCTATAAGTGTCCTGATAAATCTCTACGTGTTCTCACGCGATAGAAATAGGGTTACGCGTACCAGGCTTAAACAGTTTTCCGACTTAGAGCTTTCTCTAAATTGGGCAATATGAATATATCTGGTTTAAACAAAAAAATGGCTCCCCAACTGGGAGCCATTTTTTATCTCATCAACACTATAAGTTGGTGGCAGATTGAAACTTTATTCTGGCGCTTGCTCAGCTGCTTGTTGCAATGTGTACGCTGTCGATGGGTCGATCTCATTAACCAACTTCTCGACCTGCATGATCGCATCGACCGAGGTGCTGTTTTTACGGTAGCTCAGATAAACCGGGCGATACCAATCTTCCACCCCTTTCACCTTATGCAACTGACCCGACTCGATAAACGGTTCAACAAGAGAAACAGGTAAATAAGCACTACCGCCTTTCTCTAAAATGAAATCAAGGGCGATACGAGCGGTAGAAGTGCGTAAGTACGGTGCTGGTACTTTTGGATGACGCTCTGCGTGCTCAGAACCAAAACGCGTTCCCCAATCGACATAAACGTATTTATGTTGGAACACCGATTCCAGATCATCAGGCTGTGTCGACACCAAAACGAGTACTAAGTCAGCGACTTTTTTACAGTTCAGCTCTTCTGCTTTGATCTGGTCAAAAGCGAAAGCCATATCTAAGGTACGTTCTAGCAAGTTTCGGTTCAGTTGCTCACGCCCCATCACCTCTGCCATAAAGCCGTAACCACCAAAAGAATCGGTCACGACGCTCAAACAGTTTTGCAAATACGCATCCCAAATATTCGGCGTGCCACCCAGTGTTAACTGCAAGGCTTTTCCGCTCTCTAATGACAGCTCAAACTTGGCCTGCTGTAAGGTTGAAACCATCACCTCAGCGTAACCAATCAAACGCTCACCGGAAGAAGTGAGCTTTATGTTATTGCGGTCACGAATGAACAACTGAGTATCAAAATAGCCTTCCAGCTGTTTGATTCGCGCACTCACCGCCGCTTGTGTTAAATACAAGTTTTCAGCAGCACGCCCAAAGTGGCGCACCCTTGCAACCTCAAGAAAGGTTCTAAAGACTTTCACATCCATCAAATACATCTCTGTAATAAATCTGCTAACAAGCGGATCTAGGATTGTTTATCGTAAAGGCAAAAACGTTTTGTTTCCTATTTTAGCCTTTTAACAATATTTTCGCGTGAGCAATAAACACTAATTTCTATCTAACCACATTACTGAGGCTGATATGTCTGAGACCGAATTCCGTCACGGAAAAAAACGTTTTTATGACACCATTAAATTCCCACGAGGGTTCGCTAAGTCGGGTGATTTTACTCTTTCAGAAGAGGAAATCCTAACCTTGTTTGGTGACACTATGCTTGCACTTGAGACTGGCGAACTTACGCCAACCAATGCAGAAGAAAAGCACTTCATTAAAGTGTTGTCTCACCCTCATAAGGCAAAGTCCAAGTTAGAGCGTGTTTGGTTGAAGTACATTCAACTGGCTCGTGGACGCCGTCGCTTTCATACCCTAAACGGCTGCAAACGCGGCGAAGTGCCTAGGGAAGAATACGACAGTGAGTTAGTGTTAGAAGATTAGTAAAATCGCTCAAAGTGATACCTCATCACTTTGGGCTTTTTTTTACCTTCAAGGTTTACACTTCAAACTCGCCTTTTCTCCGTAATTGGTAAGTTTAGCTAACCTAGTCAGTTTTACCAATATTTATAGATAATTCATAACGATAGCGTGAACAAAACGCTCATATTACTCAATCGAGTGAGTTTCTAACCCAACCCAGTTTATCGTTCACCATCTGAATCTTCCTTTTATCACGATAGTGTCACGTTGCCATCATTATTTTTCTGGGCTCAACTATACTCACAAGGCTCGCCAATAGACCGACTGTTTCAGAGCCTGAATTGAATCAACATCGCTGTATATGACAAGCGTATTAATCTTGTTTAACGCCACCAAATATCCATACAATTATTGTGCAATTTTGAGAGTTCTAGTCACAGATACGATGAAAAAAGTAAAAACTTGACCTAAAACAATAGCAGAACTCGATAACTTATTTTATAATGCGAATTAATGTTTCAGAACACTATAAAATTTAATTTCTAGGGGCAAAATCAATGAGACTTATTCCATTAAGCAACAAAGCTAAAGTAGGTAAATGGGCTGCTCGTCATATCGCAGATTCAATCAACAAGTTCGCTCCAACGGCTGAGCGTCCATTTGTACTAGGTCTTCCTACTGGTAGCACACCTCTAACTACTTACGCTGAGCTAATTGAACTTTACAAAGCTGGCGAAGTTAGCTTCAAGCACGTTGTAACATTCAACATGGATGAGTACGTTGGCATCGACCCTAACCACCCAGAGTCTTACCGCACATTCATGCACGAGAACTTCTTCAACCACGTTGATATCCAAGCAGAAAACATTAACCTGCTAGACGGTCAAGCTGAAGACATCGATGCTCACTGTGCAGCATACGAAGAGAAAATCCGTTCATACGGCAAAATCAACCTATTCATGGGCGGCGTAGGCATCGACGGTCACATCGCATTCAACGAACCAGGTTCTTCTCTATCTTCACGCACTCGTATCAAAACGTTGACTGAAGACACTCGTATCGCGAACTCTCGTTTCTTCGATGGCGACATCAACCAAGTTCCTAAATACGCACTAACTATCGGTGTTGCGACTCTTCTAGATTCTGAAGAAGTAATGATCCTTTCTCTAGGCCACAACAAAGCACAAGCGCTTCAAATGGCTATCGAAGGTTCTGTAAACCACATGTGGACTGTTACTGCTCTACAGATGCACCGTAAAGCTATCATCGTTGCTGATGAGCCAGCTCAACAAGAGCTAAAAGTTAAGACTCTACGCTACTTCCAAGAGCTAGAAGCTGAGAACATCCAAGACCTATAATTCCTATAGTCTTGAATAGCAGGGCGTTTTTAATAAACAGAGCGTCTTGAATAGAAAAAGCCACTGAATGTGGCTTTTTTTGTGCCTGCTGCTTTTGTATTTAATGGGAAGATATTTCGGATATTTTTTAGAGGCATAAAAACAACAAAGCGATTTCTCCAACGAGAGAAACCGCCATCATTTTAAACTTTATATTGAAACGAACAGCTACAAGATGTGTAGGGTGTGAAACAAGAATAAGCAGGGCTGCAAACTAGAGCTAAGAGCTCAGCGCGTTATCTCGGCACAAGGTAGTGATAATGTCAGTGATAGCCAATACGATCGTCGACTTCACCTTTTGATTATGTCGACCCAAGAACATTTCAAGCATTGGGCCAGACATGGTTTCCACCATCTCCGCGTCATATTCGATAGGCATAATACGCTGAATCGCGTTCACCTTGTTGAGCTCAAATATCACATCAACTTCTGTGAAGCTGGTGTCTTCACCCTGTATTTTCGCCCACTCTTTCAAGGTAACGAAAACCTCTAGATCGTCGTAGAGTTCTTTACTGATCACGCCAAGTCCGAGTAGCAACTTAGCACGAATCATAATCTCGCCTAACGGCCCACCACTGTTGAGAAGTGGCTCGACAACGAACTTAATTGCAGTGTCGTCTTTCTTAAAGATGTTTTTTAATACGGCATCTACCGTGTCGTCCAATGCATCATAAGCAGCCATTAGGCAGGCGCCAGCACTCTCAGCTTCCGAAAGGGCTTCGAGTAATTCAGTTTCATGGCTTGTTTGTATTGGCATAACGGCTCGACAATAAGAAAGTGCCACTGGTGTGGCACTTTGATGGTTTATCATTTCAATGCTAGATAAGCTTCTTCCGCTAGTTTAACAACTTCTGAGTCACTATTCAGCTCAGAATAATGCGCTAATGTCTCAGCAAAGCCTTTTTCTGCGAACATTGCTTGAAGTTCAACCGCTTGTGGGTCGTCTTCGTTCTTGTAATGGAACGCAGCAGCGATTGCTTTTACTAGGTGAGCATTCGGTAGGCCGTACTCTAATGTACCGTTTAGAGGCTTAACTAGGCGGTCTTGCGGGCTCAGTTTACGAATTGGCTGACGACCAACGCGGTCTACTTCATCACGTAGGAACGGGTTAGCAAAACGACCTAGAATCTTTTGGATGTAGGCAGCGTGTGCTTCTGGATCAAAGCCGTAACGCTTAATCAGAACCGCACCACTCTCTTCCATCGTTGCTGTTACTTCAGCGCGGATTACGTCATCTTCGATAGAGTCTTTAATAGTCTCATGACCTGCAAGCACACCAAGGTATGCCGTTACCAAGTGACCCGTGTTTAGCGTGAACAATTTACGCTCAACGAAAGCCATTAGGTTGTCAGTACATTCCATTCCTGGGATGTTTGGAATCTCACCTTTGAATTGTGTTTGGTCTACGATCCACTCGCTGAACGTTTCAACGGTTACCGCTAGAGGGTCTGTTTCGCCCGCTTCTGCCGGTGGAACAATACGGTCAACCGCAGAATCAACAAAGCCAATGTGCTCTTCAGTGAAGGCTTTCATTTCATCTGAAAGGTGCTCTAACACGGCTGCTTTTAATTGGCTAGTACCGCGAACCATATTCTCTGCCGCGATGATGTTCATTGGTGCAGTGTTGTTTGCTGCTGCACGCTTTTCAATGCCTTGAGCGATAGACTTAGAGATGATTTTAAGAACCGTAGGGCCCACTGCAGTCGTCACAAGATCAGACTCAGCAATGCAATCTACTACTGCGCATGTCGCTGAGTTTACTGCTGTCACGTTCTTAACAACTTCGACAACACACTCTTCGCCAACAATCTTAACTGGGTATTCTTGGCGTTCAATTAACGCATTTACAACCGTTTCATTTACGTCAGCAAACGTAACCTTCATACCAGCATCAGAAAGAAGCTTACCAATGAAACCACGACCGATATTACCTGCACCAAAATGTAACGCTTTCATAATTTTGACCTTATAAATATTTGAATCTAGATAGCTAACTGCTCAACAACATGCCTTGACGATGTGCCCTCGGCATTAAGCAGTAAGCTATTCAGACTGAATCTTGTTAGAAAGATTAAGACCGAAAATGAGGCCAGTAGGGGGATACCGGCCTCCTTCACTCAGGAGCTTGACTAGAGCTTTTTAGTTTCCGTTGAGAATACGTAGAACATCAGCAGGGTTTGTTGTGTTCTGTAGGCATTCCACAGCTTCTTCATCATCGAGTGAATTGGTAATAGCCATCAGCACCATGTTGTGCTCATCGCCTTGTGCGGCAATACCGATAACCATCTTCGCGATATCATCTTCATCTTCGCCCCACTGAATACCTTCAGGGTACTGACAGAAAACGATGCCGGTTTTTTGTACGTACTGTTTCGCTTCGATTGTGCCGTGTGGTACTGCGATAGACTCACCTAGGTAAGTAGACACAAGCTCTTCACGAGCAAACATGCCGTCTACGTATTCTGGTGATACGTTGCCAAGTTTTACTAATTGTTCGCCAGCAAACTTGATTGCGTCTTCTTTTTGAGTCGCTTTAAGGCCAAGGAAGATGCTGTCGTCAGTAAGTGCAAGCTTGTTGCCTTCTTGTGCTGGAGCTGCTGCAGGAGCCGGAGCTTCTACTTTCGCTTCACCACTTTGAGCATCGACAAGCTCAGCAACTAGTTGGTCGTATACGCCGCCGTCTAGGAAGTTGCTTAGAGACATATGCATCGCACCTGGCACAGTGCTACGAGCACGGTCTGTTAGGTCTTTATGCGTAATAACGATTTGCGAATCAGCCGGTAGGTTGTTGATTGCGTAGTTGGTCACTTCAATGTCTAGGCCTGCTGTTGCTACTTTCTTACGTAGTAGACCTGCCCCCATTGCACTTGAACCCATACCCGCATCACACGCTACATAAACTGCTTTTACATCCGCTAGGTTTACGTTTGCTTCTGCTGCTGCACCTTTAGAAGACGCTTTCATGTCTTTCATTTGTGCAGAAGCTTTTTCTAGAGACTCTTCGTCGTCATCTTGAGCTGAAGTCTTAAGCAGAATTGAAGCCACTAAGAAAGATACGGCTGTTGCTGCGATAACCGATAGAATCACGCCGATGTAAGAGCCTTTTGGCGTCATCAGTAAGACTGCGAAGATAGAACCTGGAGATGCTGGAGAGATAAGGCCAGAATCGAACATTACGTTAGTGAATACACCCGCCATACCACCTGCGATCACCGCAAGAATTAGACGTGGGTTCATTAGAACGTAAGGGAAGTAAATTTCGTGGATACCACCTAGGAAGTGGATGATAGATGCACCAGCAGCAGATTGCTTCGCGCTACCTTTACCAAACACCATGTAAGCAAGTAGAAGACCAAAACCAGGACCTGGGTTTGCTTCGATTAGGAAGAAGATAGAGCGACCCATCTCTTCAGATTGCTGAATACCTAGTGGAGAGAAGATACCGTGGTTGATTGCGTTATTTAGGAATAGGATTTTCGCAGGTTCAACAAAGATAGATGCTAGAGGTAGTGCACCCGCTTCTACCATTGCGTTTACACCAGCCGCAAGTCCGCCAGACAGAATCTTAACCGCAGGACCAATCACGATGAACGCGATGATCGCACAGATCATGCCGATGATACCCGCAGAGAAGTTGTTCACTAGCATTTCGAAACCACTCTTCACTTTACCGTGAACAGCTTCATCGAATTTCTTAATTGCGATACCACCTAGTGGACCTACAATCATTGCACCCATGAACATTGGGATATCAGTACCAACGATAACACCCATTGTTGTGATAGCGCCCACTACCGCACCGCGGTCACCACCAACCATTTTACCACCGGTGTAACCAATCAATAGTGGCAGTAGGTATGTAATCATAGGACCAACCATTGATGCTAACGTTTCGTTAGGCCACCAACCCGTTGGGATGAATAGTGCAGTAATGAAACCCCACGCAATAAATGCGCCGATGTTTGGCATTACCATATTGGATAAGAAACGACCAAAGTTTTGAACCTTAATCTTTGCTTCTGGTGATAACATAGGTAGAACCCCGTAATGTATTGGTTGGTCAAATGACCGAAAGTGTGTACTCAAAAGTCGATTAAAATGTATCACAACATTTCCAAAATGCACCTTAGCCCAACTTTCGTGATAGCCATCACACACGAAAAACACTTTCGGGTTAACAAGCACACCTTAGATCACAAAAACACTATGAATTTAAATTACAAAGCCAATTTAATGAGAATGGATATCATTAACACGCGATATAGATCACATTTTATTTTGTAATACTTAAAAATAAATAGTGACCAAAATCACACTTAATAAAATATAGCATCTAAGATCTATATAAACCGTATAAAAGAACATCGTGTCACGTATATAAAATATGCACCCAGATGAACAAAATCGCTACGCCTGTAATTTAATTACATATTGAGCTACATTTTGCTAAACATACAAAACGAGACCTAACGCTCTACTAAAAACATAGACCACTGAACTGCAGTTAGCATTGATAGATGTGATATGGTATTTACCAACGCTATCGCATCATATATCTCCAATACCTAACAGCTGATCACTCCGCTATTTGAGAAAAGACTATGTCAGACAAAATTTCCACATCCGCACTCGCTAAACAAAAAGGCATAGAAGCTAAAGCTTTATTTAGCGATCTAAAAACAGCAGGCTATATAGTGCGTTCACAAGAGCGTTGGATTCTCACAGAACGGGGAGAAAGCTTTGGTGGGGAATATGTCGAACACAAGAAGTTTGGTGTCTTTATTGTCTGGCCAGAGAAACTGCTTATCGATTTGGACTCATTCTCAGGGAAAACACTCACCGCCACCCAGCTTGGTAGTGCCTTTCAACTCAGCGCAAAGAAAATCAACTTACTGCTCAACGAGCTTGGTTGGATAACAAAAGAAGAAGACGGTTGGCATGTCACCTCTACAGGCTTAAAAGCCGGAGGTGAACAAAGAGAAGACAAAGCGACTCAAAACTTATTCGTGGTATGGCACGACTCACTGGTTCGCAATAAACGTTTGAAGCAGTCTGTTATTGAATTCCTAGGGCATGATGCTGAAAGCCACTCGACCGATGTGTCATTCTCCAGTTTTCGTCAGAAATTTGAGGCGAAGCACCGAAGCTTAGATGGGCATTATGTTCGTTCAAAGGGAGAGCTGATCATCGATAACTGGCTTTATATGGCAGGAGTGGTTCATGCGTACGAGCGTCCATTGCCGATATCAAAAGAAGTGATCAGCGATTTTTATCTACCGAGTGGCAAAGTATACATCCAGTTCTGGGGAACCGATTCTGCGCCAATCACCGAAGATAAACGTGAAACGACGAGAAAAATCTATGAAGAGCATGGTTTTGGTTTAATCGAAATCACGCCAGAAGAAATCCCCAACCTAGACAGCGTACTTCCGCCATTATTGCGCCAATATGGTATCAAGGCGTACTAAGCTACTGAATCTAGAGATTTCATCTCCATTAAGATCACATTTATCGAATCATTATGGACATTATTAACCATAGTGATTTGATATGTTCGCTATTTTTCCCGAGTCATTCTTCTATTATCTTACACCCATCGACTTGAGCTACCGCAGATACTCGATTTATTGGGGCATGTTCGATAACCATTTAGACGTTCAATCTATAGAGATTCGTTTAAATTCGTTATCCGTTTATTGTTGACGTGACTGAACATAAAACCCTACAACATTTATTATTGATAGATATTAGGACTCAACATGACTCATCCAATCATTACTGATCTAAACACTCGTTACACAGCTAAAAAATACGATGCAGAAAAACGCATCTCTGCGGAAGACATGGAAGTAATCAAAGAAGCACTTCGCTTGTCAGCTTCTTCTATAAACTCTCAGCCTTGGAAATTCATCATCATTGAGAGTGACGCAGCAAAACAACGCTTCCACAATACTTTCGAAAACATGTTCCAGTTTAACCAACCACATGCGAAAGAAGCATCACACACGATCCTGTTTGCTCACGATCCTAAGTACACTAAAGAGAAATTCGCGAAGCGTGCTGATACAGAAGTAAGCTCTGGTCACCTACCAGCTGAAATGTACGAGCAATTCCTAGGTGCATACGCATTCGCAGAAATGAACACTGACGAAACAGGTTTCAACGGTAACTGGACTAAGTCTCAAGTTTACATCGCACTAGGTAACACACTGCACACACTAGCTCGTCTAGGTATCGCTTCAACACCTATGGAAGGTGTAGACGCAGCTATGATCAGCGAAGAGTTTGCTGACGAACTAGAAGGTCACATTGTTGATGTAGCGCTGGCTATTGGCTACCACAAAGACGGTGAAGACTACAACTACGGCAAACCAAAAGCGCGCCTAGCTCTTGATGAAGTCATTACTACGCTGTAATAGACACTGATCTGTAATAGCTGAAACAAACAAATCGCACTGCTTTATTTGGCCAGACGTTCGTCTGGCCTTTTTTATATCTGTTATTTATCCAAGCCACCACCAAGTCATTAAGACACATTAATTTCAATATGATTACAGAAACCAACAAGTCATAAAGACACAAAGAGGAGTTCAAAAAGCAAACAAACACAATTAAAACAACAACTTAAAAATATGGCACGACTAGTGCAATGAGAGCCTTAGATATTTCAATAAGGTATTATCATTATGACTATTCACGTTAAATCAAATGTTCATTGGGTCGGCGTCCACGATTGGGAAACCGAGCACTTCCACGGTAAGGAATACCACATGAACAAAGGTACGAGCTATAACTCATACCTGATCCGTGAAGAGAAGACAGTGCTTGTCGATACTGTCGATCATCGCTTTACTGAGCAATTCCTTGCAAACCTAGAGATGGAAATCGATATCAATGAGATCGACTACATCATTTGCCAACACGCTGAAGAAGACCACTCAGGCGCGCTCTCTGCGCTGCTTGCTAAAATTCCGAACACGCCGGTTTATTGCACTGAAGCGGGTGTAAACTCCATTGTTGGTCACCACCACCAACCAGACTGGAATTTCAGAACCGTCAAAACTGGCGATACGCTCGATGTGGGTAACGGAAAGCAACTTATCTTCGTAGAGATGAAAATGCTGCACTGGCCGGACTCAATGGCAACTTACTTAACCGGTGATGAAGTCCTGTTTAGTAACGACGCTTTCGGCCAACACTACTGCGACGAAAACCTATTCAATGACCAGCTAGACCAAGTTGAGCTGCATGAACAGTGTCTGCGTTACTTCTCGAATATCCTGACGCCGTTTGCGCCGCTGGTTAAAGCAAAGATTGAAGAAGTGCTGAGCTTAGGCGTGCCGATTGATGTTATCGCAACCTCTCACGGCTGTATTTGGCGTGACAATGCGACTCAAATCGTTGAGCAATATTACGAGTGGTCGAAAGCCTACAAAGAAGATCGTATCACCATTGTCTACGACACCATGTCGAACAACACTCGCATGATGGCTGACGCGATCGCTAAGGGTATCCGCAAAGGCAGCCCAGAAACGGCAATCAAGGTGTTCAATATTTCTAAGCACGACAAGAATGACATCCTTGCCAATGTCTTCCGCTCAAAGGGTGTGCTTGTTGGCTCATCGACCATGAACAACGTGATGATGCCGCAAATAGCCGCGCTACTTGAAGAAATACACGGCCTGCGCTTTGCAGGAAAAAGAGCCGCAGCATTTGGATCTTCAGGTTGGACTGGCGGCGCAGTAAAACGCATCGATGCTCGCCTACGTGAAGCGAATTTCGAAGTCAGTGCACCACAACACATCCATTGGAAACCAGACACAGATGCCCTTCGTCAATGCATCGATTACGGCATGACATTGGCTGAGGTTTGGCGCGCCGATGAAACCGAGGTTAGCCAACCTAAGCAAGTGGAGCGCAACGTTCAGCCCATAGAATCAGCACCAACAATCTCCCCAATAGAGCTAAAAGACACAGCAGAACAGAACCTAGAACAAACGCAAGATAAGCCTGTCCACAGTGCAGACTGCACATGCTGGCGTTGCACGGTTTGTGAATGGGTATACGACCCACAATTAGGTGAACCGTACCAAGGTGTTGAACCAGGGACACCTTGGGCAAAAGTACCTGATGACTTCCTTTGCCCTGAGTGCCATTTAGGCAAAGAAGTATTTGTGGAGAAGTAACATGTCGAACATTGTGATTGTGGGTGGCGGTTTCGCTGCCCTACAAACTATCAAGATGGTACGTAAACTCGACCAAGATATCGCGATCACCATGATCACGGCAGATTCGGGGGTTGAGTACAGTAAGCCAAATCTTTCGCATGCGTTTAGTCAGGCGCAAACGCCAGAGACACTCTCAATGCATAACGCTCAACAGTTGGCTGAGCAGTACAACTTGGTTATCAAGACCAAAGCACTGGTCAGAGAAATCGATATTGAGCAACAATGTGTTCATGTCGGCGATGACACCATTCACTATTCGAAGTTGGTATTAGCAACGGGAGCAACACCATTTATTCCACCAGCAAAAGGGCTAAAACACGATGCGACTATTACGCTCAATAGTCTGGAGGAGTTTGAAAAGCACAAAGCGAAGATCGATGATGCTCATCGTGTCACTGTGATTGGTGGCGGCCTAATCGGAGTCGAGCTTGCCTTTGACCTCCAAGTCGCAGGAAAAGATGTCACGATCATCGAGCCTGCCAGCTATCTATTGAGCAGTTTAGTGCCGCCTTTCGTTTCTCTAGAATTGGAGCAAGTGTTACGAAAAGCAGGTGTGACCGTTGAAACAGACTCTGCCGTTTGTCGAGCAACTTACCTCAAAGAGGACATAAGGTTACAAACCACCTCTTCTCGATTGTTACGAACGGATGCAGTGATTGCAGCAGCAGGGCTGAAACCGAACACGACATTGGCGACACAAGCCGGAGTCACCGTCAACAAGGGGATCGTTGTCGACCAAACCATGAAAACCAGTGCTAACAATGTGTATGCGATTGGTGATTGCGCCGAAATTGAAGGGCGTATCATGGCTTATCTCCAGCCCGCGATCTTGTCTGCTAATGTGTTGGCAAAGCAGCTCATTACGAGTGATGACATGCCCGAGGAAGCTGGCATCAAACTCAAGTTGCCTCATATCATTACAAAGGTGAAGACCCCAAGCTACCCGATTCAGCTTGCAGGCCGAGATCTGCACACAGCTCAAAGCTGGGAGACTCGCTTTGACCCGAAAGGCATTATCGCAAAAGGCTTCAATGTAGATAATCAATTGGTTGGATTTATCGTCACCGGAGAGCACACTAAAGCTGCATTCCCTTTGCTTAAAGAGCTGCAAGCCAGCTCACCCGTATAAATACTGCTGCCAATAAAACGAAAACAGCCAGTCAATAGACTGGCTGTTTTATGCGTTAAGCGAGGTGTTCACATTAACCGATAAACGAGATGTAACCTTGCAGGATAATCAGGTTAACGATATCAATGAAGAATGCGCCGACGATTGGCACCACCATGAACGCCTGTGGTGATGGACCGAATCGGTTCACCAAAGAGCCCATGTTCATTACCGCTGTAGGTGTTGCGCCTAGGCCGAAACCACAGTGACCGCCCGACATAACCGCTGCATCGTAGTTTGAGCCCATCACCTTGAAGGTCACAAAGTAAGAGAACAGACCAAGCACCACTGCTTGAACACTCAAGATCACCAAGAATGGGATCGCAAGGTCGAAGATGTTCCACAGTTTCAGGCTCATTAACGCCATAGCTAAGAATAGAGACAATGACACAGTACCCAAAATATCAACGGTTTCGCTGTCGGTTTTATGCAGCTTCGTCACTTCAAAAACGTTCGTGATGAACACACCGATAAACAGAGCATAAACAAAGTCAGGAATCATCAACCAAGAAATTTCAAAGGTTGATACCCACTCTTCAAGATATCTTGCACCCGTAATACAGATAAGAAGAATGAACAAAACTTCAATTACCTTCTTGGCTGTCACTTTATCTTCTTCGTACTCGTTATAAGTCACCAGTTCAGGGAAGCGCTCGTGCGTTTGTGTGCCCGTGCCGTACTCTGATTCAAGATTGTTTTTGTCGATCAGTTTTTGCGCTACAGGGCTACCAATGATACCGCCAATGATCAAACCAAAGGTTGCCGAAGCCATCGCGATTTCTAGTGTATTGGCAATGCCGTAGGTATCAGCAAAGGTTTGCGACCAAGCCGCTCCTGTACCGTGACCACCAGACAGCGTAATAGAACCTGCGATCAGACCCATTAGTGGCTCTAGGCCAAGCGTCGTTGCCAGCGTCACACCCACTCCATTCTGGATAATGATGTAAACGGAAGCGACCGCTAAGAACAAAAACACCTTTGCGCCGCCTTTTATTAGCTGAGTGTAGTTAGCCGCAAGGCCTACAGTCGCGAAGAACATCAACATGAATGTGTTCTGCAAAGGCAAGGAGAACTCAAGATCAACGCCGTTAAAGTGCAGGGCTGTAATAGCAAAAGCGACAATCAAGCCACCCACAATGGGCTCTGGGATATTGTACTTTTTGAGAATCGGTAGCTTTGCGTTTACAAAATGACCTAGAAACAAAACGCTGATCGCGATTAAGAAAGATTCTAGTGGCCCTATTGAAATTAATTGATTCATATAACCTCTATTGTTTTACGTTCTCATCTTCCCTAATGAGTCTAGTTTTATCTGTAAATATTTGTGTTGCTCTGCCTATATTTGTGCAAATTGGTGAGAAATTGTGGATTAGAAAACCAAACACACTAGCGTGTCAGCTGAATGTCATGTTAGCAACAAGTTAACTTTAGTAGGAGATGAATGGTTTTGTGACCAGAATCAACACCTATCCATTTACTTCACCGCTAATGCGATCGCCGATTTAACCCTTTCTATATGCCTAAAAAAGCAAAAAGGAGCTATTACTAGCTCCTCTTTTATTACCATCGCTGGTAATTAGAATTTTTTCGGGGCATAACCCGTCATAACCTCAATGCGAAGCTCTTTACCAATCTTCGTCATTGGGTGCACAACGACTAATCCTTTTACAGACTTTTTCAGTTTACCCATATCCGCTTGCTCAGCTTTAGTAATTTCGCGGCTAAATGGCATATCAAGCAACGACTTACGTTCTTGATTCACATCGTAGCTTTGTTTGTGCTTAAGCTGGGCAATCTTCTTTGTTAGCTTTTTGATTTCTTCTTCAAATTGACGAACAACAGGACGATCATTACGAGCTTTAGCAGCCGCTAACTTATGGCGACACTTGTCTAAACGGTTGTTAATTTGTTGAAGTTCGTTTTTAGCACTCATAATAATTTCCTAAGATTAAGCAAGCCAATTCGGATTGGGGCGCGGAGTATAGCACAAGGGTTTACCTGAACCGAAATTTATCTGATAAATAGCCTTTGGAATAAAAAACAGCCTAAACTGTCTATCAGCCCATCGATACAAAGATGCCACTAATCCGCCGATCAGACATCAACCACAAGGACGTGTAATGACATCACCGAAACAAAGAGTATTGACCTACAGCCTAGTCCTTGGCTCTGTATTTGCCACAAGTTATGCATCCAGCGAAGCCTCCAATGAAAGCATGCTCGACAACAATCTGATTATTGAATATTCAGCGCCTCAAGACGAATCAGAGAGACAGCTTAAGCAAGAGATTAAGCAGAGTGGCGTTAATGACACCGTGGTCGACCTATCAAACCAACTCTTCTTGTTTGAGAAGCCATTAACCATTCAATATGGCGGGGAAGAAGGACCACTCTACGATCCACAAAACCATCAGGTGCTGATCCCTTATAGCTTTTACGCTGAGTCACTCCATTATTTCGAGAAGAACCAATACGAAAAAGAGTATGGGAAATCTGCGCAAACCGGCGCTATTGATACCTTGCTGCACACTCTGCTACACGAAGCTGGGCATGCGTATATCGAAGATCAGAACATTGCCATATTGGGTAAAGAAGAAGATGCGGTTGATAACCTAGCAACCGTGCTACTGCTTAACTACGTAGAGCATGGGGCTGATGCCGCTATCAGCGCTGCTGACATGTTCGCTTTCGAGTCAGAAGACCGCCCAGAGTATTACGATTTAGGTGAATACATCGATGAGCACAGCTTCGACCTACAGCGCTACTTCTCGACGTTATGTTTGGTCTATGGCAGCGACCCTGAGGCCTACAAAAACTTACTTGATGAAGTAGAAAACGACTACCTGAAAGACAGAAAAGAGTTCTGCGTTGAGCACTTTGATGTGATCAATGAAAATTGGCATCAGTATTTGAAAGAGAGTGACGGTGCTTAGATGCTTAGATGCTTAAAAGTTAGTGTCGAGAACGAGACAAAACGGCTTTGGTATCAAATACCAAAGCCATCACTCGATAGGTGTGGTTAAGTCTTACGTGTTAGGAGTTAGGAGTTAGGAGCTTGAACCCTAGACCTTCACTTTATACTTCAGATCTTGAGCTTCATCGCCGGTCATGCCTCGAAATCCCCAGCAGTGCGATGGCTGTTCCTTAATGGTGATTTCAATATCAATCGGAGAGATAGAGAGCTGCTTTTCAATCTCAGAAAAAATCTTCTTAATTAGGCGCTTTTTGGTGTTCACCGCTCGACCTTCCATCATGTTGATCTCAATAACGGTGTATGCCTCTGTCCGTCCTTCAGGGTAAAAGAAATCGTCTCTTTCTAAAGGCACAAACCTATGTGCGCGCTTGTCATCAGGTAAACCCATCTCACTGTTTAAACACTGTTGCAACACGTTCGAGAGTTGCAACTTAATTGGATTTAAGCACTCTTTGATACCATAGATAACAATCATGACCATTCCTTTGATGCGATGTCAGGTAAAGAAGAACGTTAGATAGCAGCATCGTCTAGCCACTACCCATTCGCTTACTATTTGTACATATAGTACCTAATACCGTCGATGAAAGAAGGTTAACACAATGAATTTATGAACAGGTGCAACAAAAAACATATCCTCACCAAATAGCAGCAAACAATTACAGCCACAGCGAATTGATCGAACCCTAGCCACTGACCGTATATCTCCTTGAATCACATCTGAACTAAGGAGTGCTATGTGCCTAATACACCTAGGAAGACCACACGGACAAAAGCCGAACCAGAAACACCCGTAGAGTCTTCTCTAGAACTCGCTGTGTTTCCCCTCCCCGTCTTCCTGTTACCTGGAGGAAGACAGAGATTACGCATTTTCGAACCCAAATACCTTGCGATGGTCGCGCACGCAGCGCAGGGCGATGGCTTTATTATTGCCACTCAAGACAACGTAAACTCAGAACATCTCAGCTCATGGGGAACCAAGGTATCCATCGTCGACTTTAATATGTCCGATGATCAGATATTGGAGATCGATGTGGAAGGTCAGCAACTTGTGCACCTTCACACCTCTCATAGAGATACCGTTGACCTAATCAAAAGTAAATTCAGACCACTGCCCCATTGGCCAGTTCTCGAATACGACGTGCCTAACGTGTTTACTGCGTTTTTGGTTCAACTGTTTCGCGACCACGATTCGATAAGAGCCCTTTATCCCGCACCTGATTTCGAGAGCCCACAATGGATTTGTGCGCGACTACTCGAGATGATGCCTATTCCCTTGGAAAAGAAAACAGAGTTCACCGAGCCCGCTAGCTTTCCTTCTTTAGTTCCTTTTTTGAATCAAATCATTACGGGGCAATAAGCACTTTTCTTCGCTATAATTTTGTATAGTGGAAATTAATTTAAATTAAAGTGATCCCGGCCTTCAACTTCCACGTAGTGCCACTCAAATTCGCACGATGGTTATTTACTATGCAAGTCGAAAGTAGAAGTTCAGGGAAAGGCAAGGAGCATGTCATTATCCCAGATAAAAAAACAACGACCGAATCCAAGGTCCCAGCAGAGCTTTCAAGCTGGTTGAGCTTGGTTGGTACAGACAGAGACAAGCAGGCATTTACCTGTTTGTTCAAGTTCTTTGCTCCCAAGATAAAGCGTTTCGGAATTAGCAAGTTAGGCGGCGAAGCTGCTGCAAACGAGCTGGTTCAAGACACCATGACCAACGTTTGGAAGAAAGCCCATCTTTATAACGAAGACAAGGGCGCTGCAACGACTTGGGTCTACACCGTTATGCGAAACGCCGCTTTTGATATGTTGCGTAAGGTAAAAGCCAAAGCGGAACAGACAATCGCCGATGACATCTGGCCTATCGACGCAATGGTTGCAGAATCTCAAAGCGAAGAGTTACCGTTTGGTGACCATTTGATGAGCCGACACGTAATGACTCAAATAGAGAAGCTGCCTCTGGCTCAGAAAACTATTGTCAAAGGCGTTTACTTTCAAGAACTTTCTCAAGAGCAACTTGCCCAACAACTTGGCGTCCCACTTGGAACAGTGAAATCACGTCTAAGACTCGCTTTAGCCAAACTTAAGGTTCATATGGGGGAACAAAGCCATGATTAAACATCACCCTAACGAAGCAATTTTGAAAGACTTTGTTGACGGCACGCTTGCTGACTCAGTGTCTCTGATCGTGTCGAGCCATGTTGAGCTGTGTGAACATTGCCAGGCAAAGGTGCAGCATATAACGGCTAATGCAGCTGACAGCGTTTTTGATGAGCAGCAAACAGCAACAAATAACGAGGCGGTTAGCTTCCTTGCAGACGACATAGATTTCGATTTCGATGTTATCGATCAGATCACTGCCGATTTGTCGCAATCAATCGAGGTGGAATCAAAAGCGGAACAAGTGACTGTCGCAGATACTACCTTCACTATTCCACGTGCGTTGAGTTCAATCGCGAGAAAGGACTGGATGAACCTCGGGAAGATATCTCGGGCACGACTCGATTTTGAAGACGACGCGCACCACACTAGCTTGTTGCACATCGATAAAGACGGACAAGTTCCTTGCCACACACACAAAGGCTTCGAGATTACTCTATTGTTAGAAGGCAGTTTCGAAGACGAGATGGGTGTCTACAATAAAGGCGATTTCATTTGGTTAGATGGAA
Source organism: Vibrio sp. Makdt (assembly GCF_027587015.1). Taxonomy (NCBI): domain Bacteria; kingdom Pseudomonadati; phylum Pseudomonadota; class Gammaproteobacteria; order Vibrionales; family Vibrionaceae; genus Vibrio; species Vibrio sp. Makdt. The sequence goes on from NZ_JAPPTH010000001.1 coordinate 278,702, forward strand.
ATCATACCCATCAGCCAGCAACGAAAGAAGGGTGTGTGTGCCTGACAGTATCAAGCGACGCCTTGTACTTCACCAAAGGGGTGAGCCAGCTGTTCAACCCACTGGGCAAATACATTTATTAAGTTACGTCACAAAATTTTTAAAGTCGGCTAGGAAACAACGTCAAAAACAGACTAAATTAATGTGGGATAAGCAACATCCCACATAACAAAAAACAAAATGAGCAATGAACGTAAGGAATTGACCAATGGATAAAAAAATAAAAATAGGCATTAGTGCATGTGTCGCCGGTCATAAAGTTAGGTTCGATACTGGCCACAAACGCTCTCGCTTCTGCACGGAAGACCTTGCAGATTATGTTGAGCTTGAGCCAGTGTGCCCTGAAATGGCAGTTGGATTGCCAACGCCTCGCCCAACCATTCGTCAGACACGGATGTTAGACGATATCATTCACGTTTCCCGTCCTGATGGTAGTGGCGACGTCACTGATGAGCTAATCGAATTCGGTCAAAACTACTCCAAGAGTAACCAACACATTGCTGGTTTCATTGTGTGCCAAAAGAGCCCAACTTGTGGCATGGAGCGCGTTAAGGTGTATCACCACCATGGTCGCGGCTCTGAATCAACAGGTATTGGCATGTTCACTAAGCAGGTTATGGAAGGCAATCCATTGCTGCCTGTGGAAGAGAATGGTCGCCTGAACGATCCGATTTTGCGTGAAAACTTCATGACACGTGTGTTCACGTATCAGAAGTGGCTAGACCTAGTAGATGAAGGCATTACCAAGCACAAACTTATCCAGTTCCATAGCGCCCACAAGTATCTAGTAATGTGCCACCACGTTGAGGGCTATAAAAGCCTTGGCAAGCTACTAGCGAGTACTGACCTGGATATCAATGAGCTTGCAGATAAATATATCGAAGGGCTGATGACGGCATTATCGCACCATGCAAACCGTGGTACGCACGCCAACACGCTTCAACACCTTCAAGGTTACTTTAAGAAGCAGCTCAGCAGTGCTCACAAGCAAGAGTTATCTAACCAGATTGCTTCTTTCAGAGAGGGCGTGATTCCACTGTTAGTGCCACTAACACTGATAAATCACTACTTGATGGAATACCCAAACGAGTACCTGCAGTCACAGGTTTACCTAAACCCTCACCCGCAAGAACTTAAACTGAGATACGGATATTGAGCGATATTCTATGGATAAGACGAGACCTGCGCATTCACGATAATCCAGCTCTCGTCTCAGCAATCGAAAACGGCGTTTCAATCGCCGTTTTTATTTCAACACCACAAAAGTGGCATCAGCACCACCTTGCTCCGATTAAAGCAGACTTTATCTTCCGTCATTTAAAGCAACTGGAAGCTGAACTCGCCGACTTGGGCATAACCCTGCTGCACCTCAAAGCGACCGATTTTGATGATCAAGCCAAGCAGTTGACCGAGCTGTACCAACAACTCGGTTCTCAGGTTGTTTTCGCCAATTCAGAGCCAGAAGTCGATGAACAAGCTCGTGACCAACAACTGATATCGAGCGGTATAAATCTTCAGATCAGCGACTGTGATGTGATGCTCCCTCTAGGCAGTGTGCTTAACCAGCAAGGTGAGATGTTCAAAGTTTTCACGCCATTTAAAAATGCCTGGTTAAAAGAAGTGCAAGCAAAAGGCATTCAATGCAGTCCTGCTGCGCTCACTTCTAAAAACAATGCTAAAGCCCTGTTACCTGACAACTTGCAAACGCTCCAGCTTGCCAGTGACTATGATTTCGACTTTCCGCGTGTCGACTCAAGCCGTTGGCCACTCAGCCAGGACGTACTTGGCAATGTGATACCTAACTTTCTAGCCAACAAGGTCAACGACTACGCTCACCTGAGAGACATCCCTTCAGTAAAAGGTACCTCAGGTTTATCGCCTTACTTAGCGATTGGCGCGGTAAGCCCAAGATGGTTAGCCATTCAACTGATCCAACAGCAACCCGATTTACTGTTTGATACCCAACTGCCCGCTTTTTCTTGGCTCAATGAATTGATTTGGAGAGACTTTTATAAGCACTTGATGTTCCACCATCCTAAACTGGTTAAAGGGGCTAACTTCCAGCAAAAATACAATGGCTTAGATTGGTATAAAGATCATCCGAGCTTCAAAGCGTGGTGTGAAGGAAAAACGGGGTATCCATTGGTTGATGCGGCCATGCGTCAACTGGTCGAAACCGGCTGGATGCACAACAGGTTAAGAATGGTAGTCGCTAGCTTTCTAACTAAACACTTGTTGATTGACTGGCGTTGGGGTGAGCGCTTCTTTATGGAACACCTAATTGACGGTGATTTTAGTGCCAACAATGGCGGCTGGCAGTGGGCTTCAAGTACCGGCTGTGATGCACAACCTTACTTCCGAATCTTCAATCCGATCACCCAGAGTGAAAAGTTTGATCCGAAAGGAATTTTTATCCGTAAGTACATACCAGAGCTGCAAAATATTCCGGACAAGCATGTGCATTTCCCACATGATTACATAGCAAAAAACGGAATAAACAGTGAATACTGGCAACCCATCGTTGAACATAAAGAAGCACGATTGAGAGCCTTAGCCTTTTTCAAATAATTAGAGTGAATATTATGGATAACTCTCTATGGCTTGATAACTTTCTCAACATGTATCGAGAGCTCGGAACGGACAATTTCGACGTGCTAAAGACGGTTTATCACCCTAATATCGAATTCCAAGACCCGCTGCATCATGTCAGCGGGATTGCAGCGCTAACTCACTACTTCGACAACATTTACACCCAAGTGACTAGCTGTAACTTTCACATCGAGCACACGTTTGAAGTTAACGGCGAAGCATCGGTGTATTGGACAATGCACTTTGTACACAAGCAACTTAATGGGCAGAAGCCTATCGAGGTGCAAGGCCACAGCCACCTAAAAATGCTCGATGATCAAGTGATTTACCATAGAGACTATCTCGATGTCGGCTCTATGTTGTATGAACATATTCCGGTATTAGGCTGCGCCATCAAATCCATCAAGAAAAGAGCGAGCCGATAATGCGTATTATGATCACAGGTGCGACCTCAGGTATCGGCCAATCACTCGCTCTCGATTATGCCCAGCAAGGACACCAAGTCATTGCTTGTGGTCGTAGCCAAGATAAATTAAAGGCTCTCGTCGATTCGCACGAAACTGACATTGCAGAGTCGTCTATTACACCTCTGTGCTTTGACTTAACGGATTACCACAACTTCCCGGAGCTTGACCAAGACAATCCACTTGACCTTCTCATTCTCAATGCGGGTGACTGTGAATACATCGATGACCCAGTCAACTTTGATGCAGAGCTTTTTGAGCGCGTCATCAACATTAACTTAATCTCCATTGGTTACGCTCTAAAGTCTTGGCTGAAAAACATCAAACCCGGCGGACGCTTGGTTTTAGTAAGCTCTAGCGCCAGCTTTTTGCCTCTGCCAAGAGCCGAGGCTTATGGCGCTTCAAAGGCAGCACTCACTTACTTAGGAAGAACGCTTTCGGTTGATCTTGCCAAGCACAATATTTATGTCTCAATTGTGCACCCTGGATTCGTTGAAACGCCTTTAACCGAGCGAAACACGTTCGCTATGCCTATGATTATAAGTAGTGAGGCTGCAACTCAGCGAATCGTTAACGGAATTGCTCAAGGAAAGAGCGAGATCGATTTCCCTAGACGATTCATCATGTTGATGAAGCTAATAAGAATGCTTCCAACTTCAGTTTGGCAAAAACTCGCTTCAGGGATGGTATAACAATGAAGAAAATCGCCATTATTGGTTCAGGCATTTCTGGACTCACTTGCGCGCACATATTAGATAAACACCACGACGTAACCGTATTCGAGAAAAACGACTACGTTGGGGGGCACACCGCCACCGTTGATATTGAACATCAAGGCTCGGCGTTCTCGATTGATACTGGCTTCATCGTGTTCAACGATCGAACGTACCCAAACTTCAATCAACTACTCGAACAGTTGGGCATTGAACGACAACCGACAGAAATGAGCTTTAGCGTACACAACACATCCACTCAGTTTGAATACAACGGTCACAGCATCAACTCGCTGTTCGCGCAGAGGAGCAACATCTTCAAGCCGCAGTTCTGGTCATTAATCTCTGACATTCTGAAATTCAACAAGTTGTGCAAGGCTCAATTCGAAAGCAATGTGTTTACACCTGACGTTACCCTTGGCAGTTTCCTCCGTGATAACCAATTTTCAGACTTCTTTAGCCAACACTACATCCTACCGATGGGTGCTGCGATTTGGTCAACAAGCCTTGAAGAGATGGAAGAGTTTGAACTTAAATTCTTTATCCAGTTCTTCTACAACCACGGCCTGCTAGATATCACCAACCGCCCTCAATGGTATGTGATTCCAAAAGGCTCCCGCTCGTACGTTGAAATTATCCTTTCTCGCTTGAGTAAGCCAGTTGCCTTGAACACATCGATTCAACAAGTCACTCGTCAGGAAACAGGTGTGACTATCGAATTTGCAGGCGGCACGACCGAGCAGTTTGATGAAGTGATATTTGCTTGTCACTCAGACCAAGCGTTAGCACTGATAGGCGATGCAACACCTGAGGAGAAAGAGGTATTAGGTGAGATACCATACAGCCGCAACGAAGTGGTTCTTCATACCGATACCAGCTTGTTACCAGACAGAAGACTGGCGTGGGCAAGTTGGAACTACATGCTGGATGGTAATAGCAAGCGACCAGCTTGTGTCACTTACAACATGAATATTCTGCAGGGAATAGAGAGCAAAGACACCTTCTGCGTGACCTTAAACCAGAGTGAAGCCATTGCTCCTGAAAAGATCATCCGAAGCTTTGTTTATCACCACCCAGTATTGAATTCAAACACGGTCAATGCACAACAGCAACGTGATCGAATTTGCGGTAAACAGAATACGCATTTCGCAGGCGCGTATTGGTACAACGGGTTCCACGAAGATGGCGTGCATAGTGCATTGGATGTGACCAAGCGCTTTGGTCTGGACCTCAGCACGAGCTCAGCACAATGAACACCGAGACCCTAGCATCCAACACGGAGATAGCATCCGAACACGGTGAAGAGTTCAGCGGTATCTATTGGGGAAACGTCAGACATCGCCGCTTTGGTGATATCCCTCATGAGTTTAGCTACCAGCTCTACATGATGGGGCTAGATCTCGATGAGCTGCCTAAGACCACCGCGCGAAGTGTGCTGTTTGGCACTCGCTGGTACAACCCGATTCGCTTTGTCGAATCGGACTATCTTGCTGAAAAAGAAGAAAATGCAATTGGCGATGAACCTAAACCCCTGAAACACCGTATAGCTTCCAAAGTACAACAGCTTGGTGGCGATTGGTCTGATACAAACCGTGTAACAATGCTGGCTCAATGCCGATGTTTAGGTATTTACTTTAGTCCAATCAACTGCTTTTTCTGTTACGACGAATCAGGCGAGTGTCGCTATATGTTGGCCGAGGTTAGCAACACACCTTGGCGAGAAAGGCACTATTATCTGATCGACATGCGCCAAGAGTTGAAAGTTAAAAAAGATTTTCACGTTTCGCCGTTCATGGATTTAAACATGACCTATTTTTGGAAGATTAAGCCACCAGCGAAACGAACGCTTGTCCACATCGAAAGCCGCAGAAGCGAACGAATATTCGATGCGACACTAGCTTTGACTAAGCAGTCAGTAACGAAAACAAACATTAGACGAACGGTTGTTAAAATCCCGGCAATGACGGTGAAAGTCGTGATGGGGATTTATTATCAGGCTCTCAAGTTATTCCTGAAAAAAGTACCGTTTGTGGCGCACCCAAACTCAACATCTTAAGCGCCTGACCACGACTCACCAACTATGAGTCTGCTCAAACCAACGAATATCACCCAACTTTAGTTGGCAAAAAGTTAGAATGAATTCTCAGCGAGGTTGACATGGAACAGCTTGCAAAACAAAACAACATTGAACAACAAGCCAAAGCCGTTGCTGTTTCAAGCAACTGTAAATATCGAGCTTTAATTTTTAAGGTCCTAGAGCGCCTGCAGTTTGCGTCACTAGAAATCATCGAGCGTGACCAGCATTCGGTGTTTGGTGACAGAGAAGCAGACTTGAAAGGTCGAATCGTGATTCATGATGCGACCTTTTTTAAAGATGTTGTTATCAACGGCAGTATTGGCGCATCCGAAGCCTACATTGATGGCAAATGGACCAGTCCAAATCTAACCCGCGTTATCCAGATTATGGCTCGCAACCAATCCCAATTAGATGAGCTGGACGACAAAACTCAGTGGATATCTCGAATTAAGAATCTCCTGCTTCGTCGCAAAAATGCCAACACCGAGCAAGGCTCTAAACGAAACATTTTGGCTCACTACGACATCGGTAATGAGCTGTACGAACGTTTTCTTGATAGTTCAATGCAGTACTCGTCAGCGATCTACAGTGATGAAGCGTTGACTTTATCGAAAGCGCAACAAAACAAGATGAGAACCATCTGTGAGCGTTTAGAACTTTCAGAATCGGATAGCGTGGTTGAGATAGGGACTGGCTGGGGTGGTTTAGCAATCTTCATGGCACAACATTATGGCTGCCACGTCACCACCACCACTATTTCAGATGCACAACACGAGGTAGCAGAGCAGCGCGTAAAATCGCTCGGGTTAACCGACAAAATTACTCTACTCAAAGAAGACTATCGCAACCTAACGGGTGAATACGATAAGTTGGTTTCCATCGAGATGATAGAAGCGGTAGGTCACGAATACCTGCAAACCTTCTTTGAGAAATGTTCTTCACTCTTGAAGCCTTCCGGCAAAATGTTGATTCAAGCGATTACCATCGCCGATGGGCGTTATGAAAAGTACCGCAAAGGCGTCGACTTTATCCAAAAGTACATTTTCCCTGGTGGCTGCTTACCTTCTGTATCAGTGATGACCCAGCATCTTGCGACCAGTACCGACCTTGTCGTTCAAGAGATTGACGACATTGGTCTACACTACGCGCGCACATTGAACGACTGGAACATTGCCTTTCAAAACAGCTGGGAAGAATTGCAATCACTGGGCTATTCAGAAGAGTTCAAGCGCCTGTGGACCTTCTACTTCTGCTACTGTGAAGGTGCGTTCCGCGAGCGCGTGATCAGCACTCATCATCTAGTGGCAAGAAAACCTCGTTACTTTGGAGCGAAAGATGAAACGGTTTTGGATTATTAATCTCATTCTGTTTCAAGCGACCTGGGTTTGCAGCGCGTTCTTCACCGCTCAAGCCCCGTTCGTAACACCGCTGCTGGTGATCATTCACTTCCTATTGTCACCGACTCGCCACAGCGACCTTAAAATACTCGTTCTATTACCATTGGGGCTACTACTTGATAGCCTCATGCTTCACTTCGGCGTCTTCGCCGTCGACCCTGCCATTGCCAATCAATCATGGTTCCCTGTGTGGCTCGTCTGCCTATGGATCATGTTCTTGATTAGCTTTAACCACAGCCTTAATTGGCTCTTAAAATGCTCAAAAGTGATCTTGTTCGCCATAGGGTTCGTAGCGGGTACTAGTAGCTATTGGGGAGGAATCAAAGCTGGCGCCCTCCTTGCTGCTTGGCCAGATGCATCGGTAGTTGCTGCCCTTGCGTTAAGTTGGGGGATATTTTTGCCTCTTCTTGTGGCCGCCTACTCAAACTTAATGAAACCGACAATGGCAAGGACAACGAGGTGACTTATGGCTTACTCACTCAAACGGACACAGGCGCTCCATTCAAAGAGCACCGAGAGTCACACGTGTGCCCAATCTAACACTCAAACAGCTGCAGACAATCAGTACTTAAAAGCATTTCTAGGTGGCTTCACTCTCTCTCTATTAATCGTAGCATTACTGTTTGCTGGGCAAGCGCGCGGCTCTGCTGTCGACGATTTAAACAAGCGCGGACAAGGCGAAATGAGTTACCTATTTTGGACCCTCTATTCTGCTGAATTCTACACCGCACCTTCGAGTTCAGAACGCGCATTGAAAATAGAGTACTACCGTTCAATAGACAGTAAGGATCTGCTCGAAGCGACCGAAGATCAATGGAACAAACTTGGCTACCCTAACAGCAACATCGAACGCTGGCTGAAGCCACTCTATTCGATGTGGCCCAACGTAGAGGCAGGAAGCACACTAACGATTCGCGTAGCAGAAGATAACGTCAGCCGCTTTTACTTCGATGAGCAGCCTATCGGTGTCATTCAAGACAAACAATTTGGCGATGCCTTCCTAGCGATCTGGCTCTCTGAAAACACCTCCGAACCGGGCCTACGCAAACAACTATTAGGTTTAAATAAATGAATCCAAAAACAACAATAATCAAATTTGCCCTAGCAATACTATCTCTTAGTTGGCTAACAGGGTGTGGCTCTGCCAGCCTTGATAATCATGTCGACACAACACCAGAGCTCAAACTTGAGACCTTCTTCAATGGCGAGTTAATGGCCTACGGTATGGTACTTGATCGCTCCGGCAACTTGCTACGACGTTTTGATGCCAAACTCATTGCTAAGTGGGAAGGCAATAATGGTGAAATCAAAGAGTGGTTCTCATTTGCCGATGGTGAACGCTCAACCCGAATTTGGAACCTGATAAAAACCGGCGACAACACCTACTCAGGCACCGCTAACGATGTAGTAGGAACCGCTTATGGTGAAACCCAAGGCTCTGCACTCTACTGGAAATACGATTTAGAAATCGAAGTCGATGGCAGTACCTATGAAGTCACACTAGATGATTGGATGTTCTTGATGGACGAAAAGCGATTATTCAACAAGACCGAAATGTCTAAGTTCGGCTTTAAGGTCGGAGAGGTCATCCTGTACATCGAAAAGATTTAGACAACTCGCCCTTCAATTCAATCTGAATCCCCCGCTTTAGAATCCAGCCCACTACGACGCGTTGTGGGCTGTTTCGTATAATCCCTCAAATAGCGTGCCTACATGCTCTCCCGCTGTGCTAAGATGCGCCACCAGCGTGCAAATGGCCGATTCCTCATATCGGTGAGTGACCATTTGTTTCGCCACGTGTAGACTCCCTAACAGATAAATTTAAAAGGCTTTAAAGCATGAGCAAGTTAACCTCAGCGGAGCGTAAAGCTCGCGACAACGAACGTTTCTCACAACGCGTAAACGAGCGCAGAGAAAAAGGTGAAGACGTAGTTGCTTACGCGTTAACCAACAAAAAAGCCGTTAAATTCCTGACCAAGTCAGAGAAGAAACGTCTCAATGAGATGAAAACTGCTCGCCAAGAAGAGCTTCGTCAGAAAGAACAAGAAGAGCTGAACCGAATCGAAGACGCCTTCACCATCAAACAGTTCGACGACGAATAATCACGACAAACAACTCAAAGTGCTGCCGCAGATCTTGGCTACCCAAGCAAATGAGATCTTAAATTATTTTGTAAGGGTGACCTTCAAAATGTGCGACAATGCGCGACGTAAATTCATATTCAAGGTTCATTATGAAACTTCTAGTTCGTAACCTATCTCGCTCAACAACAGAGCAAGACATCCGTGTACTATTTTCTGAGTTCGGTTCAGTAAAAGCATGCAACCTAGTATTAGACCAAGAAACTGGCTACTCAAAAGGTTTTGCTTTCGTTGAAATGCCAGAGCAAGAAGAAGCGAAAACTGCACTAGACAAGCTGCACATGACAAAGCTTGGCAAAAACACAATTCGTGTAAAAGTAGCGAACTCTTAATCGAGTCAATGCTTCATAAGGCACATGGCTTAGCTTAACGGCAACACAGATGATAAAGCCCGTAACGATATCGCGCTGAAATAACGCCATATCGTTACGGGCTTTTTGCTGCTGGGTACTTTTCTAAGCGCTCACCACGTATCTATAACCCTTCATAGTCATCAATGGCTCGTCGTGCTTCAGCCATTGAACATCCAGATTCCATCACCAATTGAGCGACCGTCATCGAAGGTGTTGCCGCTAACAGCGACGCCAAGCACACCACAGGTTTAGGCAGCACCTTGTCTATGGCTACTGTTATCCAGCCGTCTTTCTCATGAGTTAACAAAGCTTTGAATTCGATCAATTGATGCTCCTGAGCCACCAATAGCCAATTGCGTGAGCGGCGAACTCGCTTCAACTGACATCCACATTCTGCAGCGTTCGCCATTACTTGGCTCTTATCACTCACACGATGTACAAAACTATTCAGTGGGACGCTAAACATAACTCTCTGCTAACCAATCTCTATCAATCATTGAAGCGCTATGTACTCGCAACTCAGCACTTCAATCACAACTCAATAAAACCATGAGTAGGATTACACAGACACAAAAAAACCGCCAGTGATGCACTAAGCAGCCTCGCGGTTTTTCATTCTTTAGAGCCTAACGCTCGATATCAGCAGCAGCTTTTTGAATTGCCTTTGTCGCAGCAATTTGAGTTCACCACAGCACCTCGCTCAAAACCAGCAATTGCATACGCTAAAGCAGTAAATGATTGCTCAATATTGTTGCGTGACGTCGCGATGTTCATTCGCATGAAGTGAGGACTTTCAGCGCCAAACCAACCACCTGGGGTTAAGCCCATCTTAGCCTGTTCAAACACCACGTTCTTTAGCTCTTCTTCCGAGAAACCTAACTCAGAAAAATCAAACCACACTTGATAAGTGCCTTGCGGTTGGAAGACTTTCAATTGAGGAATACGCTGCTCAGCAAACTCAGTGATCCATTTAACCGTGTCTTGTAGATACACCAACATGCCGTCTAGCCACGCTTCACCCTTTTCAAAGGCAGCAATGGTCGCAAACGTGGTCAAGGCATTACCATGGTCAAGATACATCGCCTCTACGTTGACTTTAAACGCTTCAAATAGCTCATTATTGTTGGTGTACACATAGCCATTTGAGATGCTGTGCATACCAAAGGTTTTCGCCGGAGAACCAATCAGGGTAATCACCTTGTCGTAATCAAAACTGGTCAAGCTTGTGAAAGTATGGCCTTCAAAAATAATGTCGGAATGGATTTCATCGCTGATGATCAGGACATCGTGACGCTTGGCGATATCAACGACTTGCTCTATTTCTTGCGCTGTCCACACACGGCCAGTTGGGTTATGGGGATTACAGAAAATCATCGTCTTCACTTGATGGTCGACGATCTGTTGCTCCATCCCCTCGAAATCAATTTGGTAACTTTGGCCATCATTAACTAGGGGGCTTTTCACTACCTCGCGACCGGCTTTGTTCACCAAATTAGAAAACTGGTGATAGGCTGGCGTATGAATAAGCACGCCATCACCTTCGTTGGTGAATTGGCGCAGTAACAAGGCAATACCAGAGAGCACACCCGGCACCTGCACAAATTTGTCTGGTGAAAGGTTCAAACCATGACGCTTTGCATACCATTTTGAAAGGGTTTCAAACACCGCTTGCTCATGAAACTCGTAAGAATATACGCCGCGTTCGACCAAACGATTCAGCTCTTGAGTGATGGGTTCCGCTATCTGAAAATCCATATCAGCAACCCAATATGGGAATACATCTGTGGTGTTATACATATTCATAAGCATCTGCGGTTTGCTTTTAATAAACGCATTATCACCGTAGTTCGATGTACTCTTAAACGCTGTCATGGCCTGTCCTCAAATAGTTTCTCAATCATCTTTTACAAATAAGATGAATTACATAAATGCCCATAAGACGATAGCAAAGTCAAAAAGACGAAGCTTTTAGAAAAAAACTGGAAATGAGTCCCTTGCCTCTACCTTTATCTCAGTCTTAACCGAATTCGTAATAAAGCAATTCTTGTATGGTAAGTAGTGCTGATTTTTGAGAGCGATGCTGCGTCAGTGAGATGCGTATTTATCGCAGTAAGCCTAAGAAAAAAAGCCCCCACTGAATTCAGTGGGGGCTTTCCGATTACTCACACTCTTTCTTACTGCTCAGGGCAAAAGCGGATGTGCTGATTAGCTTTAATCCTGATAAGACTGGGAAGCCAAGCGAATAAAGGCGTTGGTTTCACCGTATTTCTTATACTCACCCACTCGCTGTACCACTTCAAAGAATAGGCCATTCACTTCTTTGGTGTAGAAATGGAAGAACGCCCCCGTGTCATCTTCGGTGTAAAGGATATTGTTCTTCTGTAGCTGCTCAATCGACTCATCTTCCAGATCGAATTGTGCCTGAATATCTAGGTAGTAGTTATTCGGGATCTTCAATTGATAGATAGGCGATAGGTTAGCCGCCGCTTTAAAGATATCTCGGCACTCAATCGCAATCTGATTAATGCTCGCACCATTAGAGTCATTTAAGAATCGCTGAGCTGAAGTACGCTTAGCGCTGGTACTATTAAGTGCGATCTTAATGTTCTCGTTCGGGCTCTTAATCGTGCGGCTAGTGATTAAGCCGTTGATGTCTGGCAGATCAAAGCTATCTTCAGGAACAAAGCCAAAGATCGACTTATAGAAGAACATGTTCGACAGCAAAGTCTCTGGCGACACTACCTGACCAATGTGGTCAACGCGAATCAAGTTATCGTTCACTGCCGGTTGCTGCTCTACTGGCTTGAAATCGACGTCGTAAAACTTATCTGCTTGGTTCTCATCCAAAAGATGAATCATCAAGTTACTAGAACTCTTAAGCGTTGGAATATCCAGCTCATTTTCTTGGCGAGCTTGGAAAATCGCTGGACTGTTATAGCGTTTTGCCAGTTCAACCAAACGATCTGAATCTTTGGTTAATACGCCTAGCGCACACACAGATTCACCATGACCTTCTAAGTATGCCTGAGCGTTGCTGTTTTTCTCGTAGTTAAAGACGAAGTTAATATCACCTACTTGGTATAGGTCGACATTCTTACTCTTATGACTGTGTGTTTTGCTAAAGCCCAATGACTCAATCACATCGGTAAATGGGTTATCTTCACGCTCTTTTACTGCAAATTCAATGAAGCTCAAATCAGACACGCTTGGCATCTCAAACAAGTTGTTGGTCTGATCTTCGAGCCATTTCAGTGAACGTACGCCATCAACCGCTTTTTCTCTTGGAGAAGAAGCACGGAACTCATCGTTAAACACTTCATGAGAGAGGTAATCATCGTAGCCTTTATCTTTGAGTGTTTTCACAAAGTCGATTACAGGGAAATCACCTTGACCCGGGAAGCATCGGTAGTGACGGCTGTATTGCAAAATATCCATCTGCATTTTTGGCGCATCAGCGACCTGCACCAAAGCAATCTTTTCCACTGGAATATCTTCACGCAGCGTATCGAGTGTGTTGCCACGAGCAAACATGTGGAAGGTGTCCAATACCACGCCAAGATTCGGGTGGTCTACCATCTTCACCAAGTTCCAAGCATCATCGTAATCGGCAATATGACGACCCCACGCCAGCGCTTCATAACCCAGCTCCATATTTTCACGCTTGGCCAGTTCTGCCAAGGCATGCAGATCTTCAGCGCAGCGGTCAAGATTATTGGTCGAGAGTGGATTGACATTACTGCACATCATTAGGCGTTTTGTGCCCAGCTGATGCGCTAGATCCATCTTGCGCTCCATCATCTTGTATTTCTTTTCGCGCAAGCCATTTGGCATCCCTTCCATGTCTCGGAAAGGTTGTAGAACCAAGATCTCAAGCCCCATGCTGTCAGCGATGCGTTTAACATCGGCTGCAGAACCACGGTACTGAGTTAAATCATTTTCAAAAATTTCGATGGCATGAAAACCGGCTTTTGCCGCTGCATGCATCTTCTGTTCAAGAGTGCCAGATAGACAAACGGTCGCGATTGAATACTTCATCCTAAACTCCCTTAATTAACCAGTGCAGTAACGTCTTGAACCGGAACGTATTGCTCCGTTTCTGTCGCTTTAATGATGGCGTCGATCACCAACAGATTTTGCAGGCCATCGTAAATGCTGACTTTTGGTGTCTGTTCTTTGCCACGAATTAGAGCGCAGAAGTGCTCAAGTTGACGCTTAAGTGGATCTTCACGCGTTACTGGTTCTTGGCGCTCTTCCATTGCATTCCACCAAGAAGGCGTCACACCTTCTTTAAAAGACTTAATCTGCATTGTCGGGATCGATAGCGAGCCGTTGGTGCCAGCCACGTGGTAGCAATCCTCAGTTTCGTAAGTCGCGTAGGTCTTGTTCTCTTGCGAGGTTTGTTCCCAGCTACGCGGGCTTGCTGAGGCATCTGACAACATGAATGAACCCAATGTGCCATTAGCAAATCGCAGCGAGATTGCGGTTGTATCTTCAACTTCAAACTCGCGAGTCGCACTTGAATTCATAGCTTGAACACCAACAATGTCACCAACCAAATGACGTAGGTTGCCAATCTCATGAATCATGTTAATTAAGATCGGGCCGCCGCCTTTTACTTTGCGCCACTCGCCTTCGTTGTAGTAGTAATCAGGTTTGTAAAACATCGCGCTGCCCATGATAGATACCGTCTTACCCAATTCGCCGCTGTCGATGATCGACTTAGCGGTCTCTAGCAGCGGGCTATATGCACGGTGGTGGCCAACCAGCATTTTTGCTTCTTCACGATTAGCGTGTTTAAGAAGCTCAATGGCATCTTCTATCGAATCGGTGACAGGTTTTTCAACAATGGCAGGCACCCCTGCGTTAATACACTCGTGCGCTTGAATCGCATGCAGACGATTTGGTGTCGCCAAGATCACACCGTCCGGCTTATCTTTTGCAAACAGCTCTTCTAGGCTGGCGTAGACCTTAACGCCATACTCTTCCGCAACCTCTTTAGCACCCGGAGAAGGATCAACAATCGACGCCAACTGACATTGCGCGTTTTCAGAAACCAGTTTGATGTGTGTTTTCCCGATCAGACCTGCCCCAGCGACAGCAATTTTAACTTGTTCCATGTTATGACCTTATTTTTCATTCACGCTCTACAGGCGTCTATTTTTATGATGATGTTGTGATAGCAATAACGACGGACAGCGAGAGTCCAGAGGCCACCGTCGTGATAATTAGAGTGTTTAAACAGAAGCGTTGTTGTTGATAGAGCCCACCTAAAATCGGGTAGATGGACAACATAGGAGACGCAGCAAAGATCAGTAAGACATACTTGAGGTCTCCCTCTACGGGTAGCGTCATCAGCAGTGCAACGACCACCAATGGGAAGAACACCAGCTTCATGGAAGAGACAAAAGCGATTCGTCTGAACTGCTCAAATTTCAGTGACTGCCCCAGCGCCCCACCGATAGCAAACAGCGCCAATGCGACCGATGTTTTCGCAAAAATGGATACCCCTTCAGTCACGAATTCTGGCAAGCGAATTCCTGTGATATTCACGACTAAAGCAAAGCTGATCGCCAAGATAATCGGATTGCGACCAATACGACCCGCGACAATCTTTAGCTGCTCACTGATGCTTGACGAACGACCTTGAGCAAACTCCAGTGAAATCAAACTCAGCGGGATAAACACCAGATTCTCAATAAGCACACACATTAAAAATGCTTCAATGAACTGACCGTCGTACAGCGATAGCACTACAGGAAAGCCAACGAATGCGCTGTTTGGCATACCGCTGCCCAAACCATTAATGAAGCTTTCCGTCCAAGTGGACTTGAGCAAGCCTTTGCTCACCAATATCGCCACGGTCATTGCACTCAAGCCAGCAATGGCGTACACCAACATGAAGTTGACTTGGATGACCTGCCCTAATTCAATGCTACTCAAGCTGCTGATGATCACTGCTGGCAGCGATACATACAGCACGAACTTGCTCACCTCAGCGACGAATTGATGGCTAAAAAAGCCTTTTTTGGTCGTGAGGAACCCTACTGCCACGATAAAAATCAGTGGCAGCAACACTTCAAATACAAACATTGTTTTTCTCTAGTAGCCGAATAACTTCGGTAGGAAGAGCACGCTTTGTGGTACGAAAGTGATGAAGAACAGCACCACGACTTCCAGTAGGAATAGAGGAATGACTTGCTTAGATATCGCAGCAATCCCGACCTTGGAAATGGTATTGGAGACAAACAGACAGATGCCCATTGGTGGTGTAATCAAACCAATCATTAGGTTGAAAATAACCACAATGCCAAAGTGAACAGGGTCGATACCAAAGCTCATCGCAATCGGGTGGAAGATTGGGATAAGGATTAGCATGGCTGCAATGCCTTCAAGGAACAGGCCCACCGCCAGTAGGATTAGGTTCACCATGATTAGGAACATAATCGGATCTGAGATAGTGCTAAGCACCTGTTGGCTAATGTATTGAGGTACACGTGAGAAGGTTAGTAGCCAGTTTGCTACAGAGACAACAGCAATCAGAATCAATACGATAGAAGAGTCACGCATTGAACGCATAAACACTTCAGGTAAGTCACTGACTTTGATTGATTTGTACATGAACATGCCTACCGACAGCGCATAGAATGCAGCAAAGGCAGCCGCTTCAGTTGGCGTCACGATCCCCATCAGAATTGAGCCTAGGATAAAAATAGGCATGGTGAGCGGCACAAAGGCTTTAACCAGTGCTTTGCGACGGCTTGTTCGCACGCCGGTGTTCACAATCTTGTGCTTCGTCGCGTAAAAATAAACAAACACTGACAGGGCAATTGCCGACAAGACACCCGGAACAATACCCGCTAAGAACAGAGCCGGAACCGAGACACCACTGGCAATAAGCGCGTAGATGATCACCGGAATGCTCGGTGGAATCATAGGACCAATCACCGAAGAGGCAGCGGTTAGTGCTGATGCAAATTCTTTGCTGTAGCCCTCTTTTTCCATTTGAGGGATAAACACTCGGCCAAGTGCAGAAGTGTCTGCTACCGCTGAACCTGAGATCCCGGCAAACATCACCGAAGACCAGATGTTTACTTGTGCTAAACCACCACGGAAGTGCCCCACCAAGGCGTTAGCAAAGTCGATAATGCGACTAGTAATACCACTCTTGTTCATCAGCTCACCAGCCAGAACAAACAGTGGAACAGCAAGAATAGAGTATGAGTCTAGTCCGCTAAAAATTCGTTGTGCAACAAGGCTGATTGAGATTGGAGTGCTCGTTACGTAGAACGACATAGCCAAAATAATGGCAAACACTAGCGGAACACCAAATACGAGCATACCGCCCATTAAAGCTATTGATGGCATAGTAGATCCTTATACATCGCCTTGAGTGAGAGAAGAGACTGGCGCATTGGCGCGTCGAGATAGCGTGACGTGTTGTGCTAGACGCAATAGAGCGGCCACAAACAGACAGATACCACCAACAACTAACGCAGACTGAAAGTAGTACATACTCAAGCCAATACCTGGTGATTCGATACCACCGCGTTTCATGACAAATAGGTAACCTGAGTAAGTCATGATGCCCGCTGATACTAGCACTGCGATATCAACCACAATCGCTAAAACCTTTTGGAAAATGGCCGACTTGACTGAATCTAGAACTGCAAATTTAATGTGCAGCCCCTCTAGGTAACAAAGAGACGTACCAAACATCACACCATAGATCATTGAGTACTTACATAGCTCTTCACCCCATAGGATTGAGGTATTGAAGAAATAACGCGAGATGGTGGTGACCAGCATGACTGCAAACAGTACAAACAGAGACGAACCTGCGCAGAATGCCAATAGTTTTTTATATTGTTCCATCATAGTTCCCTATCTCCTTGGGAAAGCGCAGCATTGAGACCATCAATGCTGCGAACATCAGAGTTACTTCGTTGCAGTCTCAACCGCTTGAAGTGCGCCATCGATCCATTTCGAATCTACGGTACCTTCAAGCCACTTGATTACCGCAGGCTGAGTTTTATCGCGGAATTGCTTCTGCTGCTCTGCTGTCAATGATGTAATCTTCATGCCTTTCTTACCTAGCGTTTCTAAGCCTTCTGCAGAGTTAACCTGCTGAACAGCTCGGCCAACCGTACCTGCAACTTGCGCTGCACGATCGATGATCGCACGGTCTGCGTCAGATAAACCTTGGTAGAAATCGTCGTTCATTAATAAGAAGTCGGTGCCATACACGTGACCATCCAGCGTGATGTACTCTTGCAGCTCGTAGAACTTGTTCGCGCTGATAACGCTCACTGGGTTTTCTTGACCATCAATAACACCGGTTGTTAGAGCGGCTGGTACTTCTGGGAAGGCAATAGGTGTAGGCTCGGCACCTAAAGATTTCAGCAGCTCAACATAAAGCGGGGTTGTCATTACACGAATCTTCAGACCTTTTAGATCATCAGGAGACTTGATTTCACGTTTTGAGTTAGTGAAGTGACGGAAGCCTGTCTCACCGTAAGCCAGGTTACGTAGACCTGTTTGTTTTAAACATTGCTCATTAAGTTGCTGGCCAAACTCGCCATCTAGCACTTCCCAAGCAACAGGTGCTGATGGGAAAAGATAAGGAATTTCAAGAACATTGGCTTCTTTACACAGTTTAGAATAAGCACCAGACACCATCGTCATGGTCAGCATTCCCTCTTGCGTAGACTGAAGCAGCTCTGTTTCACCACCAAGTTGACCTGATGGGTAGATGTTAACCGCGATACGACCGCCAGATTCCGCTTCTACGATATTTTTGAATACCTGTGTCGCAGCCCCTTTCTTAGAGATCGTCCAATCCTGAGAGTCGACATGACCTATTGTAATATCGATATCCGCAGCTGATGTGTTTGCAGCAAATGCCAGTGATACAGCCAGTGATAGTGTCTTTATAGTTTTCATTCTATGGAACCTCCTGTTTCATTGCCGATAAAACTAACACTAGGAATTAACAAAACAAAATTCACTTACTGAAAGCATTATTCAAAAATTAGATAACCCTCGCTCTTCAAGGGTCAGAGATAAACATAAATAATCACAAAAAATCATAAACTTAAGAATAAAAAATAAACATAATCACCATCAATAAATGGTCAAGTTTGATGTTTTACAAATTGGTTAATTTTGGAGAATTAAGTCACACTTTAGAAACAATATATCATTCGCTACTTCATAGAGTGTTCGAATTCCGTTACTAATATGTCCATTGATAAGGGAGTCGACTATTTCGAGCCAGATCATGAATAGAGTTTAAGCTCTAAAAACCCAAACTGTGATTTATTTCATATTTCGTACCGTAACCAGCATTCAGTGGTAAGGAAACCGTATGTTTAACATCCCAAATTTACGCCACCTTAGGGCGATATCTGAAGTCGTTCATACAGGAAGTATTAGTAAAGCATCTGACACGGTTTTCCTTTCTCAACCCGCAATAACACAAGCTATCTCCAAGCTTGAAAAGAATATGAACAGTGAGCTGTTTGAACGTACCAGTGATGGCATGACGCCAACAAAACAGGGTGAAGCCTTCGCTTTTCGAATTGACCGCGCACTGGAAAACATCAGCCAAGGTATCTCTAATTCGCTAAAGATTGCTACGAAGCAACGCAAAAATAGTGTGCAGCGTTATCTGTTTAATATCACCACCACACAATTAAAAGCACTAGTCGCTGTCGCCAACGGACAAAGCTTTACCGAGGCGAGCCGGTTACTTGAAGTGTCTCAATCATCGGTCTATCGAGCATCAAAAGATCTTGAAGAAATACTCGGGTTTACTCTGTTTGAAAAGACCAGTACAGGCATTGCACTATCTAAAGCAGGGGCTGCATTAGACAAAGCAAGCAAACTCGCTTTTGTTGAGATAAAACAAGGACTTGATGAGGTTAACCTTCTAAGCAACCGACACAACTCAGTGATCACAGTCGGTTGTTTACCTCTCGCGAGAACCTGCTTGCTTCCAAGTACCATTAATGAGTTTTCTAACGCCTATCCTGACTGCCAAATACACGTCATTGACGGCCCTTATAAAGACCTACTCAACCACCTAAAATATGGCGAAATTGATATTCTAATTGGCGCTCTACGCTTTCCCGTTCCTAGCACCGATATTCGTCAAGAGACCTTATTTGAATCGAAGAACACCATTTTATCGCGCGCCGACCATCCTCTAGCAAACCGAGAAAAAGTCAGTATCAAAGAGCTTCAAGAATCAAGTTGGGTTGTCTCCTCTAGTGCAACACCCGCACGTAAAATGTTCGAAGATATGTTTACCAAAGCCTCACTCGAAGTACCGAACCGCTTAATTGAGGCAAGCTCGCAAATGCTAGTTAAAGAGCTATTACTGGGCAGTGACCGATTAACCCTTCTTTCCCAACATCAAATCAGACGCGACCTCGATGAAGGGCATTTAGTTGCCCTCCCTTATGAAGGTGAAGAACAATCCAGACCCATTGGTTTGACGGTCCGCAAAAACTGGTTTGCCACTTCTGTACAGACTCACTTCTTACAATTATTGCGAACAAACGGAGTTAAAATGTCGCTGTAATAACCCTATTATTTTCAAAATTGAATACCCTTTGAATTAAATTTATTATCCGCACTCAATACCAAATGATAGTGTTTGACCATAGCCAAAGATAATTAACGAGCAAAAAGGTGGTTATGGTGAAAATCAGTAGGATTGCATTTATTGGTTTTGGCGAAGCAGCAAAAACATTTATTTCTTCTTGGAATGATCGAGCACCTGAAATAATTAATGCCTTTGACATAAAGACGAACAATATATTTACCCGAGAGAAAAAACTTCTCGAATATATTGATCAAGGTGTGCAAGGGACATTTCGTCCTGAAGAAGCAATTCACGGCGCACAACTTATTTTTTCCTTAGTCACCGCTAACCAAGCTGAACAGGCACTGCAGCAGATAGCAGGCTCTTTGACTGAAAAACAGATTGTACTCGACTGTAACTCTTGCTCTCCGCAAGCCAAGCAAAGACTTGCAAAGCTAGTTAAAGCGCAAGGCGCTGAGTACATCGACATTGCCATCATGGCGCCAGTATTGACATCACAGCCTAATATTCCGCTCTACCTGTCCGGACAAAAAGCCGACAAGGTCGGGGAATACCTAACTCTACTGGGTTTCGATATTGAGGTTATCTCGGAAAACGTAGGCGATGCATCAAGCATAAAAATGATGCGCTCAGTCATGGTCAAAGGTTTAGAGGCGCTAACCACAGAGTGCGTTTTGGCAGCACGTAAATCAGGTGTTGAACATCACGTACTCAAATCGTTAGGTCACACCTACCCGGGGTTAGATCTGAGTCACCTAAGTCGTTATCACATAGAGCGGATGCTCAACCATGGTCAAAGACGCCACGCAGAATTAAAAGAGGTTGCAGCGACCTTAGACGAGTTAGGCATGAGTCACTCGATGGTCGAAGGGGCAATGAACTGGCATCAGTCGCTAGGTGAACTCAACATCGAAGCGTCAGAGCAGACTCTCGCTCAACTGTCTGACCAGATCATAGAACAACTGCAGGTCGAGGATACTGAATCGACCGCAACGAAATTACAAAATATCCAATAGTTAAATCGCTTGAATACAAAAGGAATGATTATGAAAGTGTGTGTAGTAGGCGCTACGGGTGCATTCGGCCAAAAACATTTAGAGGCACTGCGTAATATCGACGGCGTTACCGTTACTGCGATGGTTGCCCCTGAAGCGGACAAACTTGATCAACTCATTACAGATTACAATCAAACAGCTCAAGGTTTCTCTTCACTTGAAGAGGCACTGAAATCTGACAACGTCGATGCCGTAATTCTAGCAACACCAACTCAAATGCACGCTGAGCAAGCTATCGCATGTATGGAAGCTGGCAAGCATGTTCTGGTTGAAATCCCAATGGCAGACAACATTGAAGACAGCTACAAAGTGGTTGAGACTCAAAAGAAAACTGGCGTTGTCGCTATGGCTGGTCACACTCGCCGATTCAATCCAAGTCACCAGTGGATCCACAACAAGATCGCATCTGGCGAACTAAACATTCAACAAATGGATGTTCAAACCTACTTCTTCCGCCGTACCAACACCAACGCAAAAGGTGAGCCGCGCACTTGGACTGATCACCTACTATGGCATCACGCTTGTCATACTGTTGACCTTTTCCAATACCAAACAGGTGAGAAAGCATCAAAGATTCAAGCGCTGCAAGGCCCGATTCATCCAGAGCTCAACATCGCAATGGACATGAGCATTGGTATGAAAACGCCATCTGGCGCGCTATGTACGCTATCACTCTCTTTCAATAACGATGGTCCATTTGGCACCTTCTTCCGCTACATCTGTGACGAAGGCACCTACATCGCTCGCTATGACGATCTATTCGATGGCAAAGAGAACCCGATTTCTCTGGAAGGTGTCGCGGTTTCAAACAACGGCATCGAGCTGATCGACCGTGAGTTTTTCGATGCGATTCGCACAGGCCGCGAACCAAACTCAAGTGTCGCAAGCTGTCTACCTGCAATGGAGACACTGCACGCATTAGAACAACAGCTAGAGCAAGAGTAAGGAGCCCGGCGATGATTACTATAGGTGAGCACTCACTCGCACCAGTTGCCCTTGGATGTATGAATGTATCTCACGCATACGGAACCCCCCCAAGCGAAGAGCACAGCATCAAGCTACTCAATAAGGCGCTTGATCTTGGCTACAACATGCTGGATACCGCAGCTCTTTATGGGTTTGGTAACAACGAGAAACTACTCGCCAAAGCGGTCGGTCATCGCCGTAGTGAATTCTTTCTTGCTAGCAAGTGCGGCATGTTTAAAGGCCCTGATGGTAAACGTGCTATTGATGGTCGCCCGCAAACCATTCGTCAAACCTGTGAAGATTCGCTGCAGCGTCTCAATACGGATGTGATTGACCTCTACTATCTGCACCGCTGGGATAAATCAGTGCCGATTGAAGAGAGCATTGGTGAACTTTCTAGGCTGGTTGACGAAGGCAAAATCAAACACCTCGGTCTATCTGAGGTATCGGCAGCCACGCTGGAAAAGGCACACCAGATCCACCCAATTGCAGCGGTTCAGTCGGAGTATTCATTGTGGTCACGCAACGCGGAGATCGCAGTGATTGATAAATGCCAAGAGCTGGGAAGTACCTTCGTGTCTTTCAGCCCTGTAGGGCGCGGTATTCTTAGTGGCGAGCTGCAAAGCAATCAATTCGTGGATGGTGATATTCGCAATGCGATGCCGAGATTTAATGCAGAAAATTTTGAATCTAACTTGTCGGCTGTAAACAAGTTCGCTTCTCTGCTGCCGATTTTTGCTGAAGAGAATGTATCACTACCTGCGCCAACTCTGGCTCAATTTTCCTTGGCATGGACGCTGGCTAAAGCGCCTCATTCAATAGCACTACCAGGCACCACTAACCTTAGCATCTAGAAGACAACTTAAATGCGCAGCATTACTCGGTTTCGAACGCCCTTCTAGAGCTAATTGAGCGCACTGCACCGCAAAAGGCATTTGTTGGCAGTCGCTACAACGCGCCCACCCAAGCCGAAATCGATACCGAACAATTTTAACCGAATAAAGAACATAGAAGACACGCTCATCAGAAGAGCTCAAGAGTAAATAAAGGATTAATAACATGACAACAAAGAAAACAGCTTTAGTAATCAGTGCCCATTCAGCAGATTTTGTATGGCGTTGTGGCGGTGCCATCGCCCTTCACCAAAAGCTGGGCTACGAAGTGACCATTGCATGTCTTTCATACGGTGAGCGTGGCGAGTCTGCAAAGCTATGGAAACAAGAAGGCATGACACTTGAAGACGTTAAGCGTATTCGTCATGAAGAAGCGACAGCAGCAGCGGCAGCTCTTGGCGTAAGTGACATTCGTTTCTTTGATTTCGGTGATTACCCACTGGAAATCGACAAAGAAGGTAAGTACCAAATCGTCGACTTGATCCGTGAAATTCAACCAGAATTCATCATGACGCACTCTAAATGGGACCCATACAACACAGACCACATGTACGCAACTGAGATCACTCTGCAGTGCCGCATGATCGCACAAGCTTGGGGTCATAACCCAGGTGAGAAAGTACTAGGCGCACCTCAAGTTTACCTATTCGAACCGCACCAAAGTGAGCAGATGGAATGGAAACCAAATACCTTCCTAGATATCTCTGAAGTATGGGAAAGCAAGAAAGCGGCAATTGAGTGCATGCAAGGTCAAGAACACCTATGGACCTTCTACGAGAATCTAGCAGAAAACCGTGGCAACCACTTTAGACGTAACTCAGGTGGCCAAGCGGGCGGTAGAAGCTGTCAACACGCTGAAGGCTTCCAAGCGATCTTCCCGCAATGTGTTGATTCGCTGTAAAGCCTCTCCACAACCACCTCGCCCGATAAGCCAGCCAGGTAAATAACCAAAGCCCCGCAACACTGTGGGGCTTTTTGCTATCGGTAATCATCTACTCTTCGCAAGACTTAGCAAGCACCGAATCTAAGCCTTTATCTTTCTGAAACAATCCATAGGCGTTAGGCCAAACTTGTCCTTAAAACGCTGGCTAAATCGCCCCTCTGACTGATAACCACACGCCAAGGCCAACTGAGCAACATTGCTGTAGCCACTCTGCATCAGATACAAGGCATGATCCAAACGAACTTCCGTAAGCACTTCACGAAATAGAGTGCCTTCTCGTTTTAATTTACGAATCATGGTCGCACGACTCATCACAAATTGTTACGCGACTTCGCCAGAACATGCTTACCACTGGGTAGGTAATCTAAGTAGTGACTCAGCTGCTGATATAAACCAAGCACCGAAAAACGCGGAGTCTCATGACTTATCGTTTGGGATTGAGACGAAAGCAGAGCATTAAAGGGGACCCTGTAGTGCCGTATCTGAATGGAAAATAGCTTGGTAGCGGTGTTATCAAAACAAAGAAAAAGCCCCAGAGCATGACACTCTGGGGCTTTTTAAACATTTGACGGTTAATGTAATCAGCGGTTTTCTATCAACATGGTGCCAGCACCGGTATTCGACACGGGGGCGTGATAGCTGCTTTTCAGCACATTAAGCTCGCCCGTCAATGCACCACGCATCCCAAGCCACATAATGAATTCCGCACCTTGCGCACCGCCCTGCTCGACTAAGTCGTAAATCGAAAGCTTAGTCAGCTCTTCTGGGTTGTCGATCAGCTTCTTCATACAGTAAAGGTCGAACTCTTTATTGATAAAGCCAGCACGCTCACCGTCCAACTGATGAGAAAGACCACCAGTGCCAAGCACAACAACCTTCAAGTCTTTATCGTAGCTTTCTACTGCCTTGCCAATCGCTTTACCTAAGTCGTAACAACGTTTAGGTGATGGCATTGGGTGCTGTTCTACGTTGATACATACCGGAATCACCTTCATGTGACCGTAGCTGAAGTTTGGCCACATCAGCTGCATTGGTACAGTTAGTCCGTGGTCAACTTTCATCTCTTGGCAGATGGTAATATCAAACTCGTTCTCAACCAGTTCATTACAGATGTGCCATGACAGCTCTGGGTCACCGTTGATCTCTGGAATAGTCGGAATACCCCAGCCTTCATCGGCATTCTTATAACTTTGTGCTGCACCAATCGCGAAAGTCGGTTTCTTATCTAGGAAGAACTCTAGGCCGTGATCGTTGTAAAAAACGACCGCAACATCTGGTTGAACTTCATCTAGCCAGTGGTGAATCGGTGGATACGCATCAAACAAAGGCTTCCAGTATTCAGTTTGTTGTAGGTTGTTCTCAATTGCTTTACCAATTGAAGGAATGTGGGAAGTGGTAATTCCGCCAACGATCTTTGCCATAACTATTTCCCTGCCTCTACTAACATCTGTTTAAATTCTTCAACTGTCATACCCGTTTGCATCGCACCAATGTCTTGCATGTTGAGTCCCAACATACCGACAAATTTGGCAAGGTAATAGATACTGCCACCTTCTGCGATCAACCCTAAAACATCGCGCTCTTTGATTGCCGTCTTTTGAGCTTCCGTCAGTCCATACTTGTCACAGTAGGCCATTTCATCGGCTGAAAACGCATCACGCCCCGCTTGTTCGTTAAGTGAATGACACATCTTGTTCAAGCCATAGCCTTTGCGCGCCATAGCGCCATCAAACATGGTTGTGCCGGGGATCGGCTTATTATTTAGGTAAGTCATGTTACACGCTCTCCGGCCAGTAAAGTTTCATTGGGTTAGTGACGAGTAGTGCTTGCTGCTGCTCTACCGTAGTGGTGATTTGTGGGATCACATCCACTAAGTGACCATCGTCTGGAGTGTGTGATTTCATGTTTGGATGTGGCCAGTCGGTACCCCAAAGTACGCGGTTTGGAAACAGATCAACCAAGGTTTTAGCAAACGGCACCACATCGGAGTAATCCGGTGGCGTTTGAGTCAAACGCTCTGGGCAACTCACTTTGCACCAGATATCTAGGTTACGCTCCATCAGCGAAATAAACTTGCCGAACTCTTGGCTATCAACACCTTTTGCCACATCAGGGCGACCCATGTGGTCAATCACCACCGTCATGTTGAGCTCTTCTAAAAACGGCGTTACATCATCAATATCTTGCGCTTCAAAGTAGACCACAACATGCCAGCCTAATGGGCGGATCTTTTCAGCAATTGCTTTAAGCTTTTCAGTTGGTACCGTATCAACCAAGCGCTTCACAAAGTTAAAGCGAACACCACGAACGCCAGCTTTGTCCATCGCTTGCAGCTCTTCGTCTGTCACTGTCTCGTCAACGAATGCAATGCCACGAGCTAACTCACCAGCCGTCTCTAGCGCATCAACAAGCGCGCGGTTATCTGTACTGTGGCAAGAAGCCTGAACAATCACATTACGGCTAAAGCCTAAGTGATCACGCAGGGCAAAAAGCTGCTCTTTTGAGGCATCGCAAGGAGTGTACTTACGCGCCGGAGAGTAAGGGAACTTAGCCGCAGGACCAAAAACGTGACAGTGGCTATCCACTGCGCCTTCTGGCACCACAAACTTCGGCTTGCTTGGATTTGGGTGGAACGGTAGGTAATCAGCGTCCATGTTTCTTCCTTGTTATTTTCAGCAGGCTTACAGTCCAAATACGGTGCCATCGAACAGCTTTCTTGCTGTGCGAAGGATCGCGGCGGACTTCACTTGATTTTGTTCAACGTCTAGCACCACGCTCATCTTTCCGATTGGGTGTTCAACATCGATATGTATTTGTTTTTCTATTTCGACTTCAGCAAGTCGCTTTGCTGGGGCATCATTCAAGATGCAGGCACTCGCGACACTCACCGCACCTAGCACGCCAATCGACGCATGGCAGCGATGTGGGATAAAAGTACGCGTTGAAATACCACCACCATATTGAGGTGCGCTCACCAGCGTCATTTTCGGCACGCTTAGCTCACGAACATCGCCGAGATTCATCATTGGCCCAGCTTGCAGGCGAATCGACTCCAGACGTTGCTTAAGTTCTGCGTTGTCATCCAATTGCTCGCGGGATTCGTCACCAGTAAGGCCAAAATCTTGAGCTTTTAGCACCACGACAGGCATACCGTTATCAATCAGAGTTACGCTCATGCCGTCAATCACGTCGACTTCATTCCCCGTTGGCAACAGAGCACCGCAGGTAGAGCCAGCCGTATCTTCAAAGCAAACCGCTAGCGGAGCCGCGGTATTAGGGACTCCATCAATATGGCAGTCACCAGCATAGGTCACTTGCTTGTTTGGGGTTTGCACGGTAACCGTTGCTACCTGCTGCGTGTTCTCCATGAAGATGCGAACCGAGGTTTGACCCTCTTGTGCTTCTACTAGTCCACGTTCAATCGCAAACGGTGCAACACCCGCTAAAATATTGCCACAGTTTTGTTTGCCACTAATAAGCTTTTGGTCAACAAATACCTGTTGAAATAGGTAGTCAACGTCGACGCCTTCACGTTTTGACGATTCCACTATCGCAACCTTAGAGGCGAGTGGGTCTGCACCGCCAATTCCGTCGATCTGCCTTGGGTCGGGGGTGCCCATCATCGACAACAAAAACTGCTCACATGCTTGCTCGTCCTCTGGTAAATCCTTACGCAGGAAATAGGCTCCCTTTGATGTACCAGAGCGCA
The DNA here is from genome assembly GCF_027587015.1 of Vibrio sp. Makdt. NCBI lineage: Bacteria > Pseudomonadati > Pseudomonadota > Gammaproteobacteria > Vibrionales > Vibrionaceae > Vibrio > Vibrio sp. Makdt. The sequence continues at coordinate 306,647 of NZ_JAPPTH010000001.1, forward strand.
TCCACATGCATGGTGCATTGAAGGGATGACTAGACATATTTCAGCCCTTTCTCTTCTAGACGGCCGCGCATTTGATAGATGTCCAAACCCAACTCGCCATTCGCTAATCGAACACGCTTTGCTTCTTCACGTTCCATGCGCGCTAGTGATTCATGCAGAACCTCTTCGGCCTCCTCGCGACGCACAACCACAACGCCATCTTCATCCGCGACCATCACATCGCCTGGGTAAACCAGAGCACCAGCACAGTTCATTGGTACGTTCACCGAGCCTAGTGTCTCCTTGATGGTACCTTCACTGAAGATCGCCTTAGACCATACTGGGAAATTCATTTCACGCAGGTCACGAGTATCACGTACGCCACCTTCGATGATAAGGCCGACCACACCACGCGCTTGCGCCGATGTCGCTAGCAAGTCGCCAAAGAAGCCGTGATTAGAAGGGGAAGTCGGTGCAAAGACTAAGAAGTCACCCGCTTTTGCTTGCTCTATCGCTACGTGCATCATCCAGTTATCACCCGCTGCACCTGAGATGGTCAATGCAGAACCCGCAACCGCTTCGCCTTGGAAAATTGGGCGCATATAGTGAGCCAATAAGCCTTTACGACCCTGAGCTTCATGAATGGTTGCCACACCACATTGACGCAGGCCTTCAATAAGCTCTTTATCTGCGCGCTGAATATTTTGTACGACGACGTTGTTCTGCATTTGTGTTCCCTCTTAATACATTTCGGCAGGTGAATCCCTTCAAAGGTGGTTACTGCTCGCTGATGTATTCACTATAAAGAGGCGCTGACAAAGGCGATATTTCAATTATTTCGCAAGGTATAAGATTTTGAGATAGGGAGTGCAATTACACCAGTTACCGCTTAGGTGCTGCGCCCTGCGTTATCGGTAATCTTCAAAAATTGAATGGGTGTTAGGAAAAAACAATTATCGCGAGAAAGAGGGTTTTGCTAGCGTAGTAACAAATAACGATAAGGAGTGAATAATGATTCAATGTCGACTCATAGGGCAGAACATCCAACGTTCTCAATCGCCAGATTTTCACAATGCCCTTGCTGAAAAACTTAATATTGAACTGCACTATCAACTCGAAGAGCTGACTACTAACAGCGCAGAAGCACTCCACCAGCACACTACTGACTTGTTCGACAACGAGATTGATTCAGCTAACGTTACCTACCCCTATAAAGAACAAATACTATCGGTCGCCGATCAGCTCGCGCCCTGTGCCAAGCGAGTCGGTGCGGCTAACACCCTGGTTAAACGTGACCAACAGATCACTGCTTACAACACCGACTACAGCGGCTTTATCGCTGCATTTAACCAATTTGCTCAGCACAAGCCGGGCAAAGTGGTGTTGCTTGGTTGTGGTGGCGTCGGTAAAGCAATCTGCTTTTCTCTTGCCGATCTCGGTGCGACAGAGATCGCAATCTATGACCGGGATCTAACAAAAATGAATAGCCTGGCGAAGCTGCTTGCGGCTGAGAATATAGATACCGTATGTTTGAATGAAACGACGCTAGAAACAGCGGTACAGAAAGCAGAAGGTGTCCTCAATTGCACGCCCATCGGTCATTATCAAACACCCGGCTGCCCAATTGAGGCCTCTTGGTTGCAGGAGCAGGCTTGGTGTTTTGATGCCGTATACATCCCACGGGAGACAGAGTTTCTGAAAACCGCACAGCAGAAATCTATCAAGACGTTGAGTGGCTTTGAGCTCTTTTTCCATCAGGCGCATGACGCGTTCTCCCTGTTCACTGGTGCCCAAATTTCAACTCAACAGCTCAATACTTTTAAGCAAACACAGCTTGCGAATTTACGTTAAGGACAATGACTCAATGAAAAAAATCTTAATACTCAACGGACCAAACCTAAACCTACTTGGCACACGTGAGCCTGCACAATACGGCTACGAAACTCTGGCTGATGTAGAAGAAAACTGCCGCAAAGTCGCAGCAGAATACGGTTATGACGCTGAGTGTTTTCAAAGCAATACCGAAGGCAGCCTAATTGATGCCATCCACAAAGCGGGCCGTGAATTTACTCAAGGTGAATGCGCTGGCGTTGTGTTTAACCCAGGTGCTTACACGCACACATCGATTGCTCTTCACGATGCAATCAAAGGGGTTGAGGTACCAGTGGTTGAAGTACACATCTCTAACGTGCATGCACGCGAAGCTTTCCGCCATCACTCATACATCTCACCTGTCGCTGCAGGAACCATCATAGGTATGGGCACAAAAGGCTACAAATTAGCTTTGGATTTTTTGTTAGATAAGTAATCAAACTGAATACGTTGAGAGGCGCTTTGAAGAAGTCGTTGTAAGCAGATCGGCTTGAGCAATGCCCTATCAATCGCGGTCACTATCTAAATTAAGGGAGCATCGCTAAGTTGCTCCCTTAATCTATTTAACTAGTCTCGAAATCAGTAAACATCTAACTTCTCTGAGTACAACTGAGAAAATCGTGTGGGTTACGAGTCTATCTCTACCGTGATCTCGGTTTTTACAGAATTGGCAATGAAGCAGTTACTGTGCGCCAGATGATGCAGCTTTTCGAGCTGTTTATCCGATGGGCGCTTATCACCAACAAATTGGATTTGGGGTTTAAGCGTCACATGGCTAACCCAAGCTCGCCCCGCTTTATCCTCTTCAAGAACGCCAATCGCATCATCAACGTAAGACTCAATCACGTACTTTCGCTTAGCTGCAATGCCCAAAAACGTCAGCATATGACAACTGGCAATCGCCGCAATAAAGGCTTCTTCGGGATCAACATTTTCCTCAACGGAAAGTGGTAGTGGCACAACATGAGGCGATGACGAAGCGGGTACAATAACGCCACCATCGAACTCCCACGTATGCCCGCGACTGTATTGGTTATCGCTAAAAGCCTCACCTTCGCCTTTCTGCCAGCGAATCAGGGCACCGTAATCAGACATGTTTTCTCCTTAGCGATCCGCAGGGTGGTTCACACCATCGTTAGTTACCACATCACCAATATCAAAAGGGTTCACCCCTTCCAAACAACCAATATTGAACCCGTATTCATTTGGGCTAGAACGGCGTTGATGATGGGTATAGATACCGCAGTTCGAGCAAAAGTAGTGCTTCGCGGTGTTGGTATTGAATTGATATAACTTCAGATACTCGGCACCTTTGATGAGCTTGATACCATCCAACGCAACAGAACCAACAATCGCACCTTTTCGACGACAGATAGAGCAATCGCAGCGACGCGGCTTTTCGATTCCGTTAGGCAGGCTGAGCTCTAACTCCACCGCACCGCAGTGACAGGTGGCTTTGTGAAAAGGTTGGATCACGGTGTTACCGACTAGTTTCATGAGCACTCCTTGTACTGATTACTTTTCATCCATCATATCTTGATTTGTTATTTTGGTAAAAAAATGTGTTTTCCGACAAATATATAGCGCATGTTTTCATTACATAATTTAAGCTAAATTTCGACATCACTGACTCTATCGTCACCTAAACAGCAATAACCGAGTCATATTCAAATTATTTAATCTCTTTCTACAGAGCACACCTATATGAATCTCAATCTGATTAAACACTTTCTCGCAGCCTATGATTTCAAGAGTATTTCGAAGGCAGCAGAACATATGAATATGACTCAGCCATCGATGACCGCCGCGATCAAAAACTTTGAAGAGCAGAGCGGAAAAGTCATGTTTTATCGCACCAGCCGTTCAATTCAACCGACAGAAGATGCGCATTATCTTGCTGAGCAATGTCGAGAAATATTAGGCCGCCTCGACTCAGTATTTAAAGAAGAGAGAAAACTAAAAATCTGCTGTCCAGAAGTGATCATGCAGGCACTTCCTGGCTATGAAGGGGTCTACTTTGTTGAAACTCCCGCCATTGAATACAGTATTTTAGACAAACTAAGAACCGGAGAGGTGGATGTTGTTATCGACGATATCTCTGTTACTGATCACTCTTTTATTGTTGAATCGATCGGCTCTCAAAAGCTCGCACTCGCATGCCGTAAAGACCACCCAACGATTGGCGATACCATCTCACTTGAGCAGTTCAAAAACGCCGAGCACATCATGCTGCGCCTAAAAGACAAAAATGTAAGCGCACTAGAAACCCGAACTGAAGAAGCCTTTGATCGTAACGTGGTTCGAGAAGTGTCCGGTCAATCGAATCTACTGCTGAACGCCCGTAACTCTGACGCAGTGTGTATTGTCAGCGAATCCATGTTTGATTTAGCAGAAGAGCTAGGGCTAAAAGTCCTAGAACCGCCATTTACGCTGCGTGACTACGAAATGAAAATGATTTATCACAAACGCAGTATTCAAGATCAAAGACATGCTCAAATTCGAGAGCACATCAAAAAACATCTAACAACGCCCTCAAAAAATAAATAAAAACTATACAAAAGGTGATAAGTCGTAATTAGTGACAAAATACCCCACTTTGCATAGATAAAATCTATGCTTTTTATAGCTACTACCCAATGGTTCCCCGCTTAAGAACTGCCTAATATATCGTCATCAACGAGGCACATTACATAACCTCGTATCCTTCAACTTTTGAAGAACGACGAAACAGGATGGATTCTGAGTCTGATTCATACGAAATACAGAACCAGGGTAACACTATGAAAAAAACCATTATTGCTCTCTCAATTTTAGCGTCTTGTAATGTGATGGCTCACTCTCATCATGCATCAGAACGTTTAACTCACGGCGACCACGACCACTCATTCGATATGAGCGAGTACGATGTTGTACTTTCTAACAACTATGACCCGTTTGCTAATGGTATTGAGTTTCTCTCTCCAACCATGTCTGCTGAGCAGCAAAGTTACTTCCCTTTATCTGAAAATGCCTCGACAAAACTAGCAGGATCATTCCCAGAAATAATTTGGCGAGGTGAGCCTCTATTCACGCCTGAATACAACAAAGAAAACATGGAAAAGGCTCTACAAGAAGGCAAAATTCATCCAGAGTTAGCAGCAATGGAAGAAGCAATGACCAACCCTGTGATCTTTAAACTATCAGACCGCATGTACAACGCATTTGGTTTTGAGGGTGCTTCGATTACCTTCCTTCAAGGTGACAAAGGACTGATCATTATCGACGCTGGTTCAACAGCAGAAACCGGTGAAGCCATGCTGTCGGCTTATCGTGAAGCGACAGGGGATGAGCGTGAAGTTCATACGATTTTCTATACTCACCACCACCCAGATCAATGGGCAGGAACCGAGGGGCTAGCAACGCGAGAAGACTTCGAATCAGGCAAGATTAATGTCATCGCTCATGTTGATTTCCAAAAGAAAATGAATGAAGAGTCTGGCATTTATCTTAATCAACAGTCGATTCGAACCGCGTATGCATTTGGTGCCTTTATCCCTCATAACAATGACTACGATAAAGGGGTAAACCAAGGTGTTGGCTACCCAGCAGACATCGTGATGCAATCGCAAAACAAATCCTTCTTCGCGCCAAATATCTTAGTTGACGATCTGATGATCATGAAGGTCGATGGCCTTACATTGGAGTTTTTCCACACACCTGGTGAAGCGCCAGATGGTGTTGCACTCTACGTACATGAAACGGGAGACATGGTCGGTGGCGATACCATTCAAGGTGAAACCATTCCGAATCTCTACACCATCCGTGGTGCAGAGTACCGTGACGGCCTTGAGTGGGCAGATTCTATAGACCGCATGCGCCGCTATCAGCCAAAAACGCTTTCGCTACACCACGGCCGTTCTGCAGTCAGCCAAGAGCGTGTTGAAGATGTGATGAAAGCCTACGCGGATTCACTGCGCTACATGCAAGATCAAACGGTTCGCCATATCAACAAAGGCTATACCATGCATGAGCTTTCGGACAGTATTCGCCTTCCTGAAGAACTCAAGGATCATGACTACTTGCGCCCACTTCGTGGCTCAGAATATCAAAATGTTGCCAATATCTATGCAGGCAATGTCGGTTGGTTCAATGGTGATGCCAGTGAGTTTGCGAAGCCACCACACAAGGACATGGCGCAACTGTATGTTGATATGATGGGAGGCCCAGACGCCATTAAAAAGGCCGCGGACCGCATGATCGAAAAACAACAGTACGGTGAAGCGATGCAGATCCTAACGCATGTTATCCGCGTCGATCACAGCGATATGTATGCTCGTGGACAAAAAGCCGTTGCACTAGAGCGTTGGGGCTGGGAACAATCGACTCCGGGTTGGCGTCACTGGGCACTCACAGGTGCAGCAGAGCTTCGCGGAGAATTAGATGGTGTACTCGATACAATGAACTTCTTCGGCGATGCCAGCAAGTTCGTTGAGGCACCAACCGATGACGTGATGTCACTGATTCCAACTCGCCTTATGGCCGAGCAACTGAACACCAACGAGACGTACGTTATCAACCTTGTTGTGGATGGAAGCCCATACCTTGTGAACGTGTCTAACCGCACGATGGCTGTCGACAATGGTTTTAGCTCCGAGAGCGCCGATCTAACGGTCGAGATGTCAAAACAAGACCTTGTTCATTTGTTCCTAGTCAAAGACATCAATGTTGAAGAATCAACGGCGAAGGCAACCAAGGGCGATATCAAGCAACTTCAACGTTTAGTTGACGTAATTGATACCTTCTCTCCGTTCTACCTACACCTTCGCTAACCCAAAAACATAACCCGTGCCTCATTCATTTGAGGCACGATAAGAGGTGCCCATGATAGACAAAGATACCTTTATCCCAAGAGCGTTAGCGGTTGCCATCGTTGTATTTCTATTATTTTCGTAACTTGGAAATCAACAACTCGAGTTGACGCAATCTCCAAATCGCTCAAACAAGAAATCAAGAAACAACCGGATACGCTTCGGCTGATATTTCTTGCTGATGTACACCACATTCAAATCGGCACTCGACACCGACATCGCGGTGTTGAAGTTCTTCATGTAACCGTTTAGCAGAGTGATAAGGCGTTGGTTATTGATGTCATCTTGCACGTCCAACACTGATTTGAGCGCAATACCCTCGCCTTTTAATGCCCAGTAGCGAATCACTTCGCCGTCGTCAGAGAATCGCTTTGGCACAACGGTAATCGACTTCTTCATATCGTGATCTTGAAAATGCCATGTTTTCAGTTCTTCATTGCTGCGCAGCATTGCTAAGCAATCGTGGTCTACTAAGTCTTGCGGCGTTAGGGGCGTACCATGCTTAGCAAGATACTCAGGAGAAGCACACAGCACACGTCGGCTCGGGGATAAGCGCCTAGATATCAAGCTGCTGTCGACCAACTCTCCGTAACGAATCACCACATCCATGCCCGACTCAGCAATGTTCGACAGGTTATCGTTCAAATACAGGTAAGGGACAACGTCGGGATATTGCTGACAAAACTCCGACAAGATTGGCAGGATGTACTGCTTGCCGATGTCTTTCGGCGCGGCGATTTTGAGTGGACCTTTGACCTCTTTGACACCATTTTGAATCAGGTTTTCTGCTTCGCTAACGTTATCTAATATCTCCAAACACGCCTTGTGATACAGCTCGCCAGAGTCGGTCAAAGACACATGACGCGTACTTCGATTCAGCAACTTCACACCATATCGTTCTTCAAGTGCCTGAAGCCTTGCTGTCATGGTCGCAGGTGATAAGCCTAGCTCTCGCCCTGCTGCAGCCAACCCTTGGTGCTTCACGATACTGACGAACATCGCCATGTCTGAAAACTTATCCATGCTACTTCCCCCTCGCCATACTATTCAGATCAACCGAACAATGAATTCACATTTTAGCCAATTATCAAAATTAATCGAATAAATATAATGGCAACCATCAGCAGAACACGCAGGAATTCAGAACATGAACAACGTAGTAACGAACCAAGAAAAGAGCACTTTCGTCATCATTGGTGGCACGTCAGGTATCGGCAAAGCATTAGCGATGCAATTGAGAAACGAAGACAACACAGTACACATTGCTAGCCGACACACAGGCCTTGATATCAGCAATGAAAAGTCGATTTGCGAATACTTCGAATCCATTGGTCCCTTCGATCATTTGGTGGTCACAGCTGGCTCATCTGCTCCCGCAGGAAAGGTGACCGACGTTGCTCTTGAAGACGCAAAAACGGCATTTGATACCAAGTTTTGGGGCAGCCTAAACGTCGCAAAACATGCGGCACGTTACATCAAACCCAACGGATCGATCACGCTCACCACAGGGATGTTGTCACGCAAAGTCGTCGCTGGCACTTACGTAAAAACCGCCATCAACGCCGCGCTAGAAAGTGTGACTAAGGTGCTTGCAAAAGAACTCGCACCTATTCGCGTCAATGCCGTCAGCCCGGGCCTAACCATGACTGAAGCCTACAAAAACATGGACGATTCCACTCGTGCAAGCATGTACGACAACGCCAAAAACAACCTACCAGCAGGCAAGGTTGGCGAAGCTTCAGAGATCGCCATGGGTTACCTGTTCGCGATTAATAACCCATACGTAACTGGGTCAATCATCGACATCGATGGCGGCGCTCTACTCGGCTAACCCCTCGCAAAGACACAAAGAACAATGGCTAGGGCGTTTGTCTCACGTCCTAAAAAACAAGAATTTACATAGGTAGATCATCATGAAAAAAGAACAGATCCCATTCCAAGTTTGGATACTGACACTCGCGGCGTTCGCGATCGGCACCGCTGAGTTTGTTATCGCAGGCATTCTTCCGCAAATTGCCACATCCCTTTCGATAACCGAAGGTCAAGCAGGTTATCTAATCAGTGCTTACGCGTTAGCTATCGTTATCGGCGGTCCAATCTTAACCATCTACCTTGCACGCTTTAATAAGAAGATGGTGCTGATTGGCTTAATGGCACTGTTCATCATCGGCAATGTCTTATCAGCCCTAGCACCTAGCTACCCATTACTGCTCGCTAGCCGTGTGATTGCAGGCTTAGTTCAAGGACCTTTCTATGGCATAGGTGCGGTTGTCGCAACCAACTTAGTGTCGGAAAAAATGGCAGGCCGTGCGGTTGGTCAAATGTTCGCAGGCTTAACGCTGGCTAACGTTCTTGGCGTTCCCGCTGGTACATGGATTAGTTTGCAATTCGGTTGGCACACCACCTTCTTTACCGTGGCTGCACTTGGCACCATCGCGATGATTTCTATCCTAACGTCAATCAAATCAAGCGGTCATAGCGAAGCAAAAGACATCAAAACTCAGCTGTTAGCGTTCAAAAACCCAATGCTACTGATTAGCTTGGCAATCACTGCTTTTGCTTGGTCTGGCTTCATGACGCTTTATGGCTACCTTGCACCAATCGCTATGCACATCACCGGCTACGGTCAAGAGTCTGTTACTTGGATCTTAGTGATTGTAGGTGTCGGCTTAATCATAGGTAACACATTAGGTGGCCGCTCTTCCGATAAAGATTTAGGCAAAGCTTCCATGTTTTGGGCTGTCGCGATGATCGCTTCACTGGTTGTGGTAGGCCTTGTGGTAGACAACAAAATCCTCTTCGTTGCAGCGGCATTTGTCTTTGGTATTGCATCATTTGCGAACGTTCCTGCCATGCAACTTCGAGTAATGAACCATGGCGGCGAAGGACAAGAACTTGCTGCTACAGCCAACATTTCAGCCTTTAACCTAGCGAATGCCTTCGGTGGTTTCCTTGGTGGCATGGTTCTCGACAGCCAGTTAGGTGCAGGAATGATTCCGTTCGCAGCCGTTGTTGTTCCTGTCATTGGTTTACTGCTTATCGCCAAAGCTAACCGAGCAAACAAGCCACAAAGCAACTCTATTTTCAGCCCAGCGGAAAGCAAGTAATCCGCTCTATAACCCGAATAAAAAACTAAAAAACACAGAACTAAAGAACACCGAATTAAAACAAGGTAGATACCATGAACAAGTTATTCGAAACATCAGAACTCAAAGGCCTAGAACTGCAAAACCGTGTTGTTATGGCACCCATGACACGCGCTCGTACTAGTCAACCTGGCAATGTACCAAACGACATGATGGCGACTTATTACCAACAACGTGCAAGTGCCGGGCTTATCATCACTGAAGCGACGCAGATCTCTGATGACTCTCAAGGTTACTCATTCACTCCCGGCGTTTACACCGATGCACAAATCGAAGGTTGGAAGTCAGTTACCACAGCCGCCAAAGAGCAAGGTGCAGCAATATTTTGTCAGCTCTGGCATGTAGGCCGCGTGTCTCACCCTACCTTTCAAAAGGGCGAACTGCCGATTGCACCGTCAGCTTTGGCTCCAATAGAAACTCAGGTGTGGATTTCTGATGAGAATGGCAACGGCAACATGGTCGATTGCATCCAACCAAGAGAGATGACCCAAGCAGACATCGATCGAGTGGTTCAAGATTTTGCGAACTCAGCAAAGAAAGCCATCGAAGCAGGCTTTAATGGTGTCGAGATCCACGGCGGCAATGGCTACCTGATTGACCAGTTCCTAAGAACTAACTCAAACAAGCGCACTGACAACTACGGCGGTAGCCGCGAGAACCGACTTCGTTTTCTAATCGAAGTAGTGGATGCAGTGATTGATACGATTGGTGCCGATAAAGTAGGTGTGCGCTTGGCGCCGTTCATCACCTTCAAAGATATGAACTGCCCAGACATAGTGCCAACCATTTTAGATGCGTCAAAGGAACTGCAAGCTCGTAATATCGCTTATCTACACCTATCAGAAGCCGATTGGGATGACGCACCTATTATCCCAGAAAGCTTCCGTGTCGAACTAAGAGCCTTGTTCTCCAACACCATCATCGTCGCTGGCAGCTACACACCAGAACGCGCCGAAGAAGTATTAAGCAAAGGCTACGCGGATCTCGTCGCATTTGGTCGCCCATTTGTTGCCAACCCCGATCTGGTATCACGCCTGCAAAACGGCAGTGAGTTAGCACAACTCGATGGCGCGACTCTATTCGGCGGCAATGAAAAAGGCTATATCGATTATCCGGCGTTGTAGTGAATTTTGAAGTGATAGTGATGCCTTGAGTTTTACGACAGGCAAAAGAAAGGCTCGCGTGACTAGTGCGAGCCTAATGCAGTTTAGGGGGTAAACCACAATCTGATATTAATTTGGGCTAATTATTTAACTTATGAGCCATTATGCACTTGCGCGCATTGATATTCCATTTTTAAATGATTCACTGCAATTAATCAATCGATAAAAGTTAGCGTTTGGTCAATTTAAACCACACAAATAGCAGTGAATTAGTGAACTATGTCTACTAATCCACCAAAAAGCCCCTACATATCAGGCTTATAGACTTTTCATTTGCCAATAGCCTTCGCCATTGGTTGCAAGCTGACTATGTAAATAATCGAGCGTGTCAGCAACCGTCCCTGCAATGCCTTGTGGTGGGTTAAATAACAGTAAGCCACTGCCAATCAGGCGATCATCCCCTTTCGGGTCGCGCAGTCGCAATTCCGACTTTATCGGACTTGGCAACAAGCCATCTTTCACCGCTGTCACACAGTGGTCCAATATTAGAGAGCTTCGATCATCTGTGTATAACGGATACCAAATTAACGCAGAGACTCTCTCCGACTGCTGATAGGCCTTAACCAAAGCATCAATCACCGCGAGATATTCGGAATCCGTTTCGTAAGGTGGGTCGATAACTATCAGGTGATGGCTGTCATGTTTCGCAACATCGTCAGGCAATGCTTTAAGCCCATCGCCCGCAGTAATGGTCAGCTTGCTAGAGACATCGAGATCACGTTGCAACTTCTCAATGTTGGTTTGCAGTAAATCGGCTTCATCTTGCTGAATGTCTGAAAAATAGAAGCTATCTTGGCTGCGACCTTGTTGATAGGTAATCGCCGCCGAACCGGGGTACAGCGTGATAAGTTGATTCGGATTGTAGTATTCCAACACCGACATAAAAGAAGCGAATGACTCAGGAAGGTAAGCCTTGTTTCGCCAAAGGTACCCAACCCCTTCTGCAAATTCGCCTGCGTGATTACTTGGCGCAGTGGTTAGGTCATAACACCCAGTACCTGAGTGAGTGTCGATAACATTGAGGCGCGAATGCTGCTGCATTAATGACTGAACCAGAGCACTTAATACAGGGTGCTTCAGTGCATCACCGTGGTCGCCTACGTGACATTGATGTCGATATTCCATTCCCTTGCCTCATTTCTACTAACGTCATATAAACATACTTCATATCATTAGTACTTGCCTGCTCAATCCGTCGTTTTTTGAAATAGGCTCTCTTTTCCTAACTGTTTGACTCTTAAATAAAATAAAGCCCTTCGTTCGGTTAAAAACGAAGGGCTAAAGTGAACTCACTTACTGAGTTGCAGCATTATCAAAATAGATAACCTAAGGGTACTCACCCTCAACTTCTACAGGTGGTTTTACTTGATAGTGACAAGGCTGTAAGCCAAGTAATTTCGGAAGAGTGATACCGACCGAAATTGAAGACCATGTACCACTCGCAATGCCTACTACTAATGCGATTGCAAAGCCTTGTAGCGCCGCGCCACCAAGCAACCAAAGCGCAGATACCGTCAACAAAGTCGTACCTGAAGTCACCATGGTACGAGAGAACGTTGCTTTAACTGATTCATTAAGCAGGTTGTCAGTATCGCCGTTAGGGTTGCCACGTAGCATCTCACGGACACGGTCAGCGATAATGATCGAGTCATTGAGTGAGTAACCTAGAATCGCTAATACCGCCGCTAACACCGTTAGGTTGAACTCAAACTGAGTCAAGGCGAATAAGCCGAAGATAATCGTCACGTCGTAAATGATCGCAGCCAGAGCACCTAGAGCTAAACGCCATTCAAATCGGACACTTAGGTAAAGCATGATCATTAAGAAACACACCAATACCGCTAAGCCACCTTGGTCAACCATGTCTTGACCCACTTGAGGGCCAACCACGCTGCTGTTAAGCACTTTCACTTGGTCACTCACCGATGCCAAAGCATCAACTAAATTGATCTGCGGTGCGTCTGTTATTTGGCTGTAGCGAATGGTCCAGCGGTCTTGCTCTGCCATGCCAACCACTTGCACGTCTTGTTGGAAAGCGGCATCAAGCTGTGTTTTCAGCGCGTCTTTGGTCACTTGATCAGAAAGTTGAACCTCAGCGACCACACCACCTGTAAAATCCAAGCCCCAGTTGAACCCTTTCACGGCTACCAGCATTACTGAGCTCATGAACAACACAATAGAGATTACCGACATCACCTTACGTAGGAGAGTCATATTACTATTTGAAAAATAGCGTTCTGAAATTGTCATTTTTGTTGAAGTACTCATGCTTAAATCCTTACATCGTGGCGTTGGTCACGCCCCCAAACCAAATTGATGATCGCTCGTGAAGCAAAAATGCCCGTAAACATACTGGTTAGAAGACCTAAGCCCAGTGTCAAAGCAAAGCCTTGAATTGGTCCGTTACCAATGGTGTAAAGAGCGACAGCTACAATCATTGTGGTGAAATTAGCATCGAAGATAGATGAGAACGCGCTATCGAAACCTCGATCGATGGAGCTAGCAAAGCTTCGTCCTTCTTTCATTTTGTCTCGAATACGTTCGAAGATAAGTACGTTAGTATCCACCGCCATACCAACGGTTAATACCAAACCAGCAATACCCGGCAGTGTTAATACCGCCCCCGGTAGCAATGCGATCAGACCAAACAGCGTTACCATGTTAACGATAAGCGCACCATTCGCGACCCAACCAAGACGACGATACCATAGCGCCATAAACGTAAGAGTAAGACCAAGACCAAGCGCAAGTGCAGCAAAGCCGTTAGTCACGTTTTCTGCGCCCAAAGATGGACCAATGGTACGCTCTTCAATGATGGTCACAGGCGCGGTTAATGAGCCAGCGCGAAGCAGTAGAGCCAACTCTTGCGCTTCAGCCATAGTGCCAGCACCAGTAATTCTAAAACGGCTGCCCAATTGAGATTGGATGTTCGCTACGCTGATCACTTCACTGGTTTTCTCGCTGTTACCAGCTCTGTCGCGGCTGTACTCGCTGTACACAGTCGCCATTGGCTTACCGATATTATGACGAGAGAATTCAGACATTTTCTTACCACCCGCAGAGTCTAGGGTGATGTTTACTTCTGCGCTGCCCATTTCACCAATGCCACTACGTGCATCAATAATGTGTTCACCACTTAGTACTGCTTTACGAGCGACAACCACACGGTTGCCATCGGTATCTTTTAGCGTTTGAGTGTTGCGCGTTGGGTTGTCGTAAACCGAGTAGAATGCCAATGATGCCGTGGCACCAATCACGTCTTTTGCAGCTGCAGGATCTTGTACACCCGGCAATTCGATACGGATACGGCTTTCACCTTGGCGTTGAATTGAAGCTTCGGTGATACCAAGCTCTTCAATACGGCTGCGCATGATCTGCAGGTTTTGTTGAACCGTTAGGTTACGTAGCGTTCTTTGCTCTTCTTCAGACTGAGTTAACGTTAGCGATTTATCTGAACGGTCACGTTGCCATTGTGGGAACTCTTCACGAATCAGTTTTTGTGCTTTTTCGAAATCTGCATCTGTACGGAAGTTAAATTCAACTTGGTTGTTCACCACTTTACCGCGTGCATAACGCACTTGGCTGGTGATCTCGTCGACCACAGATTGCGCTTGTGCGTGGTAAACCGGTTCCATGTCCACTTCTAGCAGGAACTGCACACCACCACGTAAATCAAGGCCTAACTGAATCGGTGCGAAGCCCATGTCAGTCAGCCATTTTGGTGCTGCTGGCTCCATCGCTAGCGCAACAGTCGCGTTGTCCAATAGGCGCTCATTCAGCACCTCTTTAGCCTTCGCTTGTTGTTCTGCATCTTCCAATATCACAACTAAACGCTTGTCTTTCTGATAAGCCGATTTAGCTTGGATGCCTTCGCTCGCGAGGTATTGAGTCACCTGCGTCGCGTCGATGGTTTGCTCAGAGCGATTGTTAATTTGAACCGAAGCATCTTCACCATACCAAGACGGTAAAGCGCTCAGAACCATGATGATAATGGTGGTGATAAGTACCACGTATTTCCACTTCGAGTAGTGGTTGATTTGTTTTCTTGGAATGCGTTTTTTCACAGTCAAGATCTCTTATTTCTTAAGCTAATATGTTGCGAACAGGTACGAAACTGACGACAACCAGACCAAACTGATTAAACGACAGCAGAGTGCATTCGCGAATTGTTTTGAGGATTGGCTAGAACAACGGGCACAAGGGATCGTCGATGCGACCAATCAGGGGCAAACGATTAGCTAATAAGTTCTCGGAAATGTGAATATTGGATGTTGCCCTCTTTCCACCCCGACAAACGGGAAGGCGGAGAGCTAACAATACTGGTCCAGTGCTGTTTGAGATCCAACATCGGGGTTGTCGCTAACAGCGAAGCCAGTAAAGAAGGGGGAGAGAAGTCAATCAGCAAGTGATAAGCAGGCTCAAGGTCGGGCGCGCTTTCTTGCTCATTGGTTGATATACGTCGGTAAGTCGTCGCTTGGAGGCTAGATTCAGTATCGTGATAGTTGGAGCTGTCACCTACTGACGAAGCGCCTAGCTGAGCTTTATCGCACTCTAAATAGGCCGATGGGTCATCAATTGCAGCGTTCTTACACTGTTTATTGACTGAGGATTGCTGTTGAGCAGTCTCGATTTGAAACGGCTTAGAAGGAAACGAATAGCCGTTAGAATTCACTAAGCCAAAGCTCAGTAAAAATAACATTAAGACTAATCGGGTACCCAGTTTAAGCAATCTAATATCCAAACAACATTCTCGTAGATCGCCAATCTACAACACAATTGAAACGCTGTCTTGATTTAAAACATTTTTTTAGAAAATGGTTCAATGCAACCGATTAAGCTTCAGTGCTTCTAAAAAAAGAAAAAGCCAAGCAATTAGGCTTGGCTTTCCATTACGTATGCGTCCAACGCTGATCGTTATGACGTTTTATAGCTATTACACAGTATCAAAGCGATTAAGCTTCAGGACGCATGATGTTCTTAACCTTACGGCTATTCTCGCCAAATAGGTGATGGAGCAGAGCATTCATGTCTTCAACCGATATTGATTTAGCGACTCGGTCAACATCAGCCAAAGCTTCCACTCCATACCCATACAATAGATAACGAGACACAAACCACGCCTGATCGATAGAGCTTGCCTCTAGTGGCACGAAGTCAGCTTCAAACTGTTTTACTATCGAATGCAGTTCGTCTTCAGAAATACCTTGTAGGAGGTCTGAGATCACTCTATCAATCGCCATTTCAACAGTATCTACGTTCTCCGGCGCGATCATTGCTCCGATTACCCACTCATGAGTCGGTTCACCATCATTCGAAGCCGCATAAGCATAAGGTGAATAATCTAAACTCAACTCTTCACGAACATAAGAGTCTAAACGAGATGCGACTAAACGTTGCAATAAGTCTTCCATGAAAACATCTTTTGCAGTCCAGCCTCCACTTTCTATCGTCGTCGGCTCTGGAATCACTCGTAAGATATATTCCGCACTATTTACGTTGTTGATCGCGACATCAATACGTGGTTTCGCTGGTTGCTTGTACTCCACTTTGAAGTCTGGCACCGTCCCCGCTTGCAATGGAATTGAAGCTAAGTACTTACGAACTAGAGGTTTCAACTCACTTGGGTCGATATCACCAACGACCACCAACTGGTTGTGTCTTAGTTGACCAAATAATTGTTGATGAACAGCACGGACATCTTCAACAGAAACCGCTTTAACACGCTCTTTATTTACGAATAGATGGCGGCTTCCCGAGCGATAAATATTTTGATTGATCACTTGTTCAAATTGACCAACAGGCGTACTTAGGAAGGACTCTTTATCTTGCACTAGCTCTTGCTTCACAGCTTCAAGCTGATCAGAATTCACTTTAGGAGACACCATGAAGGTATATAGCGCAGCAAACGCGTCACTCATCCCATCTTTTTCGATATTAAACTCAATGCCATGTCGCGTCGAAGAAATAAAAGAATCGACTAAAATCCCTTCACGATCAAAGTAGGCTTTCAGCTCAGATCCCGTAAAGTCACCAGCACCACTTCGAGCAATAACAGGTAATGTCACATTTGCAGCTGCGTATAAATCCGGATCCAACGCCGCTTTACCGCCAAGACTCACGTACATTATTCCAACATCGTCTTTCGCGTATGAATCACGTAGGTACCACATGTCGATACCATTACTTAAAGTCCACTTTTGAATATTTGGATCGGCGTACATTTGCTCTACCAATTCAACCTCGCCGGGTACGGTAGGCGAAGCAAATGCACTGGCTGTTGCCGTTACGAATGTCTGTGTACCCTGCTGACTATAAGAAGCTTTTAATCCATCTAGAGAAGCCAGAACCGCTGTGCGATCCTCATTGTCATCCATGCCGACAATCAAAAAGTAATCACTCGAAAGGACTTCTTTGATATTTTTATTAATCGCTTCAAGGCTTAAATTAGCAAGAAAGGCTTCCATGCTGGCCTGATAGTCTTTTTGAGATTGGACAATATCGCCAGACAGTGATGCGTTCACTTTATCGTTCACGTGATCCACACTGTCCCTTTTATCCCAGTCGTGCTCAATATCATCCAGTGAGTCTTGATAATAATGGAGCTCACTCGCAATTTCTCCTTCAGAAACACCGTAATCACGTAACGACGTTAAAGTAGAAACCAACGCTTTCTGAACCGCATCACGGCTGCCTGCTGGGAAGCCAACACTTGTCGATGAATAAAGCAGAGCACCCAACCTGATGTTATCTGATGTTATCCATTGCGTCGGTAGCGCTGCATCATTAAAGTCTGCCTCTAAACGCTGCTGAATAAGAATCTGAGTGGTTTCATCCAACCAACGCTGATGTTGTTGAGCGTGGGTTTCAACAGTGTTTAAACCTCGGTTAAACGTCAAAGAAATACTCGGAGCTTCTCTGCCAGCATATTCAATGTAGTCACCTTCATTGAACGAAGTCGTATTCTGCTTTTGTGGCTTTGACGTTTTACCGCGCTCCCAGCTCGAAAATTTCTCTTCAATCATTGGGATCACTGTTTTAAGGTCCACATCACCAGAAACCACTAGCTCAACGATTTGAGGTTGATACCAAGTTTGGTAAAAGTCGGTAAGCCCTTCCGACGTGGCAGCCACAACCGAAGCTTTAGTTCCTAGCGCATCTTGCGATTCATAAGGGCTGCCTTCGAATAGGTAATCAACATATTTCTCGGGGAACGACTTATCATCGAGACGAGCCATACGAAACTCACCAAGAATCACTCCCTTTTCTTTTTCAACTTCCGAACTAGAGAGATCGAGGCCATCGCCAACGTCACGCATCCAAGTCAAGGCTTGCTCTAATTGGAGGTTATCTGGCAAATCTAATTCATACACCGTCTCTTCATAAGAGGTATAAGCATTTAAGTCCGCACCGAAACTAGAACCCGCATCTTCAAATAGACGAATAACATCGTTTTGAGAGAAGTTCTTGCTGCCATTGAATGCCATGTGCTCGACAAAGTGAGCATAGCCTTCTTGTTGAGGTGTTTCTTGAATGGAGCCCGCGTGCACAACTAAACGCACAGATACCGATGCTTCATGATCAGGATAAACATGGTAGGTAAAACCATTGTCCAGTTGAGCAGATGTCCAGGCAGGATCTGGTTGAATTAAAGTTTCATTGGTTTTTGATGTAGAACTGCAACCAACCAGGGCAAAGCATATTGCCGTCACTAAATAATATGTCTTCATAACAACCTCTTAATGTCATTCACTGACAATATACAGATTGAGCTAACGATTATTATTTAATATTGAACCGAGTGAGTATCTTTGTGATTTTGATCTACATTTTATAAATCACCATGCGATTTGCGAGATCGTTACATACTTTTAAACCACTTCTCTACATGCCTTTAAACAGAGCTTGCGAGGCACGGCTGATTGGCAACTTCTCACCGGATACATACGCCGACATCTGGCCGGATAGTCCTTTTTTGACCTTATCAATAGCCGACACTTTCACTACCACTGAACGATGGATCTGCCAAAACTCATCTGGATTAAGTTGAGCGAGTAACTCCTTTAGAGATACACGAAGAATAAACTCCTCTAATAGCCCACTCTGCCCTTTCTTGAATATCGATACGTACTTATCTTCTGCTTTGAAATACGCCACATCATCAACGGCGATCAAGTGAATGTCTTCGCCAACACTGGCTTTGAGCCACGTGAGATACTTTTTCTGCGACAGATAAGGAGGCTGCGTTTGCTGTGACGCCGATTGTGACAATTGCTGAAGTTGACTCATGAGTGCTGCGATGTCGGGTTGTTCTGGCATGTGACCGGACTGTGTTTGATTACTTGATAAGCGCGCTTGAATCTTCTGACAGGTAGCAAGCAGTCGCTCTTCATTGATTGGCTTGAGTAGGTAATCTATCGCATTGTGCTCAAAAGCTTTAACCGCATACTCGTCGTAAGCCGTTATGAAGACCACTAGCGGTGGTGATGTAAGCTTGTTCAGTTGTTTGGCTAGCGAAATACCATCAAGCTCTGGCATGCGAATATCAAGAAAGGCGACATCAGGTTGTAGCTGCTGAATACTCTGCATAGCCTCTGTCCCATTTTTTGCCTTGCTGACAATCTCTAGCTCAGGCCAAACCTCAGCAAGACTCTTATCCAAGTGGTGTCTTAACAGTGCTTCATCGTCTGCAATAATTGCCGTCACGCTGGGCTTTAGTCCTGAGTTGATCATTATTCTTCCTTTAAATTCACACTGTAAATCGTCTACTTTTGCCATTGCTCTAAGAGCCAAGGCACAGCCCCTAACGTCACGGCTTAACCATTTCTAGACATCGCCATCAGTCAACGGCAACAAGATAGTCGACACCACGCCGCCAGTCGCTTGCTCTGTGATCGTCAGGCTCGCCTTATCTCCGTATAGGGTAGCAATACGCTGACGAATATTACTCAATCCAACACCATGGCCAGCAGAAATTGACGGTGCTTTCAGCCCCACGCCACTGTCTGAGACTTCAATTTTCATCTGGTCGTCTTGCTGAACAATTCGGATATTGACTTCACCACCAGTAGCCTTAGGTTCAATTCCGTGTGTTAACGCATTCTCAACCAAAGGTTGAATCAAGAAAGGTGGAATCACTTGCTGCTCACTGATGTCGTTGGTTTCAATCGAGAACGTCAAACGCTCATCTAATCGTACCTTCTGGATGTTGAGATAAGCATCTAGCAGATCGACCTCTTGAGCTATGGTCGATTGCTCAGTACGGCTGTTCTTCAGGGTCACTCGCAACAAGTCAGTCAGTTTTTCAAGCATCAACTTAGCTTTGGCGCTGTCACTCTCGATCAATACATTGATGGTCGCAAGAGTGTTGAACAAAAAGTGCGGCTCAATTTGACTTTGCAGCTGTTTTAACTGGCTAAGTACGACCACCTTTTCTTGATCAGCTTGGCGACGCTTAGCCACCTCTAATTCATTATCGGCACGCAGCTGCTGCTCTCTTGTGTAGAAATAGTAATAACAAACGGAACAGAAGATCACACCAAGCAGCATCACCGACTTAAGATCGGAAAGGTTCGAACCGAAAAAGCCGTTCAACCAATAGTGCGCATTCAAGGTACCCACCACCATAGCAATGAGCATTGAAACACCAACTTCAAATACGCGAGACTCACGTTTAAACCACTTAACTAACACAAACGAAGAGCCAACCGCGCTGTAACCAAAACCGAAGCTGATGGCCAAATTAAGTGTTAACCCGCCTCCCCAAATCGTATTGGTTGTAATTGCAATAAGAACGCAAAATAGCGTGGTGAACGCAAAGCTTTTAATCCATGAAAAGCGACTGTTTGAAGAAGTGTCCATTAAAATCGTCCTTTGATATTTAAAAGAATCATATGACTATCCGGTAAGTTGGCGTAAGCAGAATCACTTTTACCGCCTAGAAAGCGTGCAGCAAGTTCCAATTCCAACGATGAATCGCCATTATCGAAAGCCTGATAATTGAGCCACTGCGTAGCAATAAAGCCACCATCTTCGGGAGACAGCATGACATCAAATGTTGGCGTGATATCTTCAAGCCAGCCATGTGTCGAGTCCAAAGACCAGTGAAACATGAGGTTGTGTTGAACCAAATTGGCGTGTTGATAGCCTTGAGCGTAAGAGCCCGCCAACGATGTTGTCATGGGATTAAGAGACAAATACTCCGCATTATCTAACGCGCTTTGCCACTCGGAATCACTCCAAGCGCGGCTATCAAACCAGTATTCCAGTACTACATTGTGGCCCGCCTCATTGGCCCACGTCAGTCCAACCAAGGCCTGGTATGCCTCGCCCTGCTCTTCTAGATAAACCGGTTTATGCAGTGAATTGGGCTGGTTGTAACCCAAACTTTGTCGCTGATAAACCATCGAACCATGAAACTCCCACGCGAGGTTTAATACCGACACCAAGCTCGCTCCAAGCAAACCGTGGCGTACATCGTCGTAATAAGCGACCCATTGATATTCGTGATCGCCTACTAGGTTATAACGACGTAAGCCAACCCCTTGTTGCTGATTCTGCTTTTCGAATTGATTCACCTCTTGGGAAGTCCATGATGAGTCGCTGTAAAGCAGTGTCCATTCGCCCGTCATATCGAACAGTGACGCTGAAGCCACACCTGCGCCCTCTTCTGCGACAATGCCCACTGGGTTTTGTCGGTAAGGCTTGATGATGTCTAAAGGTCGGTAGCCATAACCAACGCCCCAATCTAGGCGAACTTTTCCAAGCGTCACATCAAGATAGTGGTCACCGAACGCTGAATTCGACACCTCAACACCACCTTGCCAAAACAACTCACGCACGATGAATTCCGATTCAAAGCTCGCATCTTGTTCTTGAGGGTTATTGCTTTGAATATCGTTGGCTTTCACTGCAAACAGGCCAAGCCAATTGCCATATCCAACTTCAAGATCCAGTAAGCCATTGAGTGACTGACGATTGTCAGATGCGAAAGGGCTAAATGGCGACTCTCTCGATTCAACGCCCTCAGCACTCAGTTGCCAGTCCCACGCTAGGCTCAGATCATCCGCTTGAATCGTGTTACTCACACAAGACAAAGCAAGCAAAGTAACGGCTGAGTACTTGATGTGAAACTTGCGATTGAGAACTTTCATTCCAGCCACCTAAAGCCCAGAAACATTGTTACGCGATAAATAAGCGGGGTTGTAATACTTGTCTGCCAAGGCTTGTTCGCTTACCTCGCGGTATTCAATCACGGTTTTCTTACTTGGTTGAATCTTATCGAGTAGGGTCATCGACACCACACTTGGCAAGCCATCACGCACGCCTTCAGTAAACCACGCTTGCTTAGCTAGCTTTCCTGAACGCAGATACAGATCAGCTTTGACTGGAAATGCTCGGTCTGCCGTTAACCACAGATCGATGGATTGATAACTCGCGCCCTTAGTTTTTGCGGTGAGTTTCAAGTGATGGGTATCAAGCTGATCACCACTTGGCATCTCAACCGATTGTTCAGCAACCCACTCGCCTTGGTAGTCTTCGCTCCAAGTCAGTGTTGATATATCACCAACTGAAGCTTCACCAAGCAATTTTTGCATAGGGGTGATACGAATTGGACGGCGCGACTTCGGCATCAATAACCAATAGTTATCCTCTATCATCAACATCTTTTGACCCGCCTCGACTGCCGACTTAAACACGACCAGCGACTCTCGGTTTGGCCTTGTGTAGACGTTGTATTCGCGGGTTTTGTCTAGTTGCTCGTCTTGATATAGCGCGACCAGAGATACCACTTTTGATGCCTGTTCGCTGTTCAAACGGTAGCTGTCTGCCTTAGCAATCATCTCGGTAACTTGCTGTGAATCGATAGCCCAGCTTGATGCCGATGCTAGAGCCAAGGCCAACGCAGAACCTAAAATAGTGAGTGAACGAGTAAATTTATACATAAACCAGCGCCTCCGTGATTGGCTTATTTACGCCTTTTCGAGCAGAGAAATAAGCGGCTAGCAAACAGATCGTCAGTACACCTAAGGTGGCGTAACCAACCAATTCCAATGAGAAGTAAATATTGAGTGGGTAACCTTCAGTTCGACCCGGAGGTGGTGGCATTTGCACATCAATCACCAGCAATAACACCGACACTAAACCACTCACTAATGCGCCTATCGCACTACCAATCACAGCCAATAATCCCGCCTCTTTTAGAAAACCCGCCACGATTTCAGATGGGTAACTGCCGAGTGCCGATAAGGTGCCGATTTCACGAGTGCGTTCCGTCACCGACATGGTCATGGTGTTGAACAGAGACACAAACACTACCAATGCCATCACTGCGCCCATGATGCCGAAGATACGGTCGTAAAGGTCTTTAACCTTGGTGTAGAAAAACGCGCGATCTTGCCATGGAGTGATCTCAATACCTGAGCCCTGTTGACCAACTTGCTTGTCCAAAGCCAATTGGATGCGTTGTTGAACCGTCGAAGTCTTGTTGGTTTCAAAAAGAAATACCGACAAGGTGCTGACTTTGTCTGAAGCCAAAAGCTCTTGTGCGGTGGTGATGTGCACGTACAACTGACGTTTGTCTAGCTCAGGAACACCAGTCGAGTAGATACCCTGAACCTTAAAATCGAAAGCGTTGAGAGCGCCGTCACTGGTGGTGGCGAGCAGCGTTACCCAATCACCAACGGCCACTTTGAGGTTGCGAGCAAGGTCGGTTCCGAGCATCACTTGTGGCTCTTGGCTGTCGTATCTTGGTGATTTCACATCAGAGAGAGTTTGACCACTGCGCACATCAAGGAATGGTCCTTTCATATCGAATTCTCGCTCATTAACCCCTGTTCCCATAAAGATGGTCGACTTGCTGCCGTTAGACACCAAACCACTAAAGTAAACTCGTGGCTGAACACCACGCACATCGCTGTCGCCAATAATGCTCTTGGTGAGCGCTTGAACGTTATCCAGACCATTACTCAGCGGCATATCTTCGTCTTGTTCAAAATAGCCTGGTGTGCTGAGTGTTAAATGCCCTGTATCTCGCGCGGTCGACTCTCGTAAAGATTCATAGGTATAGAGCCCATAGCCACCCGCCGAGGTGAGTGCAAACACGGCAATCGCCACAATCAGAACAGACAATAAGCTACGGCGGCCATTTCGTAGCAAATTCAGCCACGCCAAGCGAAGCGATTGCAAAAAGCCAAACTGCATTAACTTGCCCATGAGATTGCCTCCTTGTTTGACACTGAAGAGACCAATTTGCCATCCACCAACTCAATCACACGGTCGCAACGGTTAGCCATCCTTGGATCATGGGTCGCAACAATAAAGGTGGTGCCAAACTCGTGACAAAGCTCGCGCATAATATCGATCACGTTATTAGCGGTGTGGCTGTCTAAGCTCGCTGTCGGCTCATCGGCGATTACTAAGCTTGGGTTGTGGATTAGCGCTCTGGCTATTGCGACACGTTGCTGCTGGCCACCTGAAAGATTGTCTGGGCGATGATGTACATATTCGCCTAGCCCAACACGATCCAACATGTCCTGAGCTCTGGCCTGTTGTTCTTGTTTCGAGCATTGGTTCAACATCAATGGATATGCGACGTTCTCAAGCGCGGTCATCACCGGAACAAGATTGAAGCGCTGAAACACAAAACCCAACGACTGGCGGCGAAAACGCGCAGCGGCAATTTGCTCTGTTGGGTACGCTTTGCCATCAATAGTTATCTCACCTCGATAGTCCATATCCAACAAACCTAGGATGTTCAGCAGTGTGCTTTTTCCCGATCCCGACGGGCCACACAACGCCACCATTTCACCGCGCTGGATATGTCCATCGACCCCGCTTAATGCATCAACACGTTGACCACCCGTGACATATGCTTTGCCGATATCTTTAAATTCAATCATTCCTCTGTCCTCCGCTAACCCATCATTCTTAAGCGTTCGCAGCTGTTATTTGGCTTTCGCTATTAGGGCTTTAGCCGTCATTGTCTCGATGTTTCCGGCATCGGTGCTTTCCATTTTTTCAAGCCACACCTGTGCTTGCTCGAAGTCTTCAGCACGAATCGATGCGGTAATGGCGTAGCGATAAATCCATGAGGTTGCAGAGAAGTGCTGTTGTTGAAATTCATCTTCCGCGAGTAGCGAGAGGAACAAGTCGTAACCGCGATCAAAGTGGTTAAACATGTCTGGAAGAGAGGTGTAAGTCACCGCGGCCATAGCGCGAGTCAGGTAAGAATCTGGTAACCCTTGAACACGAGGTTGTTCATGAATGGGCTGGTCTTCATCTTTCAGCAACACCAATGATTTATCTATAATCGATAAGCCCTTTTCTACATACTTCATCTTGTTCCAAGGTAAGAACGCATCACGCCCCATTAAGGTTTCTGTGCTGCCTAAATAGACCAAGGTTAGTGGTGTTGCACCGTCTTGTTGCAGTGTGTCATTGAGGCGCTCATAGGCCACCTCGACTAGGTCTTCATTGCCTTGCGCGGCTTGGTTGTAAATATCAAGCACGTCTGAACTTGGATTAGCTAGCGCCAGCGTAGGGGCGATTGAAGCTAACCCAATTAAAAGTGAACGACGAAACAGAGCAGTAAATGAGTTGTAAGTGTTTGAAGCAGTCATGATTTCTAATCCCTTTCAAATGTTGACGTTGAAAGGTTAACCACAAACTGTCACGTCGTTTTATCAATGCGACGAATGGTAATAATGAGGAGTGAATGGTTGAGTGAAGACGTGAATGAAGAAGATAAGATATAAAACAAGCGAAACGATGAAGAGCGGAGATGAATCAGAAAGCAATGGACAGATAAGACTAAAAAGCCACAATAAAATAAGCTTCATTGTGGCTCTTTGGGGGGGATTAGTTGCTAAGGTTGTAATCCTGTAATGTCGCTAAATTAAATGTCATACCTTTTCCTCGCCAGAAAAAGTTACCTCTATCCAGAGCATCAAAATAGTCGGTTTTAATTGTAAAGTCAGTCGTTCGATCGACAATCTCATCTAAGGTCAGGTTATCCTCATCCAAGTAGTCATAAGAACATGTTGCTGCGCCGTTTTCTTTAGGTTTAAACAAAGCGTGTTTCCCATCACTTTCTCTCAATGTGACACAGCGACCTACAGTTAACCCATCAGAGTCAGTACTTGTTAGATATATATTGATGTAACTGCCCGGATTTCCGACTAGGTTGTTTGTAATTAAAGAATCAATACCCTCTTTATAATCACCGATGGTTTTGCCTTCATCTCTATAGTTTATCCATACTTTTGGCTCCTCAACGTCCCATGTAATCGCCGTCGTATCACCATCAAACACAAAAGAAGTCAGTCCGCGGCTATTTTGCTGATGTACACTTGACGCCAGCGCCTCTTCTTGAATCAAGCCTACATCAAACTTACGGATATCTAAACGGACTTCATCTGTGTAAGGCGTTCCATTAACAGAGGTGCTATTTGAACGCCAAAACATATTACCGATGTGCAATTGCTCTATACCTTCAGTTTGAATTTCTGAAATCAACTCCTTCAAACACTCCTCATCAATTCGACTGAGATCACCTTGCGTCACATCTTTTATGATCGCATTACTTTCATCTTCAGCCCCCAAAACACATTGAAGGATCGATGTCATGTCTAAGTCGTTCATAACAAAAGATGAATTCACAAGGTTCTTACCATAAGTATCTACGAATTCATTCCAACTCAAAGTTGGTTTATCGGCAATGTTAGTCTTAACCTCAGAGACGACTCCCCCCTCTCCGAAGTAAACAATAAACGCCATTTTATCGGTATGCTTACTCGCATTGTCGAGATAGATATTCATCCACCCTTCTTCTGGATTGTTTATATTTTCAATATCTACGGTTGGTTCTTTATAAGCTTCTAGCGGGTATCCAGAACTTACGTGGGGTCCATGTAATGTAATGACATTGTATTCGGAATCAAGAACGCCAGAATTTGAATGAATAGAAGAGGATCCCTCTTTTGCATAGCTCGCTACGTGGTAAATAGTATTGCCTTCCTCATCAAAGGAATAGCTAATTTCATCTGCGCTTTTCACTACAAAGTCACTTAGCTCCTCACTTTCAACTGTTACACAATGATAATCCATAGCAAAATGCTCGGAAGTTGTGCTTACCGAGTTAGAACATGCATTGTTTACTTCAGACTCTGCAGACAAGTTCATCTCATAGTAATCATGCATCCCAACATCACTCGACTCTTCTATCGCTTGATAAGCTACAACACCATCAGTCATGGAAACAACCAAATCTGCAGCTTCACCTTTTTGATAAAAAGTTACGGCAGTTTTATCTTCACAGGTACCCTGCACCATCCCTAATTGAGCTGCATTCACATTGTTACAATCAACTGAAATCGCTTGCCAAGAATCATTGTTCATCGGGATTGTCACCGGTGACTCACTATTTACTGTCGTGGCGTCTGCAGCTAGCGTGTAACTCATCTGAACACTATCAATATCATTAGGGTGAGAGACGGTTAATAATGCTGAGCCTGAAAATGTAACCTCTACCGGTTCATTTAATTTAAGTTCGCTAATTTGCTGCTCTACCCCGGTGTTATCAGTAACATGTAATACGTAACCTTCAGAAGTCACATGATGATTGAACTGATCTTGTGATGATAGGTTTTCACTATTTGATAGTGTAACCGTGGTGCTCATTGTCGAAGGTTCGCTCGGAGAACTTGAGTCATCAGAGTCAGAGCATCCCATCAAAGAGATACTTCCTATTATTGCCATTGCAAGAGAGCTAAATTTTATGTTCATTTGGGGTAAGCCTAAATTTGTAATGATTAAATTCAGAGCGATCCTAAATGAACCAAATCATGTTATTTATCATTTTACGCCACTCTTAAAAATGGCTTATTCCTCAGAATGAATCGCAGAAAAAGCGAAAGGGGTGGAAGTTGAAATAGATATCAGAATAGGTAGCCCAACAAATTTACGACTCAAACATTCCCCTAACCCATACAAAAATAGCCGCTAATCAGCGGCTATTTTTAGTTATCTATACGAAGCTTCTATTTTCTATTTCTTCGATTCTTCAACCACGGCTTTCATTAACACCGAGGTATCCATGCGGCCTTCACCTTGTGCCGACAGTGCTTTGTACGCGTTGTTGGTCTTTTCAGTCAGAGGGAGTTTCACGCCTTGGCGCTCCGCTTCATCTAAGCAGAAACCTAAGTCTTTGATCATCCAATCAATGGCGAAGCCGAAATCGAACTTGTCTTGCGCCATAGTGGTCGCGCGGTTTTCCATCTGCCACGAGCCAGCCGCGCCATTTTTAAGGCAATCAACCAGCGTTGGGATATCCAAACCTGATTTTTCAGCAAGCACTAAACCTTCAGATAAGCCATTCAACACACCAGCAATGCAGATCTGGTTAACCATTTTTGCGCGTTGACCTTGGCCGACTTTACCCATCAGAACCGACGATTTTCCGTAAGCTTCGAACACAGGTTGAAGGTCGTTGAATAGCGCTTGTTCACCACCACACATGATAGTTAACACGCCGTTTTCTGCGCCCGCTTGGCCACCAGACACTGGTGCATCCATAAAGCGAACGCCTGCTTTGTTCGCGGCAACTTCAAGCTCTTCCGATAACAGTGCTGACGTCGTGGTGTGGTCGACAAGAATCGCATTTGGCTTCATCGCCGCCAATGCCCCTGTTTCGCTCGTCGTCATGCTACGAACATCATCGTCATTACCCACACAAACAAGAACAACATCCGCCTCAGCTACACACTCCGCTACGCTCTCAGCGGCTTTACCTTGATATTTATCAGCCCAATCTACTGCTTTGCTGTGAGTACGGTTAAATACCGTCACCTCGAAACCGGCCTTAACTAGGTGACCTGCCATTGGGAAACCCATAACACCCAGTCCGATAAAACTTACTTTCATTTGTTGCTCCTTTTTATGAGGCGGGCGCTTCGTTATGAAAAGATCGAATGCTCTCAATCAGTGCATCAATCAGTAGCGTCAACGCCTTAGGCTGATATTTTCTCTCTTTGTACACTAAATACGCCTGACGGTCACCTCGGTGATACTCAGGTAGCAGCTGAATGAGATCCATATTGGGCGAGATATGACGAAAAGGTAGTGAGGCTACACCTAAACCGTTTTCCACCGCTTCCGCGACTCTGTGGATGTCATTGACTACAAACTTAGGTTGAATGGTAATGTTCTGCTCTAACTTATCATCTTTATAAAGGGGGATATCAGTAACATGGTCAACACTGACCCAGTCCTGCTGCGCCAGCTGTTGTGGTGTGGTAATCGCTCCTTTACGCTGCAGATATCTCTCAGTGGTAAAGAAACCATGTTTAGCCTTAAACAGCGGGCGCGCAATCATCCCTTCAAGGTTTGAGATGTTAAATGTCACCAACAGATCCCGATCGGTTTCTGGGACTAAATGCTGCTGACTTAACACCAGATCGAGCTGTACCTTAGGGTACTGAATCAAAAAGCTCTCGATAGTATTGCTCAGAAAGCTGCCATAAAAGTTGTGCGGGACAGTCAGCTTGATCTTGCCTTGAATAACATCTTTGCCTTTGACCAAATCCAAAAAGCCCGCCTGCAGCGACTCCATACCACTACTGAGCGACTGGAATGCGGCTTCGCCATCTTTAGTCGCCACCAACTCACGTCCCTTTTTCTCAAGCAGACGAATACCGAGGCGCTCTTCTAACGCGGACAAGCGGCGGGACATGGTAGAAACAGGGAGTTGCAGCGAACGTGAAGCTGAGAGCAGAGAGCCCTTTTCCACCACAGCACAAAATAAAAACAGATCATCAATGTTTCCATATATGGAATTCATAGTTCTTTATGTGCCTATTTTTCTCATTAGTGGATACGAGTAACCTTAACTCAACAAACAGGAAAAATCATTAGGAGCAGAGATGAATAAAAAACTTCACTATGTCACTGCGATACTATCTTCACTCGTCATGGCAACGCTGATGTCAGGCATTATTTCAGGCACCAAGATGGGCTTCAGCCACGATTGGCCGCCAGTTTGGTTCAACAGCTTTTTAGTCGCGTGGCCATGCGCATTAACCTTGAGCCTAACGTTACTGCCGCAAGTGAAAAAGCTCGCAGAATGGATATGTAAACCAAGAGAGTCACAACAACCCCAAATGGAGCTATGTGATGATTAGGGCGCGATGAAAGGTTTTGTGATGAGTGGTTTTTTGTAATGATTGAAGTCTAAAAGCGCCGATTTTTTCATCGTTCCGGCGGAACAATGATCAAGGTAAATTGGCAGACATAAAAAAACCGAGCACTAGGCTCGGTTTTTTATTAACTGTTGTAACTGTAAAAATTACAGCTCAGCGTTGTGGTAAACCTGCTGAACATCATCACAGTCGTCAAGCATGTCTAAGAACTTCTGGAACTTCTCAGAATCTTCTTCCGCTACCGGCGTCATAGTTTGAGGAACGAAAGTGATTTCCTCAACATCTAGAACTAGCTCAGGGAACGCGTTAGTTAGTGCAGTCTTCGTTTTGAAGAACTCAGTTGTTGGAGCGAATACAGTGATTACACCATCTTCTAGCTCAACGTCTGTTACGTCTACGTCGTCCATCATTAGTGTTTCTAGGATGATCTCGTCGTCTTCACCTTTGAACTGGAATACAGCTTGGTGAGCGAACATGTGAGAAACAGAACCTTCAACACCGATTTTCGCGCCAGTTTTAACGAAACATTGGCGAACGTCTTGGAAAGTACGGTTGCCGTTGTCAGTTAGACAGTCAACGATTACGCTTGTACCGCCTGGGCCAAAGCCTTCGTAACGAGCTGGAGCGTAGTCTTCACCACCGCCGCCGTTTGCTTTGTCGATCGCTTTGTCGATAACGTGTGCAGGAACTTGGTCTTTCTTCGCTTTAGCAATAAGGTGCTTAAGCGACAGGTTCATGTCTGGATCTGAACCACCATTCTTCGCACACATGTAAATTTCTTTACCGTATTTGGAATAAACTTTAATTTTTGCGCCAGCAGTTTTAGCCATTGAGGCTTTGCGCACTTCAAAACTTCTTCCCATCGGGATCTTCTCTCTGATTCAATTAACGGGGCAAATTCTAGCAAATTACTGTGTCATTTCAATTCTACAGCTTTGCTGAGCAAGGTTTGTCTGCGGTTATGCGACGCCCATTACTCGTTTGTATTTTTCTACAGACTGTTCAAACCACGCCTTTTCATCTGGGTCACCGAGCTTCATTGCTTCTTCAACAATGGCTTCAGGGCCACATTTAGCCTGCTTCAATTTCCATACTAGAAACGATGCCTGCTTATCCAGTTCGATTTTGTTTTTCTCGCTGGGTGGAAGGAGTGAAAGGTTGATAGACATTAGTCGCCTTCGTCTGTAATACACTTGGCCGAGAAATATATCATAGAGCAGCCTCATAAAACCAATACTATGAGTAGCAGAAAGGATTTATGAGACAGGAAACCAGGCAAGTGCTGATGTAGGTCAAGCTAGTTTAGGAAAAGTGCGCTTGGTCGAAAGTGGCAGGGTCATTTAAGTTAAGCTTTGCTATATGGATATTGTTGAGTAATTAGGATACGTATAGAATGTTGAAACTATATTTGGGTGGATATTTCAATGAATTACGAGTCACAGATAAAGAAAACACGTTTATTATTAAAGGAGCTTTCTACAACAATCAAAAAAAATGGGCAAGGCCAGTATAGTTGGGAAATGAACTCCGATATCCTAATTGATAACATCCTTTCATATGATAAAAAACACACCTCATTGACAGCTTCAGATAAGATTCATTTTTTTCGCAATGCGTATATTTCAGCCTTGAAAGATAAGGAGTGTAAAACACAAGAAGCGACTTATAAAAAAGCATTCCATAACTACGAAAAAGAATGTGCAAAAATCCTAATGAACAAACAAAAGTTCAAAATAATTACCTCTGTTAGCATGACGTTGAAAGGTGGGATTCTAAAATCTAGGACGATTAATGAGTGTAATCTGAAGTTCTATAATGAACTTCCTAAAGCAGCAAAACGCAAACGTGATGTGGTTTTTGATAACACAAAAGAGTATAAAAACTTATACGAGAAACAAGAAGTATCTCAACATACTTATGTAATCATTACTGTAGATGCCCATAATGAACAAGCTGCGATAACAAAGGCACTAAACATACTTTCTGTTTATCGAGCATTAGTGCAACTCAGTTTAGTTAAATCCATATCGTTCCTGGCATGGAAACATGAAGACAGGTACCCATCTTCCTCAAAAATAAAAACTGGTAGATTTCACACGCTACACTCTGTTGATTTTAAACCTAATGAAAAATCAGCGTTTTGGTATGAAAAAGAGTATGAGCCATCAACAACTCGTCAAATCGATGTTAGGCCTTTAGACGATTTATTAGACACCTTTTTAAAACGATATAGAAATAGCAATATTCAAGAGCACATTAAAAAGTGCTTGATTTTATACATTGAAGCTCTGGACATAAATGATGGGGAGTTTCGTTTCACTAAACTTTGGTCTGTCTTCGAAGTATTGCTATCAGCGGACAATACAAGTGAGCTATCTAAAAGGATAAGCTCTTTCTATATAGATAAAGAGTTGACTGTAGAGAAAATGAAAGCTTCTAGGGAAGTTCGAAACAGAGCAATGCATGCTGGGATTAACGGCAACGATTACAGTATCAAGTGTTTTGAGCTGATGAATGTTTTTGAAAATTGTATCAAATTATACTTGAGCAACCCTTTCAGATTCAAAACGGTTAGCGACTTTAACGACTTTGTATCGTCTCCTAGGCAATTAGAAGATATTGACTCTCGCATCAAGACCTTACAAATTGCAAAAAAGTACTGTAATTTCAGTTAAATCTGGTCTAAAAACAATGGAGCTATCTGTACCTTCCTCCTAGAGCTAAACCACAGATACACCACACTCTAGAACCAAAAAGCTTGCCAGTATTCGGTTAGAACATTGGCAGGTTTTAAGTATAGAAATGAGTATGAGTGTATAAACCCTACTTCGGCAACAGATAGCGGGTGCTTCTGCCACCAGAACCAGATTTAACTAAGCAGCTATTCTCAGTCAAAGCGCTCAAATGACGTGTTGCTGTGGCACTACTCACCTTTGCTACCTTTTTATATTGACTAGCATTGATACCTTCTGAGAAATCACCATCAAGCATTCTATTAAGCACTTTCACTTGCTCTACAGTAAGCTTAGTTTGGTCGATGCTTCGCCAATAGTTGGCTTTATAAATGGTTTGATCGACCTCAGCGAAAACGCCTGTAAACGTCTCGTCTAATGTATCTAAGAACCACATCAACCAATCGCTGATATCGAGTCCCCCTTTCTGGGTTCGCTCCAATATCTCGTAATAATGTTTGCGATTAGCAAGTATCCCCACCGACATCGCATAGAAACGTACCGATTGCTTCTCTGCTTGTGCTAACGCCAAGTCGGTTAACAATCGAGTAATACGACCATTACCATCATCTAACGGGTGTAAGGTGATAAACCAAAGGTGAGTTATCGCAGCTCTAAGTAAGGGATCGAGTGTAGCGTCGGTAAGTGAATCATTAAACCATGTGATAAATGTATCTAGCTCAGCATCAAGAATGTCTCGGCTAGGCGCTTCAAAGTGCACGGTTGGGCGGTCAATTCTTCCTGATACCACTTGCATCGGAGCGTCACCTCGTAGCTGACCTCCAACTACAGGGTTAAACATGGTGTAGCCTTGAGGAAACAGTCTATCGTGCCAATGTAAGATCCTATCAAGCGCTAGTGGCTCTGTTAGGTTCTGCACCGCATCCAACATAATTTCAGCTAGGCCATCGGTTTGTTCTGTCGTAGGAAAAGGTCGCTCTTCACTCACGCCAAGTTTGTTGGCTAAAGAAGAACGAACAGAGAAGGCATTCAGCTTTTCTCCTTCTATCGCACTGGAGTGGACAATGTTCGCTAGCAAAGTATCGAGCATTGTTTGCGTTTGGTCTGCAGATTGAGAGGTAATCTTGCCCAATAAAATGCCCTGATTAAGCCGAACTTCTCTTAACCTCACGCCTATTCTCTGATTATCCCAAACAAAGTTTGGCCAATTATCTTGCTGCCAAATCCACATATTACGCCCCATGATGCGAAAATATTACTTATTCAAATCACATTATGAGGTGTTTAAGGTCATTATTCAAATCACAAAGTGAGCCGAATAATGGGATATTCAAATCATTGAGGCTGGAGAAGTACCTCTCCAGCCCAGAATGACTATTCACTTTCCGCGAACACATCGCAGCGTGAAGCACAGATGAAGTCATTTTTGTGTAGGCCTTTGATTGAGTGGCTCCACCAAGTGACTGTAACTTTACCCCACTCCAATAAAATAGAAGGATGATGGAACTCTTCTTCTGCCAACTCTGACACCTTATTACTGAATGCCCATGCTTGCTTGTAGTTCTTAAACTTGTATACCTTTTCAAGCTGCGGGATGCCGTCTCTTTCGATGATTTGCCAATCAGACAACTCCAACAATAGCGACTGTTGTTCATCTTTAGTCAGGGCAATCGAATCGATACTACAGGCTTCGCATTTTAGTTCATTCAACATGTGTCGGTTCCTTGGGTTCAAAAAGTGGTGGTAGTAATCCCGCATCAATCGCGAGATCTGCTTGCTGTAACAGGTTTTCTTGACTGATTTGAAATAGCTCAGCCAGATCATTAATCACATAATATTTCGGTTGCATGATGTCGATGCGATAAGGGGTTCTTAGCACCGTTTGTAAATCGAAACGCTCACGAACGGCCATATCTCCTTCCAACGCATAGTTAGTTTCTGCTGGAGAAGAGAGAATTCCGCCGCCGTAGATTTTCAATCTATCGCCCTCTTTTACTAAACCGAACTCGACCGTAAACCAATACAAACGGGCCAGATAAGCACGCTGTTTGGATGTAGCGGCTTGGCCTAGTTTTCCATAATGCTCAGTGAAAGCCGCGAAATCGGCATTAGTGAGCATGGCACAGTGACCGAAAATTTCATGAAAGAAATCAGGTTCTTGTAAGTAATCGAACTCGTCTCGCGTTCTCAGAAATGTCGCCACTGGGAATTTCTTATTGGCGAGCAAATCAAAGAATCGGTCGAAATCGATCAATGCAGGCACAGGCTGAACTTGCCAACCTGTTGTTTCCATTAGCACTTTGTTTATCTCTGGCAGCTGGGGAACTCTGTCTAATGGCAGATCCAGCAAGGTCAGACCGTGCAAATAAGCATCGCATGCGCGGTCATTAATGACGTCCAGTTGCCTTTTCACTAAGTCGTGCCAAATGGCGTCTTCTTCGAGGCTCCACTCAACCCATCCCTCTTGGCTCACGGGCTTAGAATGATATTGAGTCATTACACACCTCCTTTCGAATGTCTCACTTTAAGCCTATCTCCACTCCTTATATCCGCCAATTTGCACGATTTTTCGAAACGGATGATCGTGTAACATTTTATTTACACAATTCCGACAGCCCCTTCTTTTGCTGATCTTTTGACTTTGTAAAACCTAAATACCAGACTGAAATCGTTAACTTTTTGTTAAAGGTAAAGGAATGCACGAGAGCAATAAGCCAATTTGGCAACCCAGTGACCAGCGTATCGCACACGCCAACGTAACCCGATTTATGGATAACCTCGATCAACAGGGCGTATTCGAGCGGAAATTGAAAAACTACACGGATCTTCATCAATGGTCTGTGGAGCAGCCGGAGTCGTTTTGGCAAAACGTATGGCAGTTTTGTGGCGTGGTTGGCTCACAAGGGGATGACGTCAAAACACAAGGTGAGAGCCGCTGGCAGCAGCCTAAATCGAATCGTGATGCCGTTTGGTTTCCGAATGCGCAAGTAAACTATGCCGAGAACTTGTTGCGCTTGGCGCAAACCATGCCTGACGAGCGCGCGATTTGGTTTGAGAATGAGCATGGTGAGCAGCAGAGCTACACATGGAAAGCCCTTTGTGAAGCTGTCTCCAACGTTCAGCAATGGCTTGTTGATAGCGGCGTCGGGCAAGGTGATGTGGTTGCTGCGTATACGCCCTACCTGCCACAAACCGTGATAGCCATGCTCGCGACCACCAGCTTAGGTGCGATTTGGACGTCAACCTCGCCTGATTTTGGCGTTGAGAGTGTGGTTGAGCGGTTTGGCCAAGTGAAACCCAAGGTGCTATTCACCTGCGATGGTTACACCTTCAATGGTAAAACATTTGATATGGCAGACAAGAACAGAGCCATCATTGAGCACCTCAGTGAGCTAAAACAAGTGTGTCAGATCGGCTATTTAAAAAAGAATAATTTTGAGCATGATGTGTCGCTACAAAGCTGGCACAACATCATCAATCATTACCAGCCACAGCCTGTTCGATTTGTACGTATCGGCTTCAATGAGCCGCTGTTTGTGCTCTACTCTTCTGGAACCACAGGTAAGCCAAAGTGCATAGTGCACTCTGTTGGCGGCACCATCATCAACCACTTAAAAGAGCATCAACTGCACAACGATGTCAAACCGAAAGATCGCGTTTTCTACTACACCACATGTGGTTGGATGATGTGGAACTGGCACGTTTCTGCACTTGCCAGCGGTGCTTGCTTGGTGATCTTTGATGGCAGCCCTGTTTACCCGCAGCCTAATGTGCTGTGGGACTTGGCACAGCGCGCCGATGTGTCGCTGTTTGGTACATCTGCCAAGTATCTAGAGGCGATTGAGAAGGCTGAAGTCTCGCCTATCGACAGTCACTCTCTGCCTCATTTGAGAACACTGTGTTCAACTGGGTCAGTGCTTTACCCAGAGCAGTTTGATTTCGTTTACAAACACATCAAGCAAGACCTACATTTAGCATCCATTTCTGGCGGCACGGATATTTGCGGGTGCTTTGTGTTAGGTAACCCTATATCACCAGTGTATCGCGGTGAGTGCCAACAGGCCGGGCTTGGCGTCGACATCAAGGTATTCAATTCAACGGGCCATAAAGTCGATCACGAACGTGGTGAACTGGTCTGTACGAATTCCCTCCCCAACTTCCCTTTTGGCTTCTGGAATGACACCGGAGAGCGCTACCACAGCACTTATTGGGATAGATTCGAAAATGTATGGCACCACGGTGACGAAGTCGCACAAAGCGTGCATGGCGGTTATCTGTTCTACGGGCGAGGTGACACTACGCTCAACCCTGGAGGTGTTCGTATTGGTACTGCTGAGATCTACCAACAAGTGAACACGATTGAGGGCATCATAGATTCCATCGCCGTCGGTAAAGATGTCGACCGCAATGAGCAGATTTGGTTGTTTGTTCAACTGCAGCAAGGTGTGGTTCTCAATGAAACGCTATTGGCCGCCATTAAGCACAAGCTCAAATCCTCTTGTTCACCAAGGCATGTACCAAGCCAAATTTTTACTATCAGCGACGTGCCAAAAACACGCTCAGGAAAACTGGTGGAATTAGCGGTGAAACAGGTAGTAAATGGCAAGGATGTAGAAAACCTCGGAGCAATCGCTAACGCCGAAGTCTTAGAAGAGATAAAACGCGTTGTTTTGCTCTAGCATTGAGCCTTAGAAAGTGGCTAACTATCTCGAATTTTCACTTGGCTGCCAGATCAAACTAGGAGTAAAGGCAGCCGATTGAAACCGATGACTGAATGAAACAAGCAACAGGAGAAGTATTAAGTACTGAACACTTTAAGCAGCCCTTGATAGGCCGATAAAAAACGAATCTAAACGACTATTTAAGCTCGTGAATCCTCGCCTCAGTATGGCCCCCTGCCTTTTCTAAAGCTCTTAATGCGATCTGCTCATCATATTTAAAACAAAAATAGAAAATTAATCATTTTATAGCCTGAGATAATATTCACTAAAGACGAATCATTTATACAAAAAAAGAGTCCACCACTGGGTTGTATTCAAGCTTATGGATATTTAATCGAATTATAATAATTTCCGTTTACACAGGCCCATTTCTAGTGAAATGATAATTTGATAGCTATCACATTTAGAACGGTTATTTTCCCATACTATCTCGGCATGTTAATTACATAAGTGTAATTGAAAACCTAGTCATTTTAATTAATAAGCTTGAATTAAATTATAAATAACAAGCGGTTAATCCCTACGTAAAATAAAATCATTATTAAATGATCGGAGAAATTATCATGCGCATAGTATTAGCTTTAGGCGGTAACGCTCTTTTAGCAAGAGGCCAAGCATTAACGGCTGAGAATCAACGTGAAAATATAATAAAATCAGCGGCGAGTATTGCCGCGATCGCACGCGAGCATGAGATTGTTATCGTTCATGGTAATGGCCCACAAGTAGGTTTGTTGATGGAACAAAACGCGGCTTATAACGAATATTCACCAGAGACGACCCCGTATCCAATGGATGTACTCGGCTCTCAAACCTGTGGCATGGTGGGCTATATGTTACAGCAAGAACTAAGAAACATTGACCCTGAATTAGACGTAGCGACGCTAGTCACGCAAACTGAAGTATGCAAAAAAGACCCTGCGTTTGCTAACCCGACTAAATTTGTTGGCCCTGTATATACAGAGCAACGAGCTAAAGAGTTAATGGCTCAAAGCACAATGCAGTTTAAAGCTGATGGCGAGTACTACCGCCGCGTTGTGCCTTCTCCTATGCCAAAAAACATTGTTGAAATTCAGCAAATTGAAACTCTTCTAGATACAGAAAATCTTGTTATCGCTTGTGGCGGCGGCGGTGTTCCCGTGAGTATTGAGCATGGTAAGAGTACTGGCGTAGAGTGCGTAATTGACAAAGATCTTACGGCTGAATTACTGGCTGAAAAAATCCATGCCGACTTATTTATTATCTTAACCGATGGTTCGATTTTCCGTAACTATGGTAAAGAAGACCAAGCAGAAATGAAGCAAGCAACGCCTGCTGGTTTAACAGAATTTTCATTCCCTGCTGGTTCTATGGGGCCAAAAATTGATGCTGTTTGTAAATTCGTTGAAGCTGGATTGGGTAATGCGGCGATTGGTTCATTATTTGATTTAGATAAGATAATTACCAATGAAGCTGGTACTCTGATTACGAAAGGCGAAGGTGTTGTTTATTATTAATATTATCTAATGATAATCACCAAAAATATAAAACCTTGGGTTAAAGCCTCTTATTTAATAACGAGGCTTTTTTATTAGTTCAATATTAGTGCTAAACGGGATAAATATTCATACACTTACTGCATTTAATATATTTAATTTTGGAAACCGCTTCTTTCAAGAAACGGTTTTGGTAGCGCAATCGGCGAGTATTTGCGTTTACATCAGCGAATCTACATGGACTCGTTCGCATCCGCCTGATTCTCTGGCATCGCATCAATGAACGCGGGTAACTGGTTACACGCTGCTACAATAGAGTTAATTAGTGGATAAGGCGACATATCAACGCCAAAACGCAGTGCATTGTAGACTTGCGGTACTAAGCAAATATCGACGATACAAGGCGAATCTGTGAGGCTATATACCGAGTCGCCATGCGCTTTTCTGCGCTTCGCCAGTTTCTCTTCTAATGCACGGAACCCTTGGCTCATCCAATAGTGAAGCCATTCCATTTTCGCTTCTTGTTCGCACGACAATTCTCGCTCCAAATACTGCAACACGCGCAGGTTATTGAGAGGGTGAATTTCCATCGCAATATCCTGAGCCATCGCCAACGCTTGATAGCGCAGTGGTGATTGCTCAGGGATCAACAAGGTATCTGGGTAGCTCTCACACAAATAGCTTTCGTCTAAGTATTGCAATATCGTCAGCGACTGATTGAGCTTAACTTCACCATCCACCAGCACTGGCACTAATTCACTGGCATTGAGCTCGCGATATTGTGGATCATGCTGCTCGCCGCCGTTACGCACCAAATGCACCGATTTCGACTCATAGCTAAGCTGCTTTAGGTTCAACCCAATACGCACTCGATAGGCTGCCGAAGAGCGCCAATAACCATAGAGTGTGATTTTCTTGTTCATAAAGAGCCCTCGTTCATAACGTGCCTCTCTGTGGTTTTACTCTTGTCATTGTAATTAGCGTGGTCGATATTGACTGACTTTTTGGTCAATCGCGCCAAAGATCGAGTCACCCGCTGCATCGAACATCTCTAGACGAATCGAGTCACCAAACGACATAAATTGAGTCGACGGCTTACCATCACGAATCGTCTCTATCATGCGTACTTCAGCAATGCAGGAGTAGCCCACTCCACCTTCCGAAATTGAGGTGCCGTGGTCAGTGCCTTGCTTGTTCGATACCGTGCCCGAACCTATGATCGCCCCTGCCGACAGTGGTCGAGTTTTCGCAGCATGCACAACCAACTCGGCAAAATTGAAAGTCATATCCACACCGGCATTTGGACAACCAAAAGGTGTGTCGTTGTAGGTTGAAGTCAGTGGCAGGTGCACTTTGCTCCCTTTCCACTGTTCACCCAGCTCATCGGGCGTAACAGCAACCGGAGAGAACGCCGAAGAAGGCTTAGACTGGAAGAAACCAAAGCCCTTAGCGAGCTCAGCCGGAATCAAACCACGCAGCGACACATCATTCACCAACATTAGCAGACGAATCGAATCATGCGCTTGCTTGGCGCTTGCTCCCATTGGCACATCTCCGGTAACAACCGCAACTTCACCCTCGAAATCGATACCCCATTCGTCACTGGAAAATTCAATGTTGTCACGTGGCCCAATAAAGGCATCTGAGCCGCCTTGATACATAAGCGGGTCAACCCAGAAGCTTTCTGGCATTTCAGCACCACGAGCCTTACGCACCAGCTCAACGTGGTTTACATACGCGCTGCCATCTGCCCATTGATAAGCGCGTGGCAGAGGCGATTCACAATATTGAGGCGCAAACACTTCACTGCCCGTCACATGGCCAGTGTTGAGCGAGGTGTATAACTCCTCTAGCAGAGGTGCAACGCTTTCCCAGTTATCCAGAGCGACTTGCATGGTTGGCGCCAGATGCATCGCGTGGAAAATCTCCGTCGCTGGCACACACTGTTTGAGGTCTCTACTCACGACCATCAATAGACCGTCGCGAGTACCATTTTTCTTGGTTGCTAATTTCATCCTTGTTGCCCCTTACTTCTCTTGCCAACTGTAGACATATTCTTTGTTCTCAACGCTATCGAGTTCGTCAGAGAACTGCAGTGCATGGCGGGTATCAATCATCACAGCCACTTCGTCGGTGAACTTTTTCTTATACGCTTGCCCAGCCTTAAAGGCTTTCGGGTGAGGTCCATGAGTGAAGCCCGCAGGGTGGAAAGTCACCATTCCCGCTTCAATATTATCGCGACTGAAGAAGTCTCCAGCGTGATAGAAAAGCACTTCGTCGTAATCATCATTGTTGTGGTAAAACGGCACTTTCAGCGCACCGGGGTCGCTCTCAATCGGGCGCGGCACAAAGGTACACACCACAAAGCCTTCGCCAACAAAGGTCGTGTGTGCAGACGGTGGCAAGTGGTAGCGATGTGACATCAGCGGTCTGATATCGCGCCAGTTCACTTTCACCACAGCCAAGTCACCATGCCAGCCAATCGCGTCTAAAGGATTGAACGGATAAGTGATCACGCTGACTTTGTCGTGGCGTTTTACCTGAACTTGAGTTTGATCTTCTGAATACTGAGCGCGGAATTGATCGTTGATCGATGGTATTTCAAGAACCGCTGGATCAAACACCGCGTGATTGCCGACCATGCCCTTCTCTGGCAAGGAATAAGCCGCGTCGGTGTTCTCAATCATCAAGATGAACATCGGCTCACTTGGCTCCAAGCGCCAATTGGTTGAGCGCGGGATCATCACGTAATCCCCTTCACTCACCTCTAAGTGACCATAGTCGCAATAGAGATCAGCCCTGCCTTGGTGAATGAACAGTAGCTCATCGCCATCGGAGTTACGTACCAAGAAATCCATCTTCTCATCCATACGCCATACACGGATTTTGCAGTCCGCGTTGTGCAAAAGATGAGGCACAGCCCAAGGGGTTATCTGGCTGGCTTTGTCCACCAGCGTAAAATCAAAAGCGCGAGGGCGTAAGTCGCCCTCCCACTCAGACCAACCTGTTGGCGCATGTTGGTGATGGAAGTGAGCGGCAGGGCCGAAGAAACCACTTCGGCCCGCCTCTCGCTCATAGATTGCCTCTTCGGGGAAGTCGGCATGCGCTTGTTTAGAACACACCCCCTCCCGATGAGGAAACGAGATCCATTTATGCATCGTCTAATACTCCTCGACGAATCTGGTCCTCTTCAATCGATTCAAACAGCGCCTTGAAGTTGCCTTCGCCAAAGCCTTCATTGCCTTTACGCTGAATGATTTCAAAGAACACAGGCCCAATAACCGTCTGTGTGAAAATTTGCAGCAAGATGCCGTCTTTAGTTGGTGCGCCATCAATCAGAACACGCAGTTCGCGTAGCAGATCGGTGTCTTCACCATGGCCTTTAACGCGCTCATCGACTTTCTCATAGTAAGTATCTGGAGTTGGCATAAAGTCCATGCCGCGATCACGCAGGGTTTTCACTGTTTTGTAGATGTCATCCGTAGCAAGCGCGATGTGTTGAATGCCTTCACCGTTGTATTCGCGGATGAACTCTTCAATTTGTGATTTATCATCTGAAGACTCATTGATAGGAATGCGGATTTTGCCGCATGGGGAGGTCATTGCGCGGCTCACAAGGCCTGTCAGCTTACCTTCGATATCAAAGTAACGAATCTCGCGAAAGTTACCGATACGCTCATAAAAACCAGACCACAGATCCATATTGCCTTGTTTCACGTTGTGCGTAAGGTGGTCGATCTCGTAGAGGCCTACATCAGCTTTTGCCATGCGCTCTTCCGCATCGTCATAGAATCGGAAATCAACATCATAGATGCTCTGCTTGCCGTAACGGTCTACGAAATAAAGCAAACTTTCACCAATACCGTAAATAGCTGGAATGCTCAGCTCCATTGGCCCGATTTCTGTCTTGTACTCTTCACCACCACCGCTAGACGCCCGCGTCATTGCCGTGGTTGCATCGTTAACACGAAACGCCATGCCACACACCGATGGGCCGTGAACTTTAGCGAACGCTTCAGCTTGGCTGTGTGGCTGTTCATTGACGATAAAGTTGATGTCACCTTGTCGATAAAGCCAAGCCTCTTTTGAACGGTGCTTAGCAATCTCGGCAAAACCAAGTGACACAAACAGCGCTTTAAGTTGCTCAATTCCCTTGTGGTCGACAGCTGTGTATTCAACAAACTCGAATCCATCCGTACCAAGCGGGTTGTATGACTCCACCATGAACTTTCTCCTTGTACCTATCGGTCTTGTGTTACGTTTTTTATGAAATGGTTGTGTGTTTTTTGTCCTTAATTAAATTTGGCTCACAAGCCGACAGATTGGAATGGATGGAGAGAAATGGGCAATCACGCTAAAAACCTGTCAAATTGTAAAATATTTGTTACACACAATCTCTAATAACAAGAAAGTTAGCGCTATCAAGGGATTGAAAGATGGTGGTTTGATTTACAACCAAGCAAGAGATGTTGTTAAGTTGTTACATCTGAGATTTTCAATGGAAAGTACAGACTAGATAATTCCATCAAATCTCATTCACTGGCAAACAAAAAGCCGCTGTAGTCAGCGGCTTGATAAGTTCTAAAACGAAGCTAATTCGAATATAGGATTCACGTTAATCCCAGTTTAAAATCGACCAATTCGGTTGATCGGCTAATGCTTTCAAACGCGGGCATGGATTCACTAGGTACGCAAAATCAGCGTGTTCACACAAAGGTAAGTCGTTGATTGAATCTGTATAAAAGTGAATGTCTGAATAGTTAGTTTCTTGATTGTCTAACCACTCTTTCAAACGGGTAACTTTACCTTCACGATAGCTTGGCACGCCTAATATTTGAGAAGTAAAACGGCCTTGGTTTTCGACCAAATCGATACCGAGTGCATTCTCAATACCAATCTTACGACCCACTGCTTCTACTAAAAAAGTGACGCTCGCCGAGATGATCAACATGTCGATATCATCACGCTCCAGCTGCTCTATCAATGGTTTCGACTGTTTGAACTGCTTAGGTAAAATATGCTGCTCAACACACTCTTCAACCAAGGCGGTAACTTGCTCAGTTGGTATGTCAACCAGTGGCTCCATAGCAAACGCAAGGTAGTCTTCCATGTTCAGCTTACCTTCCGAATACAAGCCCATTAAGCGCTGGTCTTCTTCAATAAAGTTCGATGCTGTAGCAATGCCCTTTTCAACCAAGAATTTATTCCAAAGCATCGCTGCATCAGCGTTGATCAGCGTTTCGTCCATATCGAATACATACAAAGGTTTGAACATCTTAGGCTCTCACAGGTTGAATTTCGTTCAGGTTAAACAGGAGTTCAAGTTGGCTGCCGTTTACCAATAGTCGTTCAGAAGAACGGTTAAGTAGGTCGACCGTTAGCTCGCACTCATCGACATCCACTTGGTAGCGAATCACGTTGCCCAACAGCTGGTGGTTACGAATGGTGCCGGTTTTTGGCGCAGAGATATGTTCGCCATATTGTCGGCCTTGCTCTTTAACGTAGATAGATTCAGGTCGAATCGCCACTTTCCACTCGGTTTCAATATTAAACAGCTGCTTAGCCTTGTTCGCTTGTACCAAGTTGTAGTGTCCCATGAACCCTGCCACAAACTCATTGGCTGGTTGAGTGTAGATCTCTTCAGGTGTTCCCGCTTGCACGATCTCGCCTTTATTCATCAAGAAGATACGGTCAGACATGATCATCGCTTCTTCTTGATCGTGAGTCACGAAGATCGTGGTCAGGTTCATCTCTTTTTGAATGTCTCGGA
The DNA here is from genome assembly GCF_027587015.1 of Vibrio sp. Makdt. Lineage (NCBI taxonomy): Bacteria > Pseudomonadati > Pseudomonadota > Gammaproteobacteria > Vibrionales > Vibrionaceae > Vibrio > Vibrio sp. Makdt. The sequence continues at coordinate 351,503 of NZ_JAPPTH010000001.1, forward strand.
TCTGTTGGCGCAGATGTTTACGAATCTTCGCATCCAGAGCTGAAAGTGGCTCATCGAGCAATAGAATACGCGGCTTGACCACCAAGGCTCTTGCCAAAGCCACACGCTGACGCTGACCGCCCGATAACTGATGCGGGTAGAACTTCTCTTTGCCCGTTAAATCCACCAGCCCAATCACTTTCGCGACTTCGCGCTTTATCTCGTCAGCGGCAAGCTTTTTCATCTTAAGGCCAAACGCAATGTTGCCCTCAACCGTCATATTCGGGAACAACGCATAAGATTGAAACACCATACCGATGCCACGCTCTTGCGGCACTTGGTGAGTGATCTCTTCACCATTCACCCAGATTTCGCCACCATCGACTGGATTTAGGCCTGCTAAGCTACGTAGCAACGTTGATTTACCGCAGCCACTCGGGCCAAGTAGCGTGATGAATTCACCTTTCTCGATGGAGAATTCAATGTCTTCAAATACTGTGTTGTCACCAAAACGCTTGGTGAGGTTTTTCGCATTTACATAGCTCATTATTTGGTTCCCTGGCTGAAACGACTTGCCAACCAAGTCAGTAAGAAAATAAATAGGAAGTACGTCATCACAAGGGCTGACGTGAAGTGACCACTGGTTTGACGCATGTTGTATAGGTAGATTTGCAGTGTCTCGTAACGTGTACCCACCAAGATGTTGGCAAACACAAACTCGCCCAACAGGAACGAGAACGACAAGAACAGCGACGCCATTAAGCCTTTCTTAAGATTTGGCAGAATAATCAACAAGAACGCCTTAGTAGTGCTTGCACCGAGCAGGTGAGCCGCGTCCATCAAGTCGTGCAGGTTGATTGCTTCAAAGCTGTTGGCAATTGCGCGATACATGAATGGCAACGCGATGGTGAAGTAAGTACCAATCAGAATCCATGGTGTACCTATCAGTGAGATTTCGCTATCGGCATACAGCTGAAGTAAGCCCACCGACGACACAACAGGCGGCACAGCAAATGGCAATAAGATGAGGATATTCATGACCTTGTCGAGTTTCGGGAAATAGTAAAACACCACGAAAATCGCAGGCAAAACCAACACCACACTCAGTGACAGCGCCGCCACACAGATAAACAGTGAACGGCCAAAGGCTTGTAAGAAGCGAGGATCCGTCAGCAGATTGATGTACCAATCCAGAGTAAAACCGTCAGGCAGGATTGTCGCGCCCCAACGTGAAGAGATCGAGTAGATGAAGGTCGCTAAGATCGGGAGCATCATGATGCCAACGATCGAATAGACCACGGTTTTATGAAAGTGAGTATTTACAGTATTCATTACTTTCTCTTCCCTGCGTAGCTTTTGCTGATCAGCCATTGGTTAATCACTGTGATGAAGGCCAGCATCGCCATCAGAATCACGGAGATCGCCGCAGCTAGATTAGGTTCTAGGAACAAATCGCCCGATACCAAGCTCGCGATTCGAATCGTAATCACGTTGTAGTTGCCCGAGGTCAGCGCATACACGCTCGCATACGCACCAATCGCATTAGCAATCAAGATGATGAATGTGCCAAATAAGGCCGGAGACAGCACAGGAAGCGCAACTTTGGTCCAGTATTGCCAGGTTTTCGCACCAAGCAGTGCTGAGGCGGCTTGCCAGTCATCACTAAGGGCATCAAACGCTGGATACAGCAACAACACCGCCAGTGGAATCTGGAAGTAGATGTAAATCGCCAGTAAGCCCCACTTGCCGTACAAGTCGAAGTCCCCCAGCAATCCGTACTGCTTGAGCAATAAGGTGATTGCACCGTTAGTGCCTAAGATGATGATGAAGGCGAACGACAAAGGTACGCCAGAGAAGTTGCTGCTCATGTTAGTGAAAGCAATCACCGCATCGCGGATTTTAGAATCAACGCGGCGCAATGAAGAAACGAGCAGAGTCGCAATCGCCAAGCCAACAATGCTCGACCAAATAGACAACCATAAACTGTTGCCAAAGGCCTGCATCATGAAAGCAGAGTCGAATATTTCAGAATAGTTTTCTAAGGAAAGCTCATCGTCGTAGAAGAAGCTGTTGATCAGCACCCAAACCATAGGTGCCAGCTGGAACAGATAGAAAAACAGTGCGAAAGGCGCAAGCCACAAAGCGGGCTTGAAGCGTTTGAACCAAGATTTGGTTTGAGGTTTAAGGGCAGAGCCATCGCTCTGCGTGATTACAGAACTGCTCATAGGGCCAACAATTCCTGAGTGTAAGATTTATCGTGTTCAAGGTTGAGTAGCTGACACACGCTGCCGCAAATATCAGTCTGTTTCACTGAACAGGCTTGGTGTGTGAACTTATCGCCAATCACAAAGAATGGCACTTCACGTTCTTCAGGCAGAATGCCACCGTGCGATAAGTCATTGTTCATGCCGTGGTCACTGGTGATGATCACCTGATAACCATCGTCAACCCATTTCTCAAGGTAGTTCGATAGGTAAATATCCGCGCCACGTGCACTATTGCGGTATTGGCGAGAGTCCAACCCGTGCTTGTGACCCATGTCGTCAATGTTCATTGGGTGGATCAGTAAGAAGTCCGGCTGATGAGTGACACGCAAGTGCTCAGCATCCAAGAACAAGGCTTCATCTGGGTAGTGGTCCCAATGGTAGAAACAACCGTGTTGAATGTTCATGGTTTCGTCGTTGGTAAATCGGTCACGGACAGCGTCAAATGGTGCTCGGTTATACAACTCGCTCACCCAGTGATATGCGGCTGCAGCCGTCACTTTGCCCTGCGATTTAGCCAAGCTAAAGATCGACTCGTGATTCGACAAACGCACGATTTGATTGTTAACGATGCCACTCTCAACGGGGCGGACTCCAGTTAAGATGCACTCATACAACGGACGTGACATGGACGGCAGCTCACACTGCATTGGGTAAAGCGTCGCGCGCAGCTTGTTTTTCTGCGTGCTCATGTTTAGCGAATCGCCTTGTTTTTCATGAAGATCACTCAGTTCTAGAAGACCGTTCAGGTAGCCCATGCAATCACGGGCTACCTGATAATTCAGTCCATCTAGAACAACAAGGATAACCTTATTGCTCATGGTCTATTCTCTGTTGCTTGTTTTGAATATGGATTACTGCTGGTGAATCAAGACGCTTTCTTGCCATTGGCGCGGCAGACGACGTGCTGATTTTTCCCATGCTGAGAAGTCAGTGACGGGATGAACGTTGCTGTATTGCTCGTTCGAGATCAGCTTGTCTTGTACTGATTGAGGTAGCGTCACGTTGCTACGGATTGGGCGCGCGTAACCTTGTGCTAGGTTGATCTGGCCTTGGTCGCTGAAGATGTATTCACGAGCTAGCTTCGCTGCATTCGGGTTCTTTGCGTATTTATTGATGATGGTGGTGTAACCAGAGATCACTGAACCATCTTGTGGAATATTTACAGTAAAGCGCTCACGGTCAATCTTGTCACGGTAGTTCAGTGCATTGAAATCCCACATGATCGCTACTTCCACTTCACCTTTTTCAAGGTTCGCAGTGCTTGGATCGGTGTAAGATAGGCGGCCTTGCTTCGCTAGCTCACCAAAGAATTTAATCGCAGGCTTTAGGTTCGACTCGTCACCGCCGTTAGCAAATGCAGCGGCGAGAATCGCGTTGTTTGCTTGCGCTGCTACGCCTACGTCACCAACAGTAACTTTGTAGTCGCCTTCTAGTAGGTCACTCCAAGATTTTGGTGCATCTTCAACAAGATTGTTGTTTGAGATGAACGAGATAGTGCCTGTGTAAGCCAGAGCCCAGTGACCATCTTTGTCTTTCGCCCAGTCTGGAATATCATTCCAAGTCGTTGGCTTGTATGGCTGAGTCACGTCTTTCTTCACCGCAACACGTGCAAAGGCGAAACCAACGTCACCGATATCTGCGGTTGCGTTTCTTTTCTCTGCTTCAAATTTCGAGATCTCTTGTGCCGAGCTCATGTCTGTATCCTGATGCTTCAAACCGTAGTTTGCTTTCAGATCAGCCCATGTGCCTTTCCAGTTTGCCCAACTGTCTGGCATACCCACACTGTAAACCGCACCCTCTTTTTGAGCGGCTTCAATCAGTGACTCAAGATCAGCATCCTTCGCCATCGCTGGCATTGAAAGTGTTGCCGTTATTAGCGTTGCGCCGATTAATTTTGCAGGTGAACCAATCAGTTTGGCTGGCGATACATTTGAACGGCTAAGCAAAGTTTTCATTGTCTCTATCCCTCTGGACTAGGTCAGTAAGTTCGTTTTGTATGCTATCGCCAGAGTGTGACGCTTTCGCGCAACTTATTTGACAGTTAGAGTGCATTTTCGTGGCAGTTATATTTCACTCGTATGACAGTAAGCCTTTGTTTACTGTCACATTCCTGTTAACTCCATGGTTTACCTTATTGAGCACACGAACTTATGGACTAGATCAGTAATGAGAACATTGGCAACAGCTCAATCAGGGACACAGCTAGGTAGAATTAAGGCGAGCATCAGAGAACAACTTCAATCAGGTATCTTCACCGAGGGACAAAAACTGCCATCCGAACGAGAGCTCAGCGAACTGTTTTCCACCACACGAATCACGCTCAAAGATGCATTGGTGTCGTTAGAAACTGAAGGTCTGATATACCGAGAGGAGCGCCGAGGCTGGTATGTGTCACCCGAACGTATTCGCTACAACCCATTGTCTCGCTCTCACTTTCATCAAATGATTCGCGAACAAGATCGCATTGCAGAAACACGACTGTTAAGCACTCGCACAGAGATGGCGGCAGGCGATTACGCCAAAGCATTAGAGATAGAGGAGATAACGCCAATACATGTGATTGAGCGATTACGCTTTATTGATGGCCGAGCGGTACTGTTCGTCGAAAACGTATTAAAAGCGCCCCTATTTGAAAAGATATTGTCGGAAAACCTCACCATGTCACTAACAGGTATTTATAGAGAGAAGTATGGCTATGAGACCAAACGTTCGCGCTTTGATGTCATTCCCACTTCAGCCCCAGCCTATGTCGCTAAGGCGTTAAACTTAGCTGAGGGCCAGCCAGTGTTAAAGATCTGCCGAGTGAACTACAAACAAGATGGTGAGTTGATGGACTGCGAACTAGAATACTGGCGACCAGACTCAGTAGTGATCCACATCGATAGCATTGGCTAGTGCCGCATCCGTTAAAAGGGTCACCCTACATATACAAAAACTCCGACGGATTAGGTCGGAGTTTTGGGTTCTAACGATGAGATTTTATGGCGCGCGGACTAAACAATCTTCTGCTCACTTTCGCCTGTTAGTTCGCTCTTATCAGACAAAAAACTCGCGACAATCTCTCTCAATTTACCTTGGTTCACGGGTTTAGGTAAAAACTCATCCATACCCACGTCAAAACATAAATGCTTATCTCTCTGCACCACGTTGGCTGTCAGAGCCACGATAGGAATATGTTTCGACGTCCCTTCCTCGAGCGCTCTAATTTGTTTCGTCGCTTCAAAACCATCAAGAACTGGCATCTGACAATCCATGAAGATCATCTGATACTCATTATGCTTAAACTTATCGACTCCGACTTTACCGTTGTCAGCAATGTCCACCTCAAAACCAAGCTTTTTGAGCATCATCTTGGCAACTTGCTGGTTCACTCTGGAGTCTTCTACCACCAAAACTTTACCGCCAAATAACGCGGTTTCAGGCTTAGACTCTTCAGCCTTGACGCTCTCTTTCGCCACCACCGCTGGTTTAGTGGTTGGTACAGGCTCATTGTCCTTAAACGCCACCTCCCCTCGATTTGGATAGGTAAAGGTCTCGGTTTCAGCTGTTCTCGCTAACACCTCACTGATGGTCCATTTAAGCTGGTTATCTTGATACGGGCGAGCAATGTAGGCAATAAAACCCACTTGCTTAGCATGCATTTCGTCTTGCTTTCGAGGGTCAGCAGAGATCATAACAAGCTTAGGGCAGGCTTTGCCGAGCCGCTCGATCAGGTTTCTTGCAAGCTGGAACCCGTCGATAGAAGGCATCACTTTGTCAATCAACACTATGTCGTAAGGTGAAGCGTTTTCGACAGACTCTGAAACGAGCTCTAACGCTTGGGTTGCGGTTTCACAGCATGTAGAGGACACACCAAACGATTGTAGCTGTGTCGATGTAATACGCATGTTCAGTTGGCTATCATCCACTAGCAACACCGATACCTTATTGAAATCGATATTGCTCTCGTCGATCTCCAAACACGGATCAAAGTCAGCTACAAAGTAAAACGTACTGCCCTTGCCTTCAATACTGGTTAGCTCAAGCTTGCTGCCCATTAAGGTCACAATCTTATCGCATATGGTCAAGCCCAACCCTGTACCACCGTAATTGCGCGTGGTGCTGCCATCAGCCTGCTGAAACTTATCAAATACCGATTTTTGTTTGTCTTCTGCGATACCAATACCGCTGTCAGCAACTTCAAATCGAACTCTCAACTTTTGCTCAGGCTCGATCACTTGCTCTAAACGAAGAGAAAGCGTCACATGACCTCGCTCGGTAAATTTAATAGCATTACCCACTAAGTTATTTAGGACTTGTCTTAATTGAGTACCGTCACCAATCACCATGGTTGGGATCTTAGGATCTATCGCTAGTTGGAATCGAAGCCCTTTTTGCTCAGCTTTCACTCTGAACGTCGACTCAACATCAGCCGCAATGCCCATCATTTTCATCGGTTCTTGTTGAAGCTCTAAACGTCCCGCTTCAATTTTCGAATAATCCAAGATGTCGTTAATAAGGTCCAGAAGAGTTAACGAAGAGGTATTGAGCATGTTGACGTACTCTTTTTGCTCTTTCGGCATATCCATTTCTGAAAGCAGAGACGAAAGTCCGATAATTCCATTCATTGGAGTGCGGATTTCGTGGCTCATGTTAGCCAAAAATTCACTCTTGTTGCGGTTAGCAACTTCAGCCGTCTCTTTGGCTTTAATCAACTCTTGATACTGTTGACGAATGCGTTCAATTGATTGGTTGTAGCTGTTTTCCAACGTCGATATTTCATCTTTATAAGTAGAGTCGGTTGGCGTTAAAAAACGTGGTTTATTGTCTTCAACTTGCTGCTCGTTTATCTGAGAGGACATGGTCATTAAGCGTTTGACAACCAAGCGATAAACAATGGCCAAAGAGACCAATGACAGCAAAAAGATTTTCACGGCTTCAAAAGCGAGTAGCAACAGTACTCGTTCTTCGAAGTCATTGAGGATCATACTTAAATCGGATTGCACCGTGAGGGTGGCCAGTGGGAAGTCTTTGCCCCCCATCTGATACACCATTTCCCATGACTGAGAATATGACTGCCCTGTCGTTGGGCTGCCAAGCTCTAAGATTTTTTCATCAGGGCTTTCGATAAGGAGGTAACTGACAGAAGGAAGGCGGGAGATGCCCTCTGCTTGCACAAACAACTGAGCACGATCTTCAACCCATAAACTTGACGTCAAACCAGAAAGGTAGCCTGCTTTAACCTGTTCGATCTGAGAACTAATAAAAGAAACTCGATTTTGGTACTCCACATACAGCCCCAGACCTGTCACTATAACTGTGAATAAGGTACTGATAGCAATGATGGCCCCGATCAACTGTCGAGAGAGTCCAATATAGCGTTTTCCTTTTTTCACCATATAAAAATTACCAATGTTGTTATCTTAGTAAACTACAATTACTCAACTAGTATAGTAGTAGTCATTCATCAAATAACTAGGGAAGGTTATGAAAAAACATCTTATCGTTGCATCCATAGTCAGTTTGTTTTCAAGCAGTTATGCTTTCTCAAGCGAACCTCTTCACTACTACATTATTGCGAGCCAAGCGCAACCTTTTCAGATAGAAACTGACGGGTCATCCCACAGAGGAATCGTTTCTGATATTGTTGAAGCAGTGTTTGACGATAGCCAGTACGAGATTAACTACCATACCTACCCTTTTAATCGAATGATTGACAAGCTAGATGCGAGAGAGAACCCAAATTGGGTAACTTACGGCAGCCCTAGCTGGGGGAACATCCAATCAGTCAACCTATCTGAAGAGCCAATTTACAATGTAAAACACGTATTGCTGAGTAGCGGTAAAAAGCCGTTCGAGTTCAATACGATTGACGATTTAGATGGCAAGGCTGTGGTATTGCTGGTGGGATTTGAATATCCAAACTTAGAGCCTTACATCCAACAAGGTAAGCTCAATGAGATCCGAGTAAAAGATTACACCGCAGCGTTTCGTGTCCTGAACCGAGCACCTGGTGATACTGTGTTTGTCGAAATGGAATCACGAATCAAATACAACCTCAACGAACAGAAGCTAAGCATTGATGATTACCAAATGCAGGATTTTGGTTCCATCATCAACAACTACCCTATTCATTTAGCTTTCGACCCAGAAATGGATCCTAAGCTCGAGACTTTTATTAACCAACGCCTAGACCAAATGAAAGACGATGGGCAGCTCGATGACATCGTCCAAAGTTACTTATAGTACTAGCGTCAATCTGTGGCTCGTTAGCGCACTCTAGCGACTTCGGATACCGGAACTACAGAAATACAAAAGGCCGCTCTGTTTTTAGCGCACAAGCTAACCAGAGCGGCCTTTTTAATGTGTGCTTAATGTGATGTGATCAAGTGCAGTTGTTGGGTACGAAGTTGTTGGCGTACTGCCATTAGAATCTCACCCAAATGGTTCTCACCACTTCCGTCTCCCCCATCCCCCCAAAAAGGGTCTTTATGTGAGTGCTCCTTGATCACTGAGTCACCAGTTCCCGTCAGGAACAGAGCAAATTGTGGGTTCTGTTTAAACTTTTCGGTGACAATGAAACGCATCACCTCAACACGAACATCGTACCAATCGTCTCGAACTTGGTCTTCATATTGGCGGCTTAATGAAAATGCTTCTGCGGGTGTGCAGGCTTCAAGAATCATGTTTCTAAGTGCTGGTGAAACAAACTTCATCGCCTGATAGTAATGTTCACTGGTTGCCCAAACTTGACCATCCACTTTGATAGGACAAGCTGCAAAATTAGACAAATATCCATTCGGATCTTCTGGTTCATAAAACAAGACTTCTTCAGCTTGAGCCACAGAATTCGACATAGCCTTCTCCTTACCAATGACATCGCATATTTTTGCTTTGCCTTTAAAATTAGTGGCGTCACATATTGCTGTCAAACAACTTAGTTCAAGAGTATGCCTTAAGCCTGTTTTTATACGTAGAAAGAGAGTTACAGAGAGGAGTAATACGATTGAATAGCGACCAAACAAAGTTAGGAAGCCAGCTTGAATGGGGTAGGCAGTAAATAAAGTAACTATAAATCAAAGGGTGGCACTGAGCCACCCTCTTAAATGCAATTGGGGATATTAGTGAATAAGACCCAGCTCCCTCGCTTCTTCCAGACTCAAACCGCTTTCTCTAATTTCTCTTAGAGCCTCGATACGACGACGAGCTTCAGCGGACTTCATTTTCTTTTCTGGTTTGAAAGATACTTCTTCTTCAGCATCCCACTTGTTTGCAATATTTGTCATTTCATCATGGTTGATAGAATTAATGGACATGTTTTCCTCCGAAAAGCACCATGTAATGGACAGGTAATCTGTAGCAAATGCTATTTCGCTTGTTAAGAAATTCTGCACTGAAATGTGATGATTCCGACGCTTCACAAAGCTAATTAATAAATGGCTCATTTAAACTTTGCCAAAGCCATTTTCTGCCATTACATTTAAAAGATTCCCCATAAGAAATGTGGTTTGATCCAACTCTCACTTTCCTCCCTCTCATTTCTTGTTTTACCCTGAAAATTCCTGAAATTCTCCAAGATAAATTTCGAGGCACTTCATTGTTTTTGCGCTGATCGCTTTCACTAAATCCAACACATGTTAATGATAATGGTTATCAATATCATAACTGAGTATCAATCATGTCTATGGAAAATCCAGATACACCGCTTCTTGAAGTGAAGAATCTATGCGTCGACTACATCACCGACGACGGTGACTTCAATGCCGTAAAGTCCGTCAGCTTTAGCATAGGGCAAGGAGAAATCTTTGGCCTGGCCGGCGAGTCAGGTTGTGGCAAGAGCACCATCGCATTTGCTATTAACCGACTTCACAAGCCGCCCGCATTCATCTCTGGCGGTCAAATACTTTTTGATGGACAAGACCTACTGAGACTATCTGACAGCCAGCTTAATACATTACGCTGGAGTGAGATCGCCATGGTGTTCCAGAGTGCCATGAACTCACTCAACCCTGTATTAACTATCGAAGAACAATTTGCTGACGTACTACGCCACCACAAAGGAATGAGTGATGAACAAGCCAAGGACCGCGCAGAAAAGCTGCTCGACCTAGTGAATATTCCTCGCCATCGCCTGACCGAATACCCTCATCAATTTAGCGGCGGTATGCGTCAACGATTAGTGATTGCGATTGCTCTCGCGCTCAATCCCAAACTGATCATCATGGATGAGCCAACTACGGCTTTGGATGTCGTCGTTCAACGAGAAATATTGCAACAAATACATCAACTCAGAGAAGAATTCGGCTTCTCAATCCTGTTTATCACCCACGATTTAGCCCTGATGAGCCAGCTGTGTGACCGCATTGCCATTATGCGTCATGGCAAGATAGTTGAAGTCAATCAAGCCTATGAGATTCGCAATAACCCTCAGCACTCCTACACCCAAAAGCTGTGGAGTTCATTCCCTAATATTCACGAACATGCTCACGCCACAGCGTGCTAGGAGCCTCAATGTCACAACCAATTATGCAAGTAAAAAACCTCGTTAAAGAGTTCACCGTAGGTGGTGGATTTGGCAAAGAGGAGATATTTAGAGCCCTACATGGCGTGAGTTTTGATTTATACCCAGGAAGAACGCTAGCACTCGTTGGCGAGTCAGGCTGCGGAAAGAGTACCTGTGCGAGGCTGATGACCAAAGTTTACCCACCGACAGAGGGCGAGATCCTTTTCAATGGCAAAGACATCTCAACCCTCAACAGCCGCAAAGACATCTTGGACTACCGCAGCCGAGTACAAATGGTGTTCCAAGACCCGTTTGGCTCGTTGAATCCGACACATACTATAGAGCACCACTTAACACGCCCTCTCAAGATTCATAAGCAAGTCGCCAACAAACAAGCGCTAGCAGAGCGCCTGGAAGAGTTATTAACGCTGGTGGAGTTACCCATTGAAACATTGGCTAAGTACCCTCACGAGCTCAGTGGAGGCCAAAGACAAAGGGTTAACCTAGCAAGAGCACTGGCTGTTGGCGCTGAGGTCATTCTTGCCGACGAGCCCACCTCCATGCTGGATGTTTCGATCCGACTTGGCGTACTTAACCTAATGCAAAGAATGAAGAAAGAGCTCGGGATTGGCTTTTTGTACATCACCCATGATCTCGCCACCGCACATTACATTGCAGAAGAGACAGCAGTTATGTACAAAGGACAGATCGTCGAATGGGGATCCACTCAGTCGATCTTGACCAATCCTCAACACCCATACACCAAGCTATTGATCTCTGCGGTGCCAGATCCTGATCTACCGTTTGGCGAACTCGTTAAAAATGAACCAAACTATTCAATAGACGCTGATCGTATTCGAGAGCAAAGCAGTGAAATACAGCATAACGTTAAGCAAGTTGCTGATAATCATTTTGTAAAACAATGGGATAATGTTGCATGAATGAACTAGACACTTGGTTAGAGCGGATCGGAGATTGGTACAAAGCCCGAAAGCATGATCAAGTGGAACGGTTAGAACCTTTGATCTTAACGCCTCCAGATGCACTCTGGGGGCCGTTGATCACGGATGAACAAAGCAAAGGAATCGCATGTTGGTTAGATGGATGCCTGAGAATCTTTACCTTCTATCGACAGCCGAACGAAAATGCACACCATCAAGAAAAGGCTTACCAATACCTAATGTTTGCTTACGGCAAGCTGCAAGCAGTGTCGTGTGACCCTAAAGCAGAGCCAGACTTGCAAGAGTGGTGTACTCAGCGGGTTCAGCACCTGTGTGTGCTGGCTCTAGAGTTTGCCAATCAGCAGCAGCAGCCGCACTGGCAAGCAGAATCAGAGAAGTTGATCGAGTCACATGTCCGCTTTATGGCCAGCCATCCCCGAAACGATGATCAAGGTAATGTAAAACATCAGATTCACTGATCACCGAGTTATTGATCTGATACTTTTTCATAAAAGTTTTCATCGGTAGCGATGAGTTGGATCCATGAAAGCATGATCTAGCCTTGATCATGCTTCGGTAAGGAATATCTTAAGCTGTTGATTTTTAATAGTTAGGCGGATTTTAGACAAAAAAAAGCGAGTCCCTTGGGGGAACTCGCAAAAATCTATTCAGTATGATGTAACAAAATATGAGCCAATCTATTAATCATAAGAAAGGACAAAAGGTTGTCTATTCGGGATAAATAATAATCAACCGAGTGCGCTACTTTGTCATCACTTTGTCAGCGTTAGGTGCGGTTCTTATCAACACCTAATGTGTTTCAAAGACCCATTCATAGCACTGAAAACTGGCACAGAATTAATGACCTATCGCCATTTCATCCAACGCTAGGAACACATTTTCATCCAAATGCCCTTCGTGAACTTGCTTACAGACCTTACGACGCACTGCTAAGCCTGAGATAAGACGTTCAATCGAAAGGTGGCGATTACTGTTACTATCGCGATCGTTATACAGCTCAATTAACTTACTTAGTGTTTCGTAAGGAATGATCTCATCCCCTACTCTCAGCCAATCAAGCTTCTCAATAAGCTCTGAACACTCTTCTTTGATTGAGGCATGTGAGTGCCCTGTCATGGCAGATAAAGCCGTTATACTGCGTTCTAGAGCCTCTGCAGAGGTATATTTAGAGAGCGTTATCATGATCTCATCAGCGTTAATCTCTACAGAGTGCTTACGTTGTTTAACGCGACGTCCTAACTTGCCTCTTGGTGATGGTGCTTTACGTTGGATTGGCTCGAACTCACCATCAATGATTTCAGACAGCTCTTCCAGCTTCTGCTTGGAAACCATTTCGTTACGAAGCGGGTTCGGTAGCGTCGGCGCCATATTACGTTTGCCGGCGTTAGTAGTTCGTGCTCTTGAGTAACGCAGTACTTCTTCCACGTTACACTTGATATCTACTTGATAATCCGTCGTTTTGCCTTTTTCGATCAACGCGGTGATCGTCAAGTGATAACCCCAAAGGTTAACCAGGAAGGTATCTTCATGATCCCCTACTTCGCCCAACTTTCTGAGTTCACGGATCAGATCCATCGAGAACCGACGCCAATCAATGTTACGCGCCAATTTCTGGTTGAGCTCACTGAGCAACATACAATCTGAATGACGACGTGCCATGCGGCTTCTAAAGTACGAATACATTTGGAAGACCAAGGTATGTTGCTTCAGAATTTCTGGCGGAAATAGGAAGAAATAATCACGCGTCAGCAGCTCTTCGTAGAACGAAGGTTCCCAAACCAAGATGTATAGGTTCGGTTTAATGCGAATTTCGCCGTCAGAGCCCTCTGTAGGCGCTTCTTCCGATGCGGTAATGGTTCTAGCTAAGAATCGGAAACGATCACTCTTAAAGCCTTCTGGCATGTTCTCACTAAGCCAGCGGCCTGTAAGCTCATGCAGTTGGAAATCAGTGAATTCAATACGATCAATACTGTCGCGGATCGAATCACGTGCTGGGCCGCTGTCTTTCTTGCCACGCAAAGACAAAATATCAGTGATGTAGAGTGGTGTTTTGTTCGGTGTGTGTTTCGCGTCTAGGTGGTAATCATCTTGGTGATGATCATGATATTGAACGGTGAGCGTGAATAACGCGAATAGCGTCATCAGATCGTCAACAGTCATGATATTTTTAGAAGATCGTGTCTCGATCACCGCTCGAGTGCCAGAGATCGAAACCATGGATTTCTGGTAGCTCTTACGAGTTCTAGGCGGCGCTAACGCTTGATCAATAATCCCCGCCCAATTGGTTGGCGAAACAATGAATTGATCCGCTTCATCTTTCATTGTTGGTGGGGTATTCAGTCCATGTTCATTCAGTAAGCGCTTGTTTACTTTGGTTTGAGCTAGGGCTTTAGAGCGCTTTTGCTTTTCATTTTGCTTCACGCTTTCTGTTACTAAGCTGGTGGCACCCAGTACCGATATCAATTGGTTTGGGTTCACAAAGCGATGCAACATGGTTTTACCAGCAAGGCCTTCTTCAAAGCGAACGGGGATTTGTTTGAACAATCCAATATTGACTGCTGCTCTCAGCCTTTGCTGTAAGGCCGCGCGAGTGACTTGGCCATCGGTTGATTCGATAATCTCAGTGGTGGAAACGTACCCGTCTTTGCTACTAAACCCACGAAGTGAAATTAGGTTAAGAAGCTCAACTATGCTTTTGGTGACACCTTTGAAGTGTTGATATTGTTCTATCCATTCAACGGCTGTTTCAGATACCTCAAATAAATGACCATCTTTGTGGCTTCGTGCCTTAATTAACAATTTCTCTTCTGGTTTCATTTTTGATCCGTATCACACTAACCGTAATTTCACTATAGTTCCTGAATGATAAAGAAAGAATGATCATAAATAAAGAGAATTTATTGGCTTTTAAATAACTGATCTTTTTGATTAATATGATCTTAAATGATTAAGTGATCTAATGATCTGGCTGTAAGTTTGCTTTTAAGTTGCTGAATTTAAACTGTTAAATAAAATTCGCTTGGAAAGCATGATCATAAGTTACTCGAAACGATGATCATAAAACAGAAGAAAGCATGATCACTGCGAGTCAGAACGATGATCATTAAGTCATTGTAAGCATGATCATTATTGATTCGAAAGCATGATCATTATGGTTATACAGCTTATCCACAGCCGATCTTTGTCTACTTTGCTTCGAAGTACTTATTTGCTGGCAATGTGGATATTTTTGATTATCAATGTATCGGAACGATGATCAAGTAAGTCGGTATTTTTATCGTTCCTACCCCCTTTCGTACAAAATCCACTCAATATTGATTACTCATTACTGATTTGGAGCTTCGGAAAGAGAACCCGTTAAATATAGGAAGCATGATCATGAAATTGTCATGTTTACGTATTCTCAGCTCGTGTCGATTGAATTCCCTAGTGTTTAAGCCTTATGAGCCTTGAATCCCCATTCCAAAAGCATTCGTCCGTAAGTTAGCCCTGAAAATATATGCTTCCGGAACGATATCTACTTGATCATTTTTCCGGAGATTGATCATTTGGAGCGCGCATTTTAGTGGATCAATATTGGGGACCATAAGCCTTGATCATGCTTCATAATATGCAGTTATCAATCCAAGTATATGTGATGAAACCCATGATCATTCTTCCGTCGTCGTCGGCGACACGATTGTTCGTTTGGCCAACTGACGACTAAATTGTAGGTCTACGAGTTATTTATCTAGCATCAATCAACTATGTTATTGAACGTGTATGTTCATCACCTATTTCACAATCAATATTCGAATACAAATCACATCTACCGTAATCTATGGTTGTATTTCAATCGTTCCGAAGGTTTTTCTTCATATTCGCATTTACATTGTAAATAAGTGATGCTGTAACATTTAAAATCTAAGGAGAAATTAGGCTCGTTATACACTATGAAAATGGTCAAATTTGTATTCGTTTTAGATACTATTTCATCAAACTGTAAAAATTCAGTCTATTTTATGTGATTTTACTCATAAATGTATGTTCATGTTTTTGTTGTTTTTATTGTTAATCGCTGTACAATTTATACTTAGTTAATCATTACGGAAACTGGCAATGAAAAGAGAACAAACGATTGATAAGCTCTATCAGCTAGCCGAACAAACTCAACAAGTTCAGGCTGACCGAATTGAGATTATTTTGGAAGAGCGAAGTGATGAGCATTTTCCGCCTATGTCTAAGGCTATGATGGAGACTCGTTCTGGTTTAACTCGTCGTAAATTGGATGAAGCTATCACTAAGCTTGAGGCGGAAGGCCATCAGTTTACGAAGAATAATGCCAACCATTACTCGATTTCATTGACCGAAGCTCACATGCTAATGGACGCGGCTGAAGTGCCAAAGTTCCACCAACGTAAACAGCATGCGGGCAATAAGCCATGGATTATCAACGTACAGAACCAAAAGGGTGGTACGGGTAAATCAATGACAGCGGTTCATTTAGCGGCATGTTTATCTTTGAATCTTGATAAGCGTTACCGCATCTGTCTGATCGATTTAGATCCACAAGGCTCACTGCGTTTGTTCCTAAACCCACAAATTAGTGGTGCTGAGCACGATAGCATTTATTCTGCTGTTGATATCATGCTGGACAACGTGCCTGAAGGCCAAGAGGTTGACCAAGAATTTCTGCGCAAAAATGTATTGTTGCCAACACAATATCCAAACCTAAAGACGATTTCTGCGTTCCCAGAAGATGCAATGTTTAATGCTGAAGCGTGGCAAAGCCTTTCTCAAGATCAGTCTTTAGACATTGTTCGTCTTTTAAAAGAGAAGCTTATCGATAAAATCGCGGACGATTTTGATGTGATTATGATTGATACTGGCCCTCACGTAGACCCGCTTGTATGGAACGCAATGTACGCGTCTAACGCACTGTTGATTCCATGTGCGGCGAAGCGTTTGGACTGGGCTTCAACGGTTAACTTCTTCCAGCACTTACCAACCGTCTACGAAATGTTCCCGGACGATTGGAAAGGGCTTGAGTTTGTTCGTCTGATGCCAACCATGTTTGAAGACGACAACAAGAAACAGGTATCAGTACTGACTGAAATGAACTACCTGTTGAATGACCAAGTCATGATGGCAACCATTCCAAGAAGCCGCGCATTCGAGACTTGCGCAGATACTTACAGCACGGTTTTCGACCTTACTGTGAGTGATTTTGAAGGTGGTAAGAAGACTCTGGCTGTCGCTCAAGACGCGGTACAAAAAAGTGCTCTAGAATTAGAGCGAGTATTACATAGCAACTGGCCTTCACTTAATCAGGGATAACAAGAATGGCAATTAAAACATCTGACTTAAATGCAAAGCTATTTGGTAAGGCGAACAAACGTCGTGTTGCTACGCCTCAAGAAGCGCAAACGGCTGCTAAAGAACAGGCTCAAGTGATTGAGCTTTCTGTTGCTGGCGAAGATTTAGTTTCATTTGAATTGGTTCGAATTCCTGCTTCTGAAGTAGCAACTCGCACCGTTGTTTTTGAAGAGAATGCTCGTGAGCAATCTTTCCTAAATGAACATGCTCTTTCTGATGTTCTTACAACATTGAAAGAACGCGGTCAGCAATATCCAGCAGTTGGTCGTAAAAACAAAGACGGTAAGATTGAAGTTCTTGATGGTAGCCGTCGTCGTATGTCGTGTATTTTGGCTGACAAAGAGTTCCTTATCTATGTTGCTGAAAACATTAACGGCGAACACGCTAAGTTCTTATCTGATGTTGCAAACGCTCATAAACCACTTTCTCTGTACGAGAAGGGGAAAGAGATGCAAGCGAAGCTTGATAAAGGCGAAGCTGAAGACCAAAAAGCGCTAGCAAAAATGTTCCAATGCAGTGAGGCGCTAGTAAGTGGTGCATTGAAAG
The DNA here is from genome assembly GCF_027587015.1 of Vibrio sp. Makdt. Classification (NCBI taxonomy): domain Bacteria; kingdom Pseudomonadati; phylum Pseudomonadota; class Gammaproteobacteria; order Vibrionales; family Vibrionaceae; genus Vibrio; species Vibrio sp. Makdt. The sequence goes on from NZ_JAPPTH010000001.1 coordinate 369,094, forward strand.
CAGCCGCTTTACCACTGGAATTACTGCAAGCTTACCCAAATGTGAGTGATCTTGGTCGCCCAACAATTGTTAAACTGCATAAACAATTCAGCGGCCTGACTGACGACCAACAACAATCGCTACTGACTAAGTGTGATGCGTCTGAAGGCTTTGTGTGGCAGCGCAGCGAAGCACAAGGTGTAACTCGTTTAACTAAAGACGTAACGGAAACACTAGAAGGTTGGATTCTTGAACTGGCTCCTGCGCCAGCGAAAAAAGCATCACCTAAAGTTGAGCTTATCAAAGGTCGTGCTTCATACAGCCGCAAGGGCTCAAATCTAGCGCTAAACCTGAAGAAAGTTGACGATGCAACGATGCAAGAAATCCTAGCGTTCGTGCAATCGAAACTCGACTAAGTAAATTTCTTTCCAAACTTCTCTAAAGCCGCTTTATGCGGCTTTTTATTTGGCTGTGATAAACTGTGTTTAGATGAATCTGGACACAAATTATGACAAGCCTAACCAACACGTTTCTGCATACACTTTCCGATATCGCCCAACATAATGACCACCGTTACGGCGTGGTGTTTAATGGCAGTGCGACATGGCAAAATTCCGCTATCTCTACCTATCTAATTGGCGCAAACACACAAAGTGTTTTCCAAATCGGTGGCACTCCGTTTGAAGGGGTAATGCATGCACCAGTAAAGAAAGGTCAGCAACTTCTCGGTCGCGAATGCCAAGTGTTGGTGTGTGATTTTAGAGAGCAGTTTGATGCAAACGGTTTTAGCGCTGCGCTTGGCGCGTTAGTGGGAGGTGGATTATTGTTGGTGCTGCCACCAAACATAAAAGATCCTGAACACACCGAAGAATCGGCGTTTGGTGAATGTTGGCTCAAAACTCATTTTGATAAACTCATCTCAGTTTCCCAAAGCGATGAAGCGTCGGGATTGAAGTGCAGTTTTGATTCGCTTCCGCAAAAACGCATTGAAGCAACCCGTCTAAATCGATTTGAGCAGCAGAATATTGCTGTTGAGTCGGTCAAGAAAGTGGTGTCTGGTCATCGAAAGCGTCCTTTGATTTTAACTGCAGACAGAGGCCGTGGTAAAAGCTCGACGTTAGGTATTGCAGCAGCGCAGCTTTTGGCTGAACGTCCAGGATTCAAAATTGTTGTGACAGCTCCATCTGTTAAGGCCATTGAGCCTGTTTTTTCGCATGCGCAGCAAAGACTCGACGGTTGTGAAGTTCTTAATGCCACTCATGTTTGCTACCAAGGTGGCAGCCTTAGATTTGTCGCGCCAGACGAATTACTAAAATCCAAGCCTGATTGCGATCTGTTGTTGGTTGATGAAGCTGCGGCGATTCCCATTCCAATGTTGAAGTCTATGGTTGATAGTTATCACCGTATGGTTTTTTCAACCACGGTTCATGGCTATGAAGGGAGCGGTCGAGGTTTCGGAATCAAATTCGAAGCATGGCTTTCTAAGCATCGCCCAGGCCGGAAAGGATACAGACTTGAACAGCCTATCCGTTGGAATAATAACGACCCGCTTGAAGCTTGGTTGTTTGATTGTTTCTTACTTGGTGCAGCCTCATCAAATGATATGGCAGAGCGCAAGGTTGAAGTGCTTTCTAATGAGAAACTCAACTCACTAAGTTTGGTCGAGTTATCCAAGCAAGATTGTTTAGCTAACCCAAGTAAGCTCCATCAATGTTTCTCTCTGCTGGTTGATGCTCATTATCAAACATCTCCAAATGACCTGATACAGTTCCTAAGTAATCCTGCGATTCAATTGTACGCCGTGTGGCAGCAAGAAGAGTGTTTGGGTTGTATGTTGGTCACGCAAGAGGGTGGGTTAGAGAGTGAATTGATTTCCCAGATTCAAATTGGAAAACGCAGACCACAAGGTCATCTTGCTCCTGTGTTGTTAGCTAATCAACTCGGAGCCACACAAGCAGCAACGAGCCACTGTATCAGAGTGATGCGTATTGCTGTATCAACACGTCATCAAGGTTTTGGTATTGGCAGTTGGATGTTGGATAAGTTGTCGCAACACATCGAACAAGCCGACTACTTAGCGACGAGTTTCGGCGCGACCAGTGATTTGATTGCATTCTGGCGTAACAACGATTTTGCTCCAGTACATATTGGCCACCAGCGTGATCAGGCAAGTGGTTGTCACTCTGTGCTAATGGTTAAGCCTCTTAATGCCAATTCTGAAACTTGGGTCAGCCAACTTCTGCATCATTTTGAGCGCAGCTTTTGTTTTGTCGTTTCGGGTTCACTTGCCTCTCTTGAAGTCGATATGGTGCGTGCACTGCTGCCAACTTATTGTGAATCAATCTGCGAGCTTGAAGCCCAACTTATCAAGAACTATGTTGATGGAGGCAATAGTTACGACAGCATTGGCTACAGTGTGTTGAAGTTGGTGCTTATTAGTAATGCACGTCAAGCTCAGGTAGTCCCCCTCGATTCTACGAATATTGCTTATTCTTGCGTTTCTGATTTGTTGCTTGCTAAAGTCGTTCAACAGAAAGGGTGGGGGATCTGTGTTGAACAGTTTAACTTTATTGGGCGTAAGCAAGCAGAGGCTCAATTTCGAAAAGATGTCGAAGCCTTACTCGCTAATTTACAGTGTAAATAGCGACAGCCGATTTCAAACGAGATTTACAGTGTAAATTAGAAGGTTGAATTTACACTGTAAACTGCTTCTTACCTTCTTACCTTCTTACCTTCTTACCTTCTTACCTTCTTACCTTCTTACCTTCAAGCCACAAAGCCCATTTCCGATTTCATTGTCTCCGTTTCTTGTCGAGCTAAGGCAAGTCGCCACATTAGCGAAGCGTAAAACTCCAAATTACAACGTTCAGAGAATAACGCTTTGTATCGTTAAAGGTGAGGCAAATCATAAAATGGGTAAGTCTTAATTATGAGTCATCTTTGCAATAACGAAAGTAAGTGATGTGACGCTGATTATTATAATGTGACGATTCTAAGCTCAGATTGATTTATATAGACTGAATAACAACTGAGTCATTAGGGATACTCAATTCGAATGTGGGATAACATCGTTACACTGTCGGAAGATGAGCAACAAGTGATGGCACGTCTGCCGTCAGGATTTGTGGTCGACGCAAGCTTTGACAATAAGACACTGCCACCAGCCTTGGAAGCAATAGACGCATCAAGCTATTTTCTTTTCGAAGACGAAGTGCTGCGTTTTGTCTCTCTTGCTAAAGAAGGTAAAGGGGAAGCTTACGAAGGGGTTCTGATTGCTGAAGTTCGTGATGCCAGTGTAGAGGTGCAATTATCAGATGACGAGATGTTAGCGAGTCTTGTTGTCACAGGTCCATACCGCGGAAACCCACTGCGTGGTAGTGACATCATTCATTGCCTTGCTCAGGCCCATATCACGAAAGGGATTAACAAGTTAGCTCTAAGAAAAGTCTTGATGATGAGCAGTAAACTTAGGCCTGGTGAAAAGTTTACTCAACCTGTCGCCAAAGGTACTCAGCCGGTCAGGGGCAAGGACGCTAAGTTTGCAGCGCTTGTAGAAGACATTACACGCCAAGTTCTTAAGCCCCGTAGTAAAGACGAAGGCAAGATTGATATGCGGGATTTGGGAGAAACCATCACCGTTGGATTGAATGACCAACTGATGAAGCGTACTCCCGCGACCAAAGGCGTCGCTGGCTTTACGGTCCAAGGTCGAGTCATCCCACCAATCCCTGGACAAGACAGTTTAATCAAGCCTGGCAAAGGCACTTACATTTCTCCAGACGATCCCAATCTATTACTCGCTTCCCACCCAGGCTTACCCATCATTAAAGATCGAACCATCGAAGTGGATGACGCATTGTGTGTCAGTAATGTCGATGTCACGACTGGGCACGTAAAGTTTAAAGGTAATGTGTTTGTCTCTGGCAACATTGAACCAGGAATGGTTGTGAAAGCCACGGGCAGCATTACCGTCGGCGGCTTTATTGAATCGGCAGAAGTTCAGGCTCAAGGTGATATTAAAGTTGCGAAAGGTATTATCGGCCACACAACCAAAGAGGGAGAGCCGAAAAGCTGTAAGGTATTTAGCAAAGGCTCTATCACGGCAAGCTATGCCCAAAACGCCGAGCTACAAACGGCGAGCGATATTCGCCTTGGCGTACACAGTATGAGTAATGAAATTCGCTGTGGCAACAACCTTATCGTGATGGACTCTCTCAAGAAGCACGGCACACTCAGTGGCGGTGAAGCGAAAGTCGGTGGTAAGGTGGAGTGCGTTTTCTTGGGCGTTGAGGGGGATACTGCTACTAAGGTTCATGGTTTTGCTCGTTATGATGGATACCGACAGAAGATTGCTGAACTCAAGGAAATCTACAGACACGCGCAAGAACAGACTATGGACGTGATTCGCCAAGAGCTCGAGTTTAAGAAACTACCTAAAGCAGAGCGAAGCGAAGAACAAGCGTTACAAATAGAGCAGCAGCGCGAGAAGAACAATCACGCCATAGAAAGCACTAAACAAAAGTTGGATACTCTGGAAGTGGAATTTGAAACGAACCTTGCGGAGTGTACAGTCGAAGCACACGAAAAGGTTTATACACGAGTCACCGTGCAGTTTGGTGATGAAACTGTGACGACCAAGCGCACCCATGGGGGAAGCGTATTCTCCTTTAATCAATATGAGATTCAATGTTCCTTTAAGATGGAACAAGAAGACATTTCACTATAAAGGGCGTCAGTGTGCGGCGCCTCTATCAAAACATCCTCATCGCAACAGCTCTTTAATCAGAGGACCACACCGAACGAATATCCGGCCATCCCCAATTAGTGAGTGCGACATCTTCTAAGACACCTTGAAATCGTAATGTTTGCGTGTGATGAAACATTGGGGCTATCCAGTACTCACTGACTAACGTTGAGGCGATCGGTTCTAGCGCTGTTAGGTAATCTTCTAACGGAGTGCATGCTCGTAGGTTTTCTAATTGTTGATCAAGCCAGTTGGCATTTGTCTCTCCTAGAGTGTGGTACAGCACGTTATTACAGTAGAAGTTAGAAAACGCTGAAGCATGACGGTTATCGTCTAAATTGATATTCGTTAAGATCAGTGTCTCATCGAGTGTGCCGCTGTTCGCTTTTTCACTCAACTCCCGATAGGAGTACATCACCATTTCAACCACACAGTTGTGCTCGGCAAGTACTGAAGAAATAGCCCGAGCGCATCGGCGCAGCGCTGTGTAGTTGTATCCAGCAATGGTAATGGTTTTTGGTAGCGCGCTGAATTCACCAAATGGGCGTAAAACCGGGTTCCAAGAAGGCAATAAGTTGTTGGCAACGACACTGCCGTAATGGACCTTCTTTTTCTGGAATACTTCGAGTAGTCGCTGCGGTTGAATCAATTCCGTAATACAACAGCGTTGGGCACGTGTTAACGGATGCTTAGCATGATGGTTGAATAACGCGAACAAGCAGCCGTCTTCAGTGCGACTGTGTTGACTCGAGTGAGTCGCATTGGGCGTTTGTATTGAAACTTCAATACCGCTTGTCGTTTCAGATACTTGGATCGGTGCATTACTGGAAAGCGACGGGTTCTCCATTTTCTCGTCGTTGACGCTCCAAATCGTGACTAAGTCGACTAACACACGACACGAATAGTAGCCATCGAACGCTTGCAGTTTAAGTCTGTTTTTGTCGTGTTCGACCACTGTAAATGGGCCACTGCCAATCACTGCATTGTTGTTTGCAACATTAACTTGGTTTGCTGGCTGAATACCGTATTTGACACCAGACACAAGCCCTGCGAACCCTTGATCTGGTTTGCTTAGTGTAAATACCACTTTCAGTGGATGTGGGGCGCTGATGTCGCTGACATGCGCGAGCTCTTTTTGATAATAGGGAAGGGCACTGAGTTTAGCAAAGAGGCTCACAATGGTATCAGCGTCAATTGACTCGTCGTTGTGGAACGTAAGCCCGGGACGAAGGTGGAATGTCCATTGATAGCTCGCTTCGTCATAGCGCCAGTGGTGAGCGAGTTCTGGTTTGATAACGCCATTGTCATGGCTGGATACCAAGCAGCAATACACCTGACGCAAGAAGAAGCGCTCGCTACAGCGGTGTAATTGGTGTGGCACAATGCGTTCAAACATTCGCTTGTATGTGAGTTGGATACTGACACGGCCTTCCTGAACAGAAGCCCCTGAGGTGGTTTTCAGCAGGCGGCCAAACGTTGCTTCGTCTTCATCCACAATAGCCAAAGCTTTCTCATACTTGCCTTGTTGGATTCTCTCTAGAGCAAGGCTCTCTTTGAGTGCGCCTAATTCGATATTTAACAGTAGCGAAGATCGTTGGTTTCGACCGGCTTTAGGTAGCCAGGTTAACCACGCTAGCTCTTGCATTTGTGATAACAGGTTGCGAGCATGTCGAGGAGAAGTACACAGTAAATCAGCCACTTCCTGTACTGTGGTTTTCATTTCGCTGCCGACACCCATGGGTGCGATTCGCTGATAATACCTAAGCAGGTTGAGATTAGACACCAAGAGCCCTTTGTTAATGGATAGCCTGGTATTTTACTCAACTTAACTTCGAGAAAATAAGAAAATGTTCAGTTACTTTGTTCCCCTTTTGTCACGGTTTAAGGGAATAAAAAAGGGGAGCATTCGCTCCCCTTTGGTGATTGTGTTGATGACTGGCTTTAGCTAACTGCTCTGACGCGACCTTGTTTTAGATCGGACAGAACCTTCGCTTTCGGACCATCAGCTATTATGCTGCCTTTCTCCATTACGATGACTCGGTCTACAACGTCTAACATAGAGGTTTTATGAGTGATAAGGATCAGCGTTTCGCTTGGTAGCAGTTGGCTAAGCTGGTGCTTGATGTGCATTTCTGAACGGTTATCCATCGCACTGGTTGGCTCATCCATTAGCAACACCGGAGGGCGGCCTAAGAAAGCTCTGGCAATCGCAATTGACTGGCGTTGACCACCAGAAAGCAAACCACCACCTTCACCCACTTGGCGCTCTAGACCGGCAGGATCTTGCTGAGTAAAGGCTGTCACACCCGCACGGTTCGCTGCATCCATCACATCACGATCGTCCACCAAAGGGCGGCCTAGAGTAATGTTATCTCTGACTGAACCATAGAATAGGTTACTGTCTTGCGGTACACAGCCTATATTGCGTCGTACGTCGACATGGTGAAGTTGCTCCATATCGGTATCATCAATGCGTACATGGCCTTCTGTGGGCTTGTACAGGCCCATAATCAGGCGTTCTAGGGTTGTTTTACCTGAACCAATACGACCGATGATCGCCACCTTCTCGCCGGGTGCGATGGTCAGGCTGAGATCTCGCACTGAAGCGACGGGGGAATCAGGGTAGTGGAAAGTCACTTTATCTAGCGCAATATGACCTTGGATGATTGGTCGGTGAATGTAGCGCTTACCTTCCTCCTGCTCATCAGGCATCGACATCACTTGCTCAATCAGCGTCATTGAAGATTTGGCTTGGTTGTAACGTGTAGAAAGCAGCGACAATTGAACAAGAGGACCAATCGCACGGCCGCTCAACATAGTTGCAGCGATCAAACCACCCATTGTCAGTTCGCCTTCAGCAATTAGATACACACCAAAAATGATCATTCCTACATTGGTACTCTGCTGAACAAAGCCTGCGGTGTTTTGGATGCTGTCGGTAATACGGCGGCTTTTAATATTCCAGTTCGCCATGTGAGCAACGGCTTCTTCCCAGCGGAATTGGAACTGACTCTGTGCGCTGAATAGCTTAACGGTTTCTAGGCCCGCCAAACTCTCAATCAAGTTCGCATACTTCTGAGAGGCTAGGCGTGAACCTTCTTCAATGGTGCGACGCAATGGACCTTGAATCAGCAGCGCGTAGATGATCAGAATCACCACACCTGCCACTGGAACAAACACTAAATTGCCCGCCATTAGCCAGATTAAGGCAAGGAACATGAGCGCGAAAGGCAAGTCGATCAGAGAGCCGATCGTCGCCGAGGTAAAGAATTCTCGAATTGACTCAAACTCTTGCAAGTTCTTCGCGAAGGCACCAACTGAAGCTGGTTTTGCTTCCATACGAATGCCAAGTACCTTGCTGAACAATTTGGAGGAAATCAGGATATCGGACTTTTTCCCCGCAACGTCGATGAAGTAGCTACGCATCAACTTTAACAGTAGGTCGAACAGGAAGACTACGAAAATGCCGCTCGCTAATACCCACAAAGTTTCAAATGCAAGGTTAGGTACTACTTTGTCGTATACCAAACGCGTGAACATCGGTGCGGCAATCGCAAAAATATTGATAAGAATCGACGCAATTAACACATCACGATAGATGTTTTTCGATTCCCAAATGGTGCTCCAAAACCAGTGACCTTTGCGTGTTTTCAGAACTTCTGGTGAACGCTCGTCATAGCGGAACTGCTTTTTCACTAAGAAGTAGCGGCCAATGAACTGCTCTTTAAGTTCGGCAACAGGAATGATGATTGGCACCATTCCACTCTCAGCAGTGATGATTTCAGCTTCTTGTTTTTCAAGGTCGATGCTGTTGAGCACACACGCTTCGCCCTGCTTTAGCAATAATACCGCCGGCAAAATTAGGTGTGGGATGTTATCTAAGTCGGAACGGTTTTCTTTTGCCACTAGCCCCGCACGTTCTGCCGAACGTGGAAACAGGAAAGGGGTTAGCTTTCCGTCTGATAGTGGCAACCCATTGACCAACGCCTCAGGCGAGTTCGCTAATCCGTAATATCGGCTAACGTAGATCAATGAGTTCAATAGTGGATCTTGCATGCGATATAACCCTTACAACTATTTATCAACAATGAAGCCTTGGAATACTTCTACGTAGTTATCAGACAAGATATCTAACTGAGTCTGAGTTTCGATTCGAGATGCGATGGTGGTGACACCAAGGTTATGAGCCGTTCGTGAAATCGACGTGAGCGTGAATTTCTGCTTCTCATCGTCCAAGTTATGCGTGAACAGGTAATCTAGCTTCACGTAGCTAGGACGGTACTCGTTGATGTAGTCCAGTGATTGGAAGTTACGTCCGTAGTTATCGACACCAAACACAGCTTCAGCATTACGAATGGTGTTACACAATAGTGCTGTGTAGTGCGGAACGTTGATGAAACAGTTTTCTGGGATCTCAAAATGTAGCAGGTGAGCGACTGAAGCGTTTTGCTCAAGCGTTTTACCAATCCAACGGATAAAGCTTGGTTGAGAAATACTGCTTGGTGAGATATTGATTGCGATTGGGCTGGTCACCTCTTGTGCTGTTAGCTTCTCAATCATCTTCTCGATAACGTATTGGTCGAGAATGTGGCTCATTTCAAGCTGTTCTAGTGCGTATAGGTACTGGTTGGCACCGTAACGAATGCCATCTTTCTCAATCGCAGAGAACACCTCTTGGTGATAGGTTTTACCAAACGCGTTGTTCGCAGCTTGTAGGCGGAATGTCACAAGGTCATTGATGATCGCCTCTTCAACCAACATACGCCATTGTTGTTTACCCATTACTGCGCCATGGTCGTCAGCAGTGACGTAGCCGTAAGCGAGTTCACGGTTCGCTTTAGCACTAGACAGCGCGTTATCGACCAAAGACATGATTTCAGTGCTGGTTTTACGTTTGTTGCTGTACGTTACACCCAATGCAATGTGTGGATTTGCCATGCCTGTAGGATCTGAACCTAGGCTTTGAATACAGTTGACGATGCTGCCTGCGACTAGTTTAAGTTCGCTTTCATCAATGTTTGGCATAATGAAACCAAACTCGTCACTAGAAATACGTGCGATGGTGATGTCTGGTGATGAGATAGAAGCTTGCAGTTGTTCTGCTAGTTGATGAACTAACGCATCACCTTCTTGATAGCCTTTCTCGTCGTACTCTTCGCTGATAAATTCCGCTTTCAGTACTGCAAGACCACCTAAACTCGACTCTTCTAACCACTGATTTAATTGCGACATGTAGTAAGCGCGATTACCCAGCTGAGAAACCGGGTCAATGTACGCTCTTTCGCGCAGTTTCTGGGCTTCTTTTGCTTGGTTTTTAAAGGCTTGTTCAACTTGAGTCGACATGTGATTGATGCCATCAACCACCAAGATCAGATCTTTTGTTTTAGGACGTGTTAATGGCTCACCGAATTGGTTCTTAGCGATCTGATCCATTTTGGTGATGATCATCGATAGTGGGCGTAGTGCTCGCTTAAGGATCCATGAAATCGAGATCAAGCCGAGTAAGAAGATCACACCAAAGATGCTTAATAAGCGGGTAAAGGCTTGCCACAGTTGATCATAGGCCGGACCCGGATGGCTGACGATCTCTACCTCAGCAAGTTGCATCCAACCGCTGGTGATCACTCGGCGATCATGAACGGGGTCAAATAGGTTGAGATTGGTAAACCAATGGGGCACGCCCGAAGGTTTTACAGGGTATGAACGGATAATGTCTTCACCGCTGTCGAGAAAAATCAATCGTACGACCGAGTAAGAACTGCCATCAAACAGGGCGTTGATAACAGACTCTACCGATACCTTGTCCTTTTCTTCAAGGTAAGGGGCGAGAGCCAGTCCAACAGTATTAATGGTATTACTTACCTCAGAGCGTTGCTGCTCCTCTAAGTATCCACGAGTAGTATTGAATTCGATCATAAAGACTGACGTCATCAGTAATATGAACACCGCAACCATCCCGACCACAAGCTGTTTATATAAAGTCATTGTACCTACTCATCGTAATTGATAATGGGTTTGTTTAATTTTAGAGAGCGCTCACGGGAACGTAAGTCGTTCCATAAGCTCAATCTTGAAGATTTCCCTGCTAGTTTGCCGCTGCCTGCTGCTGACTTTATTAGCCAAAGGTTTTTACCGTTGAAACTGTAAATTGGTCGTAGGTCAGGGCGCTTAGAACCGCGCCTTATCTCAGGGTTTAAGTTGTCCAAAATTAGTGGCTCTGCACTCGGTGTGGAGTAGTAAGCCAACACCATGTGGAATTGGTTTAGCTCCAGTGCCTTTACGTACACTAATCGCAACTTCTTATCTGGAACGCCTAGCTCAAGCAGAGAGAAGTATTTCGCAATGGTGAAGTCTTCACAGTCACCTGCGTTACTGCCTAGAAACTCCAGCGGGGTCGCCCAGTAGTCGTTTTTTCCCCAGAGAATACTGTCGTCGACAAAGTACATCTGGTTGAAGAATTGGTTAACTGACCTAAGCTTCTCTTTCTCGCTTAAACCATCGTATGACGTCATATTTGAACGCCAAGTAGCCACGCGCTTTCCGGCTCTCTCACCGTAGGTTTGTGTGACCGCATCGATCCATCTTTGGTCGTTCTTATTGAGAGCGACAGAAGTAAAAGAGGTGAGGACGAGCAATAACAGCGATATTCGAGACTTCATGGCCTCAGCTCTTGCTGGTTTGCTATGTATTGAAAGGCGTTGTTAACCATCAAACGTCCTTACTCTTTCAATGCGTTATTTTGAGCACTGAGGATAGGTTTCAACATGTACTCAAGTACGGTTCTTTTACCCGTGATGATATCGACAGAGGCTGTCATACCAGGAATGATTGGCAGCTCTTCGTTTTGTCCAAAATTATGTTTCTCGGTACGTACACGCACGATGTAAAAGCTGTTGCCTTCTTCATCTTGTGTCGTATCGGCGCTGATGTGTTCCAACACACCTTCTAAGCCACCATATTTAGTGAAATCATAAGCACTGAACTTAACAATGGCGGTCAGTTCAGGGCGCAGGAATGCGATGTCTTGTGGGGCAATTTTTGCTTCAACCAGCAAGGAGTCTTCGGTCGGTACAATCTCAACGATGTCCATACCTGGCTGGATTACACCACCCACTGTATTGATACCTAACGTTTTAACGGTGCCGGTTACTGGAGAAACGACAACTGTACGGTTTACTCTGTCTTCGAGGCCAACCGCAGATTCAGTCAGTGCCGAGAGTTTATCTTGTGCTTGGTTGAGCTTTTCTTGCTGTTCAGAGCGGAAGTTGAGCGCCGCATCGATACGGCTGAGCATAGCTTCTTTGATTGCAGAGCGTAGCAGAGGGATTTTAAGCTCACTTGAGGTCATTTCTCGGCGAGTATCGTTGACTTGTCGTTGCAGCTTAAGCAATTCAATTCTTGGTACCACGCCTTCGTCGGCAAGCGGTTTGGTGATGTCCAGTTCTTGGCGAGCAAATTGGTAACTCTGCTTTAGGTTTCGCACACGCGCTTTGATCTCGACAAGGTCTTGTTGTTTCTGTTCAACTTGTTGATCAAAAACGGAAAGTTGGTTTTTAAGGTTGTTTAAATCTTGGCGGTACTCTGCTTTTTGACGATTGACCAGATCAGGTTGAACCTCGTAGAACTTAGGCGGGAAAGCGAGTTTTCCATAATCAAGAGTGACACTTTTCTTCCACTCTTTTTCGTTAAAGTCCTCGTTGATTACTACGCTGGTTAACGATGCGGAAAGCATCAATACGTTGGCGGTTAAGTTGGCAACTTGCTGCTCACGCTCACGGAAGTCAGAGCGGAATCGAGTGTCATCGATCAATAGCAGTTGTTGGCCTTTTTGAACCTGTTGACCCTCTTTAACCAAGATCTCTTTAACTAAACCACCTTCAAGGTTTTGCACGACTTGGATCTGCGAAGAGGGGATCACTTTGCCCTGCCCGACAGTAACTTTGTCGATCTCCGCCCAAGCGGACCACCCAATAGCAGCAATAAAGAACAGAACGATCATCCACAACATGATACGCGCACTGGTCGGCGTATTGAGTAGTAGTGCCGCGGTTTTATCGTCGACGTACTCAAGTTCGGTTTCGTTCAATTTGCTGAAATTCTTCTGGCTCATAACAGTCCTTGTTTGCTGAATAAAAGTGCAAGCCTATTGAGTGTATTCTTACTTTTGATAAATGTTAAGAAATTGCTCCTTTAAATATTTGAATTTATATATTTTTTAACTCTTATCTGTTTTTGAAATCTGTTTTGTCGAGTTGGTGCTTTCTTAGCTTGTCATAGAGGGTTTTCCTCGACACTTGCAGCTCTTGTTGTACGTCTTTTAAGCGCCCTTGATGGCGATGCAGTGCTTCTATCAAGAGGATTTGTTCAAAGCTGTCGGTACGTTGGCTTAATGACTGTTGTTGTTCTTCAATATTGACGTCTAGCGAACCGTCATCCGCTTGTTCTGGATTGTCTGCTTGATCTGACTCTTGATCGTCGAGTGCTGGTTGCTTCACCTGAGTTAGCACTCGCAGCTCGGCATGTTGACGAAGCTGACGGATATTTTCGCTCCAGTGCGTAGCTATCAAGCGTTGAATCTCTTTTTCTGTGATTACCGGCGGAGGCAGCTGATAACGACTTGCTGCACCTCGAGCAAAGTGTTTGAACAAAGACCCGATATCTTCCGTTCTTTGTGCTAATGGTAATAGATTAAATCGACGCAGCTCATTTGTAATTGTAGTCGGTACTACAGTAGTTGCGATAATGATACAAGTTGCATTGGTCTTGCATGAGTTTTCACGAAGTAGAGTCGGTTTTAGAGCCGCTAACCACTGCCATTGTTGTGAAGTTAATGCTTCTGTTTCATGAATATAGAGCGTTCCACCTTGATGCTTTTGGAATAATTGAAGCACGAATTGGTGAAATGTCGATTCGTCATTGCGCGGTAAATTAAATGCAGCAATCGGACAAAGCTCCGCTGTTGGTTGGCTGTGTAAATCGTGGGTGTACTGCGCAGTGATGCGTTTGCCAGTGCCTATGTCGCCAACAAACAGTAATAGCGGGTTCTGTTTACAATCTAAGGTGATTAATTCGCGGCGTAATGTCTGCATTGATTGAGACTGACCAATCAGTTTTGGGCCAACCTGATTCTGCATCGCGAGCTCTTTTCTAAGCAGGTTGTTTTCTTCAACCAAGGCGAGCTTATCTGCTGCTTTTCTTACTGCGGTAAGCAGGGCATCAACCACAAATGGTTTTTCTAGAAAATCATAAGCACCGGACTTCATCGCTGAAACGGCGGTTTGCACATCGCCGTGTCCAGTCAGTACGATGATTAGAAAATTCGGATTTTGACTCAACAGCTTTTGCGTAAATTGAATGCCATCCATCACTGGCATGTGAATATCGGTGATCACAATGCCTGCTTGCGTGATATTAATCTGCTTGAGAGCCTCAATCGCATTAGGAAAGCAGACAATGTCGATACCTTCAATGAGCATGGCTTGTTCTACTGAGTCGCGAATTGCGGGTTCATCATCGACAAAGTAGAGTTTAGGCATAGAGTGCAAGTGTTGAGTCCTTAATGTTGAAGAAAGCTATTAATAACAATCCTTTAGCCTTTGTTTTGGTACAGTGGAATATTCAGAGAGAATACCATGCCTGAAGGCTCGAGCTGGCTTGCGCTGATCGTGCCGTGATAGGCTTCAATGATTCGCTTCGATATCGAAAGTCCGAGCCCTAATCCTTCAGGCTTAGTGGTAAAAAACGGGTCGAACAAATGTTCCAGTTTGTCGCTGGCGATACCAATCCCGTTATCCCAAATGATCAGTTGGCAGGCATCATTATTAAGCTGCCACTCTACGCCGATTTGAGGAATGGTCGGTTGCTTCCCTTCTTGAGTTTCCGAGTCGTTTTGAAGTACTACTTGTTGTGTGGCTTGTTGCGAAAGCGCTTGTGTCGCATTGTGCATCAGGTTAACCAACACTTGCTCAAGCTCGGTTGGGTGAATCGCGATGTTAATGTCATCTGGCACGGTACTTAATCTTAGGGTGATGCCTTGTTTGATCATCAGCGCGCTGAGAATGCTGGTGGCATTGTTGATCGCTTGATGCAGATTCGCTACATGATGTTCTTGCTTGGTTACCTTACGCGTAAATACCTTAAGGCGTGCAATGATCTCGGTAATCGAGGTGTTTAGCGCGATCATTTTATCCAGATTACTTTTTACTAAGTCTGAACGTCCCATCTCAAGCAGCTTGACGCTGTTTTCGCTGTAGGTTCTAAGCGCAGCAAGTGGTTGATTAATTTCATGATTAATACTGGCTGACAGCTCACCCAGCACGGCTAACTTAGCGGTTTGCGTTAGCTCTTGCTCTGTCTGTTTTAACTTCAATTGAGACTCTTGATATTGAAAGAGTGTCTGTTGAAGTTGTTGATTGGATTGCTTCAGATATTGAGTTCGCTTATCCACGGTTTGCTCTAGGTTCTGATTGAGTTCAGTCAGTGCCACTTTCGTGAGGTAGGTTTGTCGCCACGACCAAGCAATCAGCATGACTAAGCTGTAAATCACAATGAAGATAACGTCGATCTGCAGCACCTTGAGCAGTTCAGATCTTGTGTCCTTGATAGCAACAACTTGGTACTGGTTGTCACTGATAACGGCAGGATATAGGTTAAAATTTCCAAGTTTAAATAACTGGTTTGCAGTAAGCGCTTTGCTTGCATCGGTTGTTTGGCTCGAAGAGTTAAACGCATCAATGATCGAAATTTTGTTTTGACCGTATTGACGTTGCGCTGCGATATCTTGCTGCTGTTGATCCGTTAATGGTAGCAATGAGTGATAAAGCCAAGGTGTCTGACTAGAGAGAAATACCACTTGGTTGGAATCAAGCACCACAATCTCAAATTCGTCGCTAGTTAGAATGTTTTCTAGGTTTTCTAAGCTTACTTTCACCGTGATGACGCCTACGATGTTATCGTCAATATAGAGTGGTGAAGATAAGAAATAGCCTCGTACATCAGAGCGAGCGCCGAGTGCGACATATTGGGTTTTATGGCCTTTTATTGCGGACGCAAAGTAGGGGCGAAACGCGAAGTTTTCGCCAACGAAAGTTCGAGGCTTTCGATAGTTACTTGAGGCAACCACTGTGCCGCTCGGATCGTGGATGTAGATGGTATCGGCTTGGCTTTGCCCCGACCATTCGAATAACAAGGTGTTGAGTTCAGCTGTGGAGATTTTGTCGGTCTTTGATGATTCGTCAAAGTAGGACAACAGGCGTGGATCGTGGCTGAGAAGATCTGGGATTTGCTTGAATTTATCCAACTCAGAGTCGATCTGTAGGTTGGCTTTGTTTGCTGCTTCGTTGAGTTGTTGTGTGACAACTTGCTCTTGGTATTGACCTGCCAAAAAGTGAGTAGCAGTTAGCCCTGCCGCTCCCAATATCAATGAGAAAAATACAAAAGGCGTGATCAGGTTAGACAGTTTTTTAGACACGAGAAACTCAAGTTACAATCAGTTTACATATAGACTATCAATATGACGGTTGGCGTACCGAGATCTCGTTAACACAGAGCACCTTCTATGAGACAAAACCAAGGCTTAGACTTGTGTTTCAAAGGATTACGGCGCAGAATCACAAAAAAATTAAAAGGAGCAACCAAATGGAACTGACAGACATTCGTCGTGAATACGCTCAGGGTGGATTGAGACGTAAAGACTTAGCCGCAGACCCAATTGAGCAATTTAACCTTTGGTTAGAGCAAGCGATTGAAGCTAAGTTGACGGATCCGACGGCAATGACAGTGGCGACGGTTGATGAAAATGGACAGCCATTCCAGCGCATTGTTTTGCTGAAGAATGTTGATAAAGATGGTTTCGTTTTTTACACCAACCTAGGTAGCCGCAAAGCGCAGCAACTTGAGCACAACAGCAAGATCAGTTTGCACTTCCCTTGGCATCCTTTAGAGCGACAAGTTCATGTTACTGGTACGGCTGAGAAGCTTACAGCGATGGAAAACATGAAGTACTTCTCGTCTCGTCCAAAAGAGAGCCAATTGGCAGCTATCGCAAGTAAGCAAAGTAGCCGTATCTCTGCACGTGGCATCTTAGAAGGCAAGTATCTAGAGCTTAAACAGAAGTTTGCGAAAGGCGAGATTCCGGTTCCTTCTTTCTGGGGTGGTTTCCGAGTGCGCGTCGATAGCATTGAATTTTGGCAAGGTGGTGAGCACCGTCTGCATGATCGCTTCTTGTTCTCACGCCAAGACAACAGCTGGGACATTGATCGCCTAGCGCCATAGTTTGAGTCTGTTGGACTCAGCAGTAAAGACAGTAAAATTAGGAAGATACCGTTGATCTTGTGTTCATCCACATCAACGGTATTTTTTTGTCTGTCTTTTTATCTCTATGGGCGCTGTGAGTCGTTAATCAGTCGCTGTGTAGAACCACTGAGATCTGTTTCTTGAGTAAGGTTTCAGGAATCACAGAGCCTAATCCTGAATCCAATGCATACTCGATTAACTGACTCTTACTACGTGCATCGAACTTTTGCTTTAGTCTAGCGACATGCCCCTCGACCGTCTTGATTGAGATGTTCAATGTCAATGCAATGTATTGAGGCTTCTTACCGAAAAGCAGTAAGAACAGTACCTCTGATTCACGTGAGGTCAGCTTCTTTTGCAGTTTAGACACACGCGGTGTTGAGCCTGCGATCGAAGCTTGATTGTCTTTGGCGCAAGTTGCCTGACATACCCAGTGACCCACCTCTAAAATCGCGGTATCAGTCAGCTCCTGTCCATAGAAGATAGTGCCTTGTACGTTGTCGTTGTCATCAAGCCAAGGCGTTTTGGTGAAGATATGCGCGTGCCAGCGTCCATCGGGGTAGGGGTGAATATCAAGGATTTTAAGCGTCGAGCGCGTTTCCATTACATGCTTGTCTTGCGCTCTAAAGTCTTGCGCGCATTCGATGGTTTGGCTCGGCATATCGAAGTCCGTCAAGCCGGTACAACTCTCGCCCGGCTTCAAACCGATCAATTGGTTGTAAGCGAGGTTTGCGTATACGAAAACAGAGTCAGTATCTTTACAGCCCCAGCAGCCTGGAAGTTGTTCGAATAAAGAACGATGTATGGGGTTTAGTGGTTCTGGCAAGGTTTTCTCTCGTGTGTTGCGATGTTGCAATGATATCAGTTTACTATTGCTCTGCAATGGCAATTACAGGTTGGAGTACGTGTAGAAAAGGCTGGGTGAGTTTTCGTTAATCAAAGTGCTGAATAACTGCGTGATTCACGGATGATAGGTCGGCGAACTGCGTGTTCAATAGGCAAAAAAAAGCCAGCCTGAAGAGGGGCTGGCCAAAGACAAGTTATGCCTTGTCGACATGTAGAAGATTTTCAGCTTAATTTACGAGGGTCAGGTAAATTAAGCTGAGGCATCAGTTAGATACCCAGAGTGACTTACTACTCTATCGACGAATTTACTCCTAGGCGTACCTATGCATAAGGGGGGAATTCCCCTATAAACACGATTCAATGCGATAAATGAGAGCCTAGAGTAAATATTTTAAAGTAATGGGCGAGCTATCGAGAGATTACAGCTCTCGTAACACTCTAAAGCCGAGGTAGTTGGCTGCTGTTGAAGGCGCAACGTATAGCTCGTTAAATGCTTTGGCCTCTTCAGGAGAGAAGCTCCACGCGCCACCTTTGGCTAGGCCCTTTTGAACGGTTGTCCACTCCCATACATTGCCGACCATGTCGTAGAAGCCCGTTGGTGTTGGCATGAATGATTTAACAGGAGACGTACTGACGTTTGACCAAGGTGTACCAGCCCAGCCTGTATTCGCTTTACCTGTGCGGAATTCATTACCCCACCAGAAGTTGGTTTCTTGGCCTGCTCTTGCTGCCGCTTCCCACTCTTGTGGTGTTGGCAAGCGATAGGTAAAGCCAGTGTTCTTGGATAACCAACGAGCGTAGGCCATCGCATCATTCTGACTGACACAAACTACTGGTGAGTTGTCTGCTTGCTTGAAGCCTGGTTTTTGCCAGTCGCTGTCGGCAACAGAGGTAATTTCAGCATTAGCGAAGGTATCGCAGGTATTCATTAGCTCTGCATCTGTTTGGTAGCCAGTGCTCTCTACAAACGCTCTAAAGTCTTGTACACGTGTCGGGGTTGCAGCTAAGGCAAACGGCTGTTTTATTGTCACTTGCTTGGCGCTGTTTTCACCCAGTAGGTAACGACCAGACCCCACAACGATCATTTCAGGGCTCTGAGTGCTATCTTTCATCGGGTCCGCAAACTTGGTGCCCACGTTTAACGTATTTTGCTTGGCTTGTAACACTGCTCTTAGGTTGTGATCGCGAGTTATTTTTAGCTCTTGGTGGAAAGAGATGTAACCTTCTTTCTCGATCGTCACCATGTGTGGGCCCGTTGGCAGCATGACTTCAACAGGGGTGCTGCCGTAGTTAACGCCGTTGATTAACACTTTGTCGTTGTACTGATTTGAGCGAACCACTAAGTTGACCCAAGCGACCTCTTTTTGTTGGTCGTTGGCTTGTTGATCGGTTTGCGTGAAACAGTTAGACGATTGAATACCAAGTAGGCGGCAAGGTGTGTTCTTATCCGGGCGAGTTTCTAGATTCGCAGCAATCACAGCTCTGTATCGGTTATCTTCTGAGAAACCAGAGGAAGTCACCTTGTGTTGTAGCACGTGGATATTCAGTGATGTCGATGCCAAGTGTTGTTTGACAGTTTTCGACTCTGTCGTGTTATCAACGAGGTTGTGCTGGAACTGTTTTACTGCTTTTTGAAGCGCTAGTGTTACCGTTTGATCAGCACATTGCGCCAATGTCATGTCGCTGCTGCAGCGGTTGGTAAAGCTGACCGTCTGCTCTTGTGTTTGGGTGATCTCGTTTCTGAGTCGATCGGCTCTTGCTCTTAGCTTGTCTTGCTCTAGCTGCGCGATGGCTGTTTCTGTCGCTCTTTTCTCGGCTTGGATAGCTTCAAGCTCCATAGCCAAACCTTGCTGCTTCTGTTCTGAGTCAGAAACCGCAAGTTTGCCTTCTTTCACGGTTTTCCATGCGTCTTGGAAGTGATTTTGAGCCGTCGAGATATCGAAGTCTGGCTCATCAATCATGCGCGTATAATCTTGCTCTAGGCTTGCTTTGGCCGCTGCAAGTTTTTGTTCTGCTTCTACAGAGAGTTTAGCAAGACGTGCCGTTTGCTGTGCTTGGTTATCGACTTGATTTTGTTTGTCCGCGACTTTCTTTTCGATAGCCGTTAACTCGGCGTGCTTTTCGAAAAGCGAACTTTCAAGATCAGTAACAGAGGCGGCCGTGATTGCTGGTGGTGTTGCTTCAGCGAAAACAGCAGGTGTCATTAAGCAGGGAGCAAGTGCAAATAATAGAGTGGGAAAACCTTGGCGCATGATGGGCTACTTCAATCGTAATTTAGGTTAATCGACTATTCTAAACGACAACGCCATTTCGTCTGTAGTTACTGTTTATAACGATAAAACAAGGTTATAACGACCGTAAAAGTTTATAACGATCAACAGTTTATAACTATCAACAAAATGGCGAGTGTTCATTCAGCTTTGTGAAATCGGTATGGCGATCTTCTACTGAGGGAATTAGCTTTCTTTGCTAGGAAGAAGCTTAACCCAGATAGTGTCGCTGCCGTTGATGGTAACTGTGCGGTTGTATGACTCGTAACCTTGCTTAGAGATAGTTACTTGATGACGACCGCTTGGTAGCGCTACCTCAAGAGGTGTGCTGCCATACTTAATACCGTTGATGGTCACAGAGTCGTTGTATTGGTCAGAACGCACGGTTACGTTTGCCCATTTCTTGTCGCTCTTTTTAACTGCAGCCGCATCGCTGCCAGTTAAACAGTAGCGTGTTGAAACGTTCAATAGGTTACATGCGGCAACCGCTTCAGGTTTTGCTTGCAGTTGAGCTTGCATCTGCATGAAGTAAGAGTTGTTGCCAGAGAAACCGCTCTTGATTGGCTGGCTGTCCTGAACGTGGATGTTCAGCTGAACGCCTTGCAAGTTCTGCTTCGCCAGAGTGCTTTCTGTGAGCTGCTCAAGTAACTGGCTCTTGAACGTTTGCACCGCTTTTTGGTTCGTTAGGTATTTACCCTGAGCAGTACACTCACCAAGGGTCATTGTGGATTCACATGTGGTGGTGTAGCTAGTTTCCAAAACTGCACTTTCACGCAGTTCTGTTGCGATACGTTTTACGCGAGCTTCAACTTTTGACTCTCTCAGGCTTGCCAGCTCATTGTTCATTCGAGCTTGCTTCTGTTTGATCTGAGAAAGGTGAATCTCACCCTCATTCATCGCTTGTTGATTGTCTAGCTGAGCCGATTGATTTTCTTTAACTGCAGCCCATGCATCTTGGTAGCTTTTTTGAAAGGAGACCAGGTCCGTTTCTGGGTCTTCAAGTAGACGACTGTACTGTTTGTCTAGTACAGACTTGGCTCTGTTACGTTTTGCCTTAAGTTCTTCACCTTCGCGCAACAACTTACTGTTTGTGTTTTGTAGTTGTTTTAGGTTCTCAGTCGCCGATACTTTGGTTACTGAAATACGCTCAATATCTGAGTTTTTCTCTGTTATTTTTGCATCGATGGCTGAAACGGGATCGACTTGATTCAGTTCTTCAGCTGATACCGATGCAGATACCCAAAGTGGGGATAGCGCAAGTAAAAGCGCTGAAATTCGAAAGTTAGTCATAGGTCCCTGCAACTTATAGATTGAAATTGGCTCATTGATAATGTGTCTGCTTTCTAGTTGTGAGTCACTAGTTATTAGCAATTAACACAGTATCCGTCTTTATACCGTTTTATTGTATTTCAATCTACTCAAATGCCGCGTTTCGGTACTTTGGATACACTTTTTATAAGTTTTATGCGAATTGTTTGAGCTATAGAAGCAAATTTTTCAGCGATGTTCTGATGATTGAATTCTCATTTATGAGTCATCTCGAGTTGGTTGGATAATGAGGTTGGAATTTATAAAAAAGTACTGGAAATATTGATTTTACATAGCCCGTAGTTTGTACACTCTTGATCATCTTTCCGGAGGCATGATCATGATGATCGCGATAATGATCTTTTCGTTCACGCGAGCAAATAACTCTCAAGAACATTTACAAATTCATCTTATGCGCATTTAAGAGTATTATTCTTAGTATGTTGACCCGAGTATTTGTCTGTCATGTCTAAACCTTTACCCTTTCCTAACCTAGACCTTTCTCCGCTAGGCCTTACTGGCCCTCGTCCTGCTGAGATCATCACTTTGCCATCGCATATGGATTGCCACGATCACCATTATTCTCAGGTGGTGATTGGTTTAAAAGGTCAGGCTGAATTTGAAGTCAGTGGTAAGGGGAATCTTGTCGGCCCTGGACAAGGTTGTGTGGTGACGGCGAGCTCTGATCATGCTTTCGGTGGTGTGGTCGGTCAGTCCGATATTTTGGTGCTTAACATGCCCGTGCCGAGTGATGACGACCCGCTGATGCTAGAGAAGATTAATCAGCTCGAGTCTTCGAACGTCTATTTCCAATTAGATGCGCAAATTCAAAAGCTTATTCATATGCTGGTACAAGAGATGCAGGCGAGTCCTGATGATCTGTTGTTAAGCCGAGCCTGCAATGACACGGTGATCGCCTTAATGCAAAGGCACATCTCGGCATTTGAAACGTCAGTTAAGGATTCGCGCTTCGATCTTGAAGCGCTTGATCGTTACATCGAGCAACATTTAGCAAGTAAGATTTCAGTCGCGCAACTTGCAGGTAGCGTGTTCTTAGGCGAAAGCCAATTCCATATGTTGTTTAAAGAGCAAATGGGCATTACTCCTCACCAGTATGTACTAGGTAAGCGAATCGACCGTGCTCGACGTCTTATTGAACAAGGGAATTTAAGCCTTGGTCAGGTCGCAGAACTTGCTGGATTCTCCGGTCAATCCTCTTTTACCCACACATTTTCACGCCTTCAAGGCATGTCACCATCTCAATACAAAAAGCAAATTTCTGTTAAATAGTGAAACGAAACGGCATATTATATTAAAGTTTCATATGTGACATTGTGTTTGTTTTGTTAATAAAGCGAGTTTTTAGCAAAAAACTCGGAGTTTTTGACAAGTATTCCTTATATACTCTAAATACACTGCAGCCATTGTAGAGATCCCGGGCTAATTCCGGGTGTGAGATTAAGGAAAACGCATGTTTACAGCTACTGATGTGTTAAAGCCAGAATTCAACGAGCAGTCGCTTGATGATCTATGGTCGCTTATCTCAC
Organism: Vibrio sp. Makdt; assembly: GCF_027587015.1. Classification (NCBI taxonomy): domain Bacteria; kingdom Pseudomonadati; phylum Pseudomonadota; class Gammaproteobacteria; order Vibrionales; family Vibrionaceae; genus Vibrio; species Vibrio sp. Makdt. Next base: position 392,082 of record NZ_JAPPTH010000001.1, read on the forward strand.
CATTATATATGGTGGATGAAACCCAATGGCTAGAGCAACTTCTGCCACTAGCTACCCCTTCTGAGTCTGAAAAGCAGCAAATCACAGACAAAACGACTTCTTTGATCGAAGCTATCCGTGCGGATAAGACTTCTATCCAGATGATCGATGCACTGTTGCTTGAATACAGCTTAGATACTCAAGAGGGCATCTTGCTGATGTGTCTGGCGGAAGCCTTGATGCGTATTCCTGATTCAGCAACGGCTGATGCACTGATTCGCGACAAGCTAAGCGTTGCGGATTGGAAGTCTCACCTAAAGAATTCTGATTCGGTTTTTGTTAACGCTTCGACTTGGGGCTTAATGCTAACAGGCAAGGTGGTTGGACTTTCATCGAATGAGCAGAGTGCTGGACAAGCGGTTAACCGTTTAGTGAACAAGCTTTCTGAGCCGGTAATTCGTAAAGCGATGCACCAAGCGATGAAAGTGATGGGTCACCAATTTGTTCTTGGCCGCAGCATTGCTGAAGCGCAAAAGAACGGTAAGTCTATGCGCGACAAAGGCTTTACCTACTCTTACGACATGCTAGGTGAAGCGGCACTGACTACAGCTGACGCAAATAAGTACTTTAAAGATTACCTAATGGCGATTGAAGCCGTAGGTCGAGACACTTATGTCTCTTCAAAATCTAGCCCAGCGCCATCTGTGTCTATCAAGCTTTCTGCACTTCATCCTCGTTACGAAGTGGCGAACGAAGACCGCGTACTGACTGAGCTATGCGACACGCTAGAGCAGTTACTGCGCCGTGCGATTGAGCTTGATGTTGCGATCACGATTGATGCAGAAGAAGCGGATCGCCTAGAGCTTTCGCTTAAGTTATTCGAAAAACTGTACCGCAGCGAGCTAGTGAAAGGCTGGGGTAAGTTTGGTCTGGTTATTCAAGCGTATTCAAAGCGTGCGTTACCAGTTCTAGTTTGGCTAAACCGCCTAGCAAAAGAGCAGGGTGACTTAATCCCACTTCGCCTAGTTAAAGGTGCTTACTGGGATAGTGAGATCAAGTGGTCACAACAAGCAGGTTTCGATAACTACCCAGTTTACACTCGCAAAGAAGCGACAGATGTGGCCTACCTAGCGTGTGCGCGCTATCTATTGAGCCCAAGTGTTCGTGGCAATATCTTCCCGCAGTTTGCTAGCCACAATGCTCATACGGTTTCTGCTATTGCAGTGATGACAGACCATAAAGACTTTGAATTCCAACGCTTACACGGTATGGGTGATTCACTTTACAACCATGCAATGGAAGCTTACCAACAGTCGGTACGTATTTACGCGCCAGTTGGTAGCCATAAAGATCTACTGCCATACCTAGTACGTCGTCTGTTAGAGAATGGTGCAAACAGCTCGTTTGTACACCGTTTGGTTGATGCTCGTTGCCCTGTGGCAGAGCTGACACAGCACCCAGTCGATATGCTTTTGGCATTCGATACGTTGAACAACACTAAGATTCCTCTGCCGCCAGCGGTATTCCCTGAGCGTAAGAACTCATACGGTGTGAACATTGATATCGAAAGCGAAGCGCATCAGTTTGAAGAGCAAGTAAAAGGCTTTTTGAACAATCAATGGACTGCTGGACCTGTGATCAACGGCGAATCTCTTGCCGAAAGCATGATCAAGGCTGATCAGAATGTTGAACAAGTAACAGCACCTTACGATCGTCGTATTAACGTGGGTCAGGTGGCTTTTGCAAACCTTGATCATGTTTCCGCAGCGATCACTGGTGCAGACGCCGCATTTGCTGATTGGAATGCGACATCGGTTGAAACCAAAGCCGCAGCGCTTGAGAAGCTAGCTGATCTGATGGAAGAGAACCTGGCTGAGCTGGTGGCAATTTGTCATCAAGAAGCGGGTAAGACGATTCACGACAGCATTGATGAAGTACGTGAAGCGGTCGACTTCTGTCGTTACTACGCAAAACAAGCGAACAACCTACAAGGTTTTGAGCTAAAAGGCTTTGATGGTCTAACTCGAATCGCTTCGCGGCAAGGTCGTGGTGTATTCGTTTGTATCAGCCCTTGGAACTTCCCACTAGCGATCTTCCTTGGCCAAATTACAGCTGCACTAGTGGCGGGTAACACGGTTGTGGCGAAACCTGCAGAGCAAACAAGCTTGATTGCGGCTCGCGCGGTTGAACTGATGAACGAAGCGGGCTTCCCTGCTGGCACGATTCAACTTCTACCTGGTCGTGGTGCAGAGATCGGCAGTGCGCTAACTAGCCACGATGCGATTGCAGGCGTTGCCTTCACGGGGTCAACCCCAACTGCACAACGCATTAACGTGTCACTAGCAAGCCGCAACGCTAAACCAGTACCGTTTATCGCGGAAACCGGTGGTCAGAACGCGATGATTGTCGACAGTACTGCACTGCCTGAACAAGTGGTTCGTGATGTCATTCGTTCTGCCTTTGCTTCAGCAGGTCAACGTTGTTCTGCGCTACGTGTGCTTTACATTCAAGAAGACATTGCAGATCGAGTGATTGGACTAATTCACGGTGCGATGGATGAGCTAAGCGTTGGTATTCCACATCTTCATAAAACGGATGTGGGCCCAGTTATCGACCAAAACGCGAAGCAGAAGTTGATGATGCACCTAGAAAACATGACCAAGACCCAGAAGAAAGTGGCTCAACTTTCTCTAGGAGCGGATTGTGAACATGGTGACTTTGTTCCACCAAGTGCATTTGAAATCGATGACATCAGCTGTTTGAAAGAAGAGCAGTTTGGTCCTGTGCTGCATATCGTTCGCTTCAAAGCGAGTGAACTGGCGCAAGTGGTAGACCAAATTAACCAAACCGGTTTTGGCTTAACCATGGGCATCCACAGCCGTAACGAGACAACTTACCGTTGGATCGAAAAACACGTTCGTGTGGGTAACTGTTACATCAACCGTGACCAGGTCGGCGCTGTTGTTGGTGTGCAACCATTTGGTGGTCAAGGCTTGTCTGGTACTGGCCCTAAAGCGGGTGGTCCTCACTACCTATACCGCTTTACTGATGTTCATTTCTCTCAATCACAAGACAAGGCATAAGGAGCAGTATCATGGTTCATCAAGTGACAGGTTTTTCTGATGCTTTCTTGGCGTGGGAACAATGGAATCTTACCGATTTTGATCATAAGAGTGCTCAGGTACTTGCATTCAAATCAGAGATCGAAAGCCAATCTACGTCTTTGGCGGCAGTGGCAACTTATCACCTAGAGCAAGCGTCTGCGCTGCTTTCTGAGCAGCACCTAATGGCTGGCCCGACTGGTGAAACAAACGAGCTGTATGCTGCAGGACGTGGTGTGGCTTTGGTGATTGTTGATGATTGCCAAGACAAAGAGCCAGCACTGCAAACAGCAACCGCGATGATTACCGCAGCACTATTAGCGGGTAACAGCGTGCAATTGTGCAGTGATGACGTGCAATTCAACACCTTGATCGCTGATGCAGCGAAACAAGCGAATTTACCGACGAACTTGGTGCAGGTTGCTTCGTACGACGCGGCTCAACAGCTGCTGTCTTGCGATGTACGTAGCGCAGGTTACGTAGGTAACTCACAAACGGCTCAAGCTATCAATTTACAACTTGCTAAGCGTGACGGTGCCATCGTCAGTTTAGTAGCTGAAACGGATCTGACAGCAATGCATGTTGCTCACGATCCACACCTATCGCTGCGTTTCATTACCGAGCGTACGCGAACTATAAATATAACAGCCGTGGGCGGTAACGCGACCTTGCTCGAACTTGGAAGCGAAGCTCACTAACCTTCAGTAACATTGGCTCTAAGCACTTTTGTTTTCTCCATTGTTGGTTTCACCACCTTTGGTTTTAACTCATTGTGCCTTGGAGCCTCAATACCTAACTCAATGCACTCGCTTGCCTTTACGGTGAGTGTCTTGCATTGAATTAGGCATGGAAGGCTTTTTACAAATGAGGACTATCAAATGATAGAAAACAGTTTTGCAATAACGACGACGTTCATTGCGTATCTAATTATGATGCTGGCAATCGGTGTTATTGCTTACAAACGTACTTCTAGCTCAACAGACTACTTCCTTGGTGGTCGTTCGCTAGGCCCATGGCCTGCTGCACTTTCTGCTGGTGCATCAGACATGAGTGGTTGGCTACTACTTGGTCTACCGGGTTACGCTTACGCTGCTGGTTTTGAAGCATTCTGGCTTGCTGGTGGCCTGCTAGTTGGTACTTGGGCGAACTGGTTAATCAGTGCTAAGCGTCTGCGTACTTACAGCATTACGACAGAGTCACTGACACTACCTGAGTTCCTATCTCGTCGTTTCAATGATAATTCTAAGCTGATCCAAACAATTTCTGCTTTCTTTATCCTTTTATTCTTCCTTTTCTACACAAGTTCTGGCTTGGTAGCGGGTGGTAAATTGTTTGAAACGGTATTCGGTCTAGATTACACAACAGCGGTAATCATCGGCACAGTATGTGTGGTTTCTTACACGCTATTTGGTGGTTTCCTTGCGGTATCTTGGACGGATTTGGTTCAAGGTCTACTGATGTCTGCTGCGCTATTGATTGTACCAATTGCAGCGATGAACGGTGGTCTTGGTCAGCTATCGACTGATCTTCACAACATCAACCCAGAGCTTCTAACGCTATGGAATGATGCGAAAGGTGAACCGCTATCTGCTATCGCGATCATCTCGCTAGCGGCTTGGGGTCTTGGTTACTTCGGTCAGCCGCATATCCTTGCTCGTTTCAAAGCAACACGTACTAATAAAGACCTAGCAACAGCGCGTCGTATCGCGGTGGTATGGACTGCTCTGTCTATGGTTGGTGCAATGCTAGTGGGTCTGGTTGGTCTTATCTACGTGACTAACTCTGGCGCGCCTAAGCTAGACGATGGTGAGAAGATCTTCATGCTTCTTGTTAACGCGATGTTCCACCCAGTAATCGCAGGTATTCTACTGGCGGCTATCCTTGCGGCAATCATGAGTACTGCAGATTCACAACTTCTTGTATCTTCATCTGCAATGGCAGAAGACCTTTACAAGCAAGTACTTAAGAAAGATGCGACATCTGAAGAGATCGTTCGTGTGGGTCGCTTTGCGGTAATCATCATCTCTCTTATCGCGCTATTCCTAGCGATGACGCCAGACAGCTCTGTACTTGGGCTTGTGTCTTACGCTTGGGCTGGTTTTGGTGCGGCATTTGGCCCAGCTATCGTGATGAGCCTTTACTGGTCTCGTATGAACCGTAACGGCGCTCTAGCGGGTATCGTGGTTGGTGGTGTGACTATCGTACTTTGGAAGCAGTTCACTGGCGGTTGGTTCGACGTTTACGAAATCGTACCGGGAATCATTCTATCGACTCTATCTATCGTTATCGTGAGCCTAATTACTGGCGAGCCAGAAGACGAAGTGAAAGCGCAACACGCTGAGTTCGAGAAGAAGCTAGTAGAGCTAGACTAATTTACATTGTAAAAATACAAGCGAATTAGCAAAAGATATAAACAAAGAACAATAGAGTCACTTCGGTGGCTCTATTTTTTTGACCACTCTCTGATGCTCGCGACTTCTTGCTCATCGATATTCAAAGATTCCAAAAACTCTTGGTGAGCGGTAGGCTCCATCCTTTCAAACTGCTTGTGCCAGTTCTTCATATCCTTTTCGTCAAACCCAGCATTCTCCATCACCCGTACCCAGCGCTCTTTTGTCAGCATCTTCTGCTCTAGCAACTGAGGTTGTTCAAGCAACATCACAATCGCTTTCTGCTGTTGACGTAGGTTCTGAATTTCCTTTTCCAAGGCGTTGAACTGATTCACTAGTGTCTGCTCTTGTTTCACATCGTCTGTGCGATCAAGCAGAGCGCTTATCTCCTGGATAGATAAACCAAACGATCGGTAAGAGATAATGCTCTCTAACCGAGCTTGCTCTTTTTTTCCATACCAACGATATCCATTATCGGAGCGGCTGTGAGGTAAAAGCAGCCCGGCACGCTCGTAGTAGAGAATGGTGGTACGAGAGATGTTGTAGGCCTTGGCAATTTGAGTGACAGTGAGCATGTTCAACCTTATTGGTTGCGAGAGCGTGAACTAAACAGGCATGTTTATTGATAGCCGAGTATTCTAATCGCGTCGTATAAAGGTGTATAGGTGAGTAGTTTGGATTCGGCAATTTGAACAGCCTACGATATCGGTATTTTGTTACTGAGGTTCGACGTTTGTCGTACTTAAGATCGGGATGAAATCCGACGTGATCGAGCGGTTATGGGGTTTTACAATGTAAATTGAAGCGATCGGATCTTGCGTGAGAAGGGAAAGATCAACTTACTCAATGGCGTGTGATGTCAAAAAATGAAACAGAAAAGTGGCGAATTTTTGAACTTGGCGCTCACTTTTGTTATTAGCTCGGTGAATTGTGGAACCGAATTGGACATGATGTGTCAATTGTCAGTAACCACTTAAGACCTATAGGACAAAGGTATGCCTGATCTCTATTGCAAAGGATGTAAAAAAACAACACTACATAAGTCTATAATGAAACGTTGTGAATCAGAGCCTGAGACAACCTCTGGCCGTATGTTGCAATGGACGTCAAAGCTATTTAGTGGCAACTTATATTACGATATGGAAACGCAGCACTTTTGTCGCACATGCAACTGCCGTTGTGAAACGGGAAGTGCAGTTCCTCAAGTTGGCTTAGCTTAGCTGATGGTAAGTGCTTACTAACCGATATCAAAAAAACCTCCGTTTGGGAGGTTTTTGTCATTTAAGCTGCTTTAAGCGCGATCTCGCTGTTAATGGCATTGCCATCAATTTTTACTTCCCATCCATAGTTTGAGTATTCATTAGCGAGTGCTTGAGCTACATCTTTTGACACTGTTACGTGTGTCCATGAGCCGATACCGTAGGGTTTATATGCGAGTTCTTGTGTTTTCATAATAGAGTCATCCTTTCTCTTTGATAATTCTATTATTCACTTTGCCATATATCCTTTCTTTCGTTTCTGGCTCAACTTATTTGTTTATCGGGTCATTTCTATAATAATTTGTTAATAGCCAGAGTTTGATTTATAACGATTGTTATCTATTTGTATGAATTTATATTTGGTGTGAATGTGGCTTGTATGTTTAGTTTTTAAATGTGTGAGCGGGGTTTTCTTCGATTGCTCTTGGTATGGAATATACTGAGCCGAATTTAGAATGTTTAAGGAATGTTATGTCTCAGCATCAGCTTGATCGTATCGATAAAGAGATACTAAGAATTCTGCATATGAAAGGGCGCTTGCCTGTGGTTGAGTTGGCCAAGCAGGTTAACCTAACGACCTCTCCTTGCTCTGATAGATTGAAGCGATTAGAAAAAGAGGGTTACATCACGGGTTACCACGCAGAGCTGTGTTCCGAGAAGTTGGGGCTCGATGTTCAAGTGTTTATCCATATTCGCTTGGATCAGACCAGCTTTTCGATTTTTGATAAGTTTGCTCAAGCTGTAGAAATGATGCCAGAGGTGGAAGAGTGTTATTCGTTGTCGGGAGACTTTGACACCATGATCAAGGTTCGAGTGAAAGACATGAAAGCTTATCAAGCATTTATGGCCACCAAGTTAGGTACCTTGCCAGGTGTGATTCAGACGCGCAGTGAAGTGGTGATTGAAGAGCATAAAAAGGGCTTTGGTGTGAACCCTGAACTGTTAGCGACTTTAAATTAGTGCCCTCCTGGCTTGAGCCAGTTGTGATAGATATAAAAAATGGAAGCTAATGAGCTTCCATTTTTTGTTGAGTGTCAGATAAAAAGTAATCCGATAAACTTGTCCGGCTTACAACGTAATTGCCGCAGAGATTAAGCCAATCACACCACCGAATACACCACCCCAAACGACTAGCCAGCCAAGGTGCTTCTTGATCATGGTTTGAACCATCTCTTTTACCAGCTTCGGTGTCAGTTCATTCAATCGCTGATCGATGATCGCTTCGATGTTCTCTTTGATTTCGTCCATCATCGCTGGTGATTCCAGTTCTTCCTTGATGGCATTTTTCACTGAATCACTCTTGCTGATTTCGATAACCGATTCTTGCATCTTCTCAACAAATGGCGCTTTCATTGGCTCTAATGCTTCCGTACCACCAAACATTGCTAGCATGCCGCCAAACTGTGAGTTCTCGATAACGTTAACCAGTGAATCGAACGCAGGATTGAAATCGATTTTCTTAATCACAGGCTCTAGGTTAAGTGATTGACCACCGCTCATTTCGCTGCTTAGGAAGCGGTCGATGTTACTTTCAGTAAAGAACTGCTCCATCATCAGTTGCTTGATGGCTGCTTTGAACTCTTCAAAGCGCGCTGGAATGACGCCAGAACCGTATAGGCCGGGTACTTTCTCGAACAACATGTGAATCGCAAGCCAGTTGGTGATGGCACCAGAAAAGGCGAATAGGCCCGCGTAAAGTAGGTATTGATTTGCTGTTGCATAGCCGCCAGCAAGCAGTGCTAACGCGATGACGTTAGTTAAGACACTTTTGTTCATGGTCGATCTCTAGAAAGAATATTGCGCGCATTTTAAGAAAAAAACGCCAAGAAAAAAACAAAAGGATCGATGAAGTTGAAGGAGCTAGTGGGAAAGATCGCTGAACTACGGACATAAGAAAGGCTAGCCTCCCCCCGAAGTCTAGCCTTATTCCAGAACGCGCAAGCGAAGCCGTCTTGGTTTGTTAAAGTCATTATATAATTACGACATAACATTCTGCCATGTGTAATTTGCCGCTATTTAGTAAATTGGTGTGAAATACGCCGCACTTTTAAAATAGCACACAAATTAATCGTTGCTAGCTTGCTCAAGATCATCGGCTATGAAGCCACCAGTCTGGTGATTCCACAACTGCGCATAGATACCATTTTGGTTAATCAGATCTTGGTGCGTGCCTTCTTCAACGATATTACCTTCATCCAAAACGATCAGGCGATCCATTGCTGCAATGGTGGATAGGCGGTGTGCAATTGCGATAACCGTCTTACCTTCCATTAGCTCAATTAAGCTCTCTTGGATTGCAGCCTCTACCTCTGAATCTAGAGCTGAAGTCGCTTCATCAAGAACCAACAGTGGTGCATTTTTCAGAAGTACACGTGAAATCGCCACACGTTGGCGCTGACCACCAGAAAGCTTAACACCACGCTCGCCCACTTGAGCATCGTAACCAATGTTGCCAAACGGGTCGGTTAGGGTTTCGATAAACTCATGCGCGTGCGCTTGCTTGGTTGCGGCATATACCTCTTCATCTGTTGCTTCCGGACGACCGTAAAGAATGTTGTCTTTGATCGAACGGTGAAGCAGTGAAGTGTCTTGTGTCACCATACCAATATTGCTGCGCAGTGAGTCTTGAGTAACGCTTGAGATCTCTTGATCATCAATCAAGATACGGCCGCTTTCGACATCATGAAAACGCAGTAACAAGTTAACCAATGTCGATTTACCAGCGCCAGAACGCCCAACCAAGCCTACTTTTTCACCTGGTTTGATGTTTAGGTTTAGCTTATTGATAACCCCTTTGTTCTCACCGTAGTTGAAGCTCACGTTTTCGAAGTTGATGCCGCCTTGTGGAACCTTAAGTGGCTGTGCGTCTTCCTTATCTTCGATAGCGATCGGCTTCGACATGGTCTTAATGCCATCAATCACGGTACCTAGGTTTTCAAACAGGCCTCCGATTTCCCACATGATCCATTTTGACATGCCGTTAATACGTAGAGCCAAACTCACCGCAATCGCAATGGCACCCACAGTGATTGCGTTATCGAGCCATAGGTAGATAGAGATACCCGCGATGCTGAATACCAGTAGGTAGTTAGCGAATTCCACACAGATGTTGAAGCCAGTAACAAGGCGCATCTGGCGATACACGGTATCTAGGAAGCCTTCCATGCCTTCTTCAGCGTATTCGGTTTCACGTTTACTGTGTGAAAACAGTTTTACTGTCGCGATGTTGGTGTAGCTATCAACAATTCGACCCGTCATCAATGAACGAGCATCCGCTTGTTCGGAAGAAACATCTTTTAGCTTTGGCACGAAGTGCAGTTGAATACCGATGTAAACGAATAGCCAAATTAGCATTGGAGCCATTAAGCGCCAATCCGACTCGGCAAGCATGAACAGCATCGCGGTGAAGTAAACCGTTACGTAAACAAACACATCAACCATCTTGGTCACGGTTTCACGTACTGCGAGCGATGTTTGCATTACTTTGGTGGCAACACGTCCGGCAAAGTCATCTTGATAGAAAGATAAGCTTTGTTTTAACAGATAGCGGTGTGCTAACCAGCGAATCGACATCGGATAGTTGCCGAGCAAGGTTTGATGAAGCAACAGTGAGTACACACTGATTAAGATTGGCATCACGACCAACAGCAGCACACCAAGGCCCATAAGAGTAGACTTGTTGTCAGCTAAGAAGGTTTCTGGGTTACTTGTTGATAGCCAGTCAACCAGTTGTCCCATGTAACCAAATAGCGCCACTTCGATGATCGCAATCGTCATGCTCATGATACCGAGCAAGATCAGTGGCTTTTCAAAACCTCGTGTGTAGTGGCGGCAAAATGCCAGTATTCCAGTAGGAGGCTGTATCGGCTCTCCCTTTGGAAAGGCTTCAGTAAAGCCTTCAAACTTTTTGTACATAGATTTCCCTTTATAAACTCGTGTCTCTATAAGCAGCGGCATCGTCGTGCAGCTTTGTTTTTATAGTCTCTATTTAAAATTTACAGTCTTAGTTTGAAATTTCATGAGCGCCCATGCGTTCTTATAAGCATTAAATCCTTCGATGGAGTTTGGTTTTCACTCTGGCTTAAACACTTGGCTCTAGAGCTTGGTTTAACACCGTGTTTTAGTGATCGCGAAAGGTCCAAAACGTATTGTGTATGACGCTTATTTTAGATTGGTTCAGATGGGAAGAGTTAAGCTTATTTCAAACGTAATTGATTGTTATGCAACGGTGATAATCCTAACGCTAAATGGATTAAATTGTAACCTAAACCCGCGGTAACACAGAAAAGACCGTTCGGATATTTATTCAGCAAATTCTCTAATTGATATGCAAACTGTTGGTTCTTTCTGATGTGCTGTTATCTTGCAGTAAAAATTACGGTTTAAACTGGGTTTGGCAGTAAATGTTTGGGATAAATATTCAAATCATTATTCTTTTCAGTGAATCTTGTCGTAACAACTTGTTTACAATTCTGAGGTAAATAAAAGATAGGGACGGTTGAAATGTTAAACCTACACAAAAAATCACTTCACATTACTAATGTTCAAAACGCCAATTGCGTTGTTATGGTGCCGCCAAAAGAATTTCGATTTAACGAAGAAACGGCACAAGATAATGAGTTTCAAAACAGAGTTAACCTCACTGAAGCTGAGGTTAAGTTAGAAACTATGGCCGAATTTAAGGCGATGGTGGCTTCATTACGTAAAGAGGGTGTGCAAGTTGTAGAGTTTGATTACCCAGAGCTTGGTGTGGAAACGCCAGATGCGGTATTCCCTAACAACTGGTTCAGCACTTGTAGCGATGGCAGCTTGTTCACGTTCCCAATGGCCTGTGAAAACCGTCAGAATGAAGTGAAACCAAATGCGCTTATTGAAGCACTAGAGGCGTCGGGTCGTATAGTTAACCACACTGAGTCGCTAGAGTCTTATATCGCGCAAGGCTCTTATCTAGAGAGCACGGGTGTAATGGTGATTGACCATATTAACAAGACCATCTATGCCGCGCTTTCTCAACGTTGTGATCGTGAAGTGTTAGAAGATTACGCAAAGCGCATTGGTTATTCACGCGTGGTTTCGTTTCAAACGGCATTGCCATCTGGTCAACCGATCTACCATACCAATGTAATGATGGCGATTGGTGATAACTTCTGCGTGATCTGTGATGAAGTGATCCCTGAATTTGAGCGCCGTTTTGTGGTTAAGTCACTCGCGAAAGATAAACAGGTTATCTCTATCTCAATCGATCAGATGAATCGCTTCTGTGGCAATATCCTGCAGCTTGAAACCGTGAATGGCGACAAGGTGATCGCGATGTCTCAATCGGCTTACGACGCGTTCTCTCCAACTCAACTCGCACAACTTTCGACACACGGTAAGTTACTACCATTTAACGTGAAAACGATCGAGGACATTGGTGGTGGTTCGGTTCGTTGTATGCTCGGTGAAGTGTTCCTACCAACACGAGTGAATCGTTTGTAGGTCTGCTTTCGACATTTCTGTTTAAGTTATTCAATACCACTCTTTGTCAAAGGGTGGTATTTTTGTTTTAGGGTGTAACCTCTTCCCCAAACACTTAAAAGAGTCACCAAACGGCGGCTCGACTTAACGACTAACGGCTGGAATGTATGGACTTAAATCTCATTATCCCTTTCTTACGTGTTTACGAACTCAACAGTATTACTCAGGCTGCTGACGTTCTCGACGTTACCCAGCCAGCCATGTCTGCGAGCATCAAACGCTTAGAACAACAGCTGGGTAAAGCGTTGTTTGTTCGTCATGGTCGCAGGCTTGAACCCACATCTGATGCTCACGCCCTTGCTGAACACTTTAAAGAGATAGAACACAGGCTTGAGTTAGCGCTGGATAAACCCAGAGAGTTCACCGTCTATGCTCCCGAACACATCGTGATTCAGCTGCCAGTGATTGAAGGGGTGAAGTTGATTGAAAACCCGTTGTCTGAGTATCTTGTTCTTGACCACTTACGTCACGATAAGATCGACATGGCGATTGAGTCCCGCTTTAAGCAAGAAAAAGAGCTGGCATTTGTGTATGAACATATTCAGGAGGTAGACCTTGTTTACGTTTGCCGTCAAGACCATCCAACAATCGGAGATTCAGTTACGTTAGAAGAGTTTTACGATCTTGAACACGTGACGCTGACTTACACGGTGCGTGAGGTCTCTGGGATTGAGAAGCTCGCCAAAATGAATCTGCCGAGGAAGATTGTTAAACAGGTGACGAGCCCTAGCTCGATGTTGTTATGTGTTCGAAACTCCAATGCTATCTGTGCAACGAATGATAACGACCCATTGATCGAACAGCTTGGGTTGAAGATAATTCGGGTGCCTTTCCCCATTGATCCGATTCAGCTTGATCTGGTTTATCACAAGAAATATGCAAATAATCAAAGTCATGCAGCCATTCGTGCTCAGCTTCATCAGTCTCTGAGAAACGTTTAGCTCCCTTTCAGCTAGCTTTATATTGAATCATCTACCTTTCTGCCGCTACATAAACTGTGTTTATGTAGAGCATTAATTGGCGCTACTACTTCCTCTCAATATTTCTAATTACAGTAATCGCATCACCGTTATTGGTAAAAATTAGAAATTCAACGAGGAAATGGTAATGAAAAAGACAACCTTAGCTTTATTGGTGGCCGCGACTTCATTTGGTACGGTTGCAGCAACGCCTTCTGATAACTGGGGTTTCACGCTTCGAGTTTACCTACCTGACGTAGCCGATGTACAAGATTGGGAAGCAAACATGCCTGACATTAAGCCACTCAACATCTAGTCGTGACTTGTTCAAAGTAATTTCCTGCTCACGGATGAGTATTTCAAATCTCAGTGAAACGCGTGTATCAGCCACGCGCCCAACCAAGGACTCATCCATGAAAATCGATTTAGATACATTTGTGCCGCGCACATTAGCGGTAGGCATTGTTACAGCTCTAATTTGTGTTCCTTCTGTCGCCAAAGCAGAAGACTCTGTCCAAGACATGAGTGACCCACTGGCTGTTTACACTCAGGCCGGTGCAGGCTACAGCGATAAAGGACTGAACTTAAAGTTTGGTCAAACCTACGATACGGGTTCAGACACCACGATGGGGATGAACGTTTTAGAAGTGAAAGGGATCGCCGGTGATGCTATTGGCTTCCGTGATAACGATAAAGCTAAATTCGGCAGTGTCGATGATTCAATAGACTCGGTACGTTTCCGCAACTTTACTGTTGACCTAACCAATGGTCGAGGCGCTCAAGTTGATTTGAACTACAACTTCGATACTAACCAAGGTTCTGCCTCGTATAGCTTCATTCAAGCGCTACCAAAGTTTGGCCCTGTGAACTTATATCCTCTAGCAGGAGCAGGTATTGCTGCAGGTGAGCCTCTAACTGATAAGTCTCGCTCTGATGCCGATGAGCTACATGACCGTTACGACATGCATGGCACATTTTATGTCGCGGGTATGTACGCGAAAATAGAAATTACCGACAAGATCTGGCTGAACTATAACCCGATGTACATGGGAACTATTAGTGGCTCAGATACCTACAAAAATGGTGCGTTCTACGGTGACGATTCGATCATGACTCACGAGTTTGCAGCGTCATACCAAATCAACCCACGCCTCAATGTTCGCTACTTTGCCAACTGGAATGAAGAAGTTGATTTCGAAGATGGCGATCACCGCATAGAGTTTAACTATCAGTTCTAAGTTTAGTTTTAAAAGGAGACCCTCTGTATTTCACTGTTGAAGAGATACAGAGGGTTTAAAGTAACGGGAGCTGCTTTGGTTTTTGGGTAGATTTAATTCCAGAATCGAGTCGCTAGATAACGTGTGAACGAGCTTGTTATTGAGCTGCTAGGAATGCCTTGAAGTGAATGAATTCAATGGAGCGCTGCACCACCTCTTTCGAATACACTAGCGCGGTGTGGTTGAGGTTGAGTGCACAGGTATCCGTAGCACCCTTTAGGTTTGCGTCTTCAAGAGTGACCGTACCATCGCCATGATTTTTTCCTAATACGATTCGCCCTACACCCGCATCATAAGTACCTGTAATCACACCAATTGGCACATCATTATCGTAGTCACCAAGCCCATCGTTGAGGATGTGCTTGGTCGAACCAAAAATGAACCCAAGACCATGATTAGAAAGCGTTTTAGCTATGGTTGCCCCATTGTGTGGTGTGCCCGCTGTAATAATGCAGGTGTCAGCGAAGTGTGGTTGGTAGAATTTAAAGTAATGACGAATCAGTAAGCCACCGAGTGAGTGACCAAAGAAATAGACCTTATCGTGTTCATCAAAGCGTGCATTTACGAAGCGATTTAGACGTTTTGCTGCGGATGGAAAGCGCAGTGAGTTGTAGGCGAACTTATGGGTGGTAAAGCCGTGTTTCTTAAAATTTCTATCTAGATATTGCATGATCAACGCAGGCATATACAGGCCATGAATTAAAACTATGTGTTTGTTTTTATTATTCATTATTACCCTCCGTCTGATGGTGTTTCCAGTATATGGAGTCGCAATTCTAAACTCAATAAAACTTGCTACGAATGGGACACGATAGACAGAGCTCGAGACAAGGCTGTGGTAAATCACCCAACTGCTAGCAATAACCTTCAAAGTCGTTTTGAGCAAGCTCAATCAGTGACGTTAACGACAACTTGGGTGTTTCACTCGGTGAAGTAGCGATCTAATCGGTCGGGTCGGACCAAGATTTAGGGATGTTGAATTGAGGCAAGCTGGTGGGTTTGTTTCTTTCGCCTTTGCGCCATGCTTTTAGCTGATTCACATAAGTGAGAATGTGCGCTATCGCGACAAAGAGTTGGTTTGGAACCATCTGGTCTATTTGAGTGGTGTTGTAGATCGCCCTAGTGAGTGCAGGGCTCTCGACGACTTCAACTTCGTGTTTAGCTGCAAGCTCTCTGATGTACAACGCTACATCATCTTGGCCTTTCGCGACAACAAACGGTGCTTCAGCTTGGCTCAAGTCATAGATTAGGGCAATGGCGTAACGGGTTGGATTGGTTAATACAACACTCGCTTTTGGCACTCGTTCATTGGCACTTCTCTTGGCATTTTGAGTCTGTATCTGACGGATACGAGCTTTCACTTCAGGTCGCCCTTCTTGTTCTTTGTGTTCATCTTTGACCTCTTGCTTGGTCATTTTCATCTGCTTTGTAAATTCATGTCGTTGATAAGGGAAATCAAACAAGCCAAACAGCAAGACGATTAACAGAAGGTAGCCCAAGTACTCAATGGTGATGGTCGCGACCGAAAGCACCACGGTATCAAAGTGGGCGCTGACGAGGTTGGTGATCACTGAGATGTAGCTCGATATTACCCAATACAGCAGAGTAAAGAAAAGAGAGACCTTAATAACGTTCTTGAAAAGTTCGACGATCGATTGGGAGGAAAAGATACGTTTCAACCCCTTGAGTGGACTTATCTTTTCCCATTTGGGTATCAGCAAAGCTGGGCTGAATATCCACCCTCCAAGTAGCGTCGAGCCGACGATTGCGGCAATCATTTGATAAATCAATAGCGGGAAAAATAGCGTGATCATCGAAAAAAGCGCGGTGCCTACTAACTCGACGATAGCCATTGGCTGGCTGACCGTTTGGCTATCAAACTGAAAGCTTACAAGAAACAGTTCAATGAAGGTCTGCTTAATCATGTCAACATTCAACACGTAGTAAGCGACGACGCTGATGAGGGTTATGGAAGAAACGAACTCTTTAGCGCGCGGTACTTGACCCTCTCGCCTAGCTTTAGCGAGCTTATGTTGACTGGGTTGTTCGCTCTTGTCTCCGGAATCTTGATGATCAGACATTAGGCAGCCTCAGCATATAGTGCAGGTGCTGGTTCAACTCTAATACCAGATCAAAATAGTGATCGCCGATACCGGTTAGGGACGCCATTAATGCGAATAAGCCAAGTAGCATGGTCATTGGGAAACCAAGTGCAAAGACATTAAGAGACGGTGCCGCTTTGTTCATTAGACCAAACGTAATATTACTTAGTAGCATGACGACGATAGCTGGCACCGCTACCAACAAACCGGTCGCAAACATCCAAGACACCATTTTTAAGACGTATTCAATGCTGTTGAAAGGGAAAGGTGAATTGAGAGGCCAATACTCAAAGCTCTCTTTGAACACAAGTAGCACCACTAAGTGTCCATCCAAAGAGAGGAAAAGCAGCATGGAAGTGATGAACATGATCCTGCCAATGATGGCAATACTGACTCCGTTGGCAGGGTCGTTCATCACAGCCATAGCTAATCCCATTTGCATGGAAATGGCCTGACCCGCAATCGAAAAAATGGTGAAAAATATCATCACCGCAAAACCAATTAAAAAACCAAAGATGAGCTGGTAAAAAGAGAACAGTAGGGTGTCGATGCTGAAAGGGTTAAATGGAGGGACCTCCTTCACCAAGGGGGCGAGAAGCAGAGAAAAAATAAAAGCAAACAGCAGCTTGACTCTTACCGGAATCGCTTTATCGCCAAAAAATGGTGCGATCAGAAAAAGCCCAGTAAACCGAACAAAAGGCCACCAAAGTACCCCTAGCCATTGGGTGATATCAGTGAAGCTTATTTGCATCATGGCTAGCCAACCTTGCTTGGTATCGTATTGAAGATAAACAAGAATAGGTCGTTGATCTCTTGTAAAAGCCAGTGACCCGCAAGAATGATGCATAGCAGAGTCACGAGCAGCCTAGGAAGGAAGCTAAGGGTTTGTTCATTGACTTGAGTGACTGCTTGGAAAATCGCTACTACCAAACCCACGACCAGGCTAGGCACGATAAGAACCGACACCATAAGAATGATCAGCCAGATTGCTTGGCTTACCAGAGTGACGGCTTCTTCCGGGCTCATCCACTTATCCAGAAACTGTTGGCTAAACTACCTATGAGTAAGCCCCAACCATCGACGATGACAAATACCAGCAGTTTAAAAGGCAGAGAGACAATTAAGGGCGACAACATCATCATCCCCATCGACATCAGGACAGACGCCACCACTAAGTCGATGACAAGAAAGGGCAAAAACAACATAAAGCCGATTTGGAAGGCGGCCTTTAGCTCACTCAGCAGATAGGCCGGCAGTAAAACTAAGAAGGGAATATCCTGATCTGACTCTATGGAGGCTTCTCCTGCTATCTTGGAGACTTGTTCGAGTGCCTTGCGTTGTGTTTGGTCGAGCATGTAGCGACGGAGTGGTTTTTCTGCGGTGGCTAACGCTTCCATCAAGGTCACTTCGTCGTTTGAGTATGGAATGTAAGCGGTATCGTAAATCTTGGTCCAAACTGGCCTCATGATCAGTAAGGTGAAAATCAGTGCTATCCCCACAAGCACCTGATTTGGTGGTGTTTGTTGCAGGCCGAGTGCTTGTCTTAAAATGGCTAATACAATAACGATTCGCGTGAAACTGGTACACATAATCACAAAGGCTGGAACGAAGCTCAGCAATGTCATCAAGATCAGAATCTGCAATTTAATGCTGTATTCGGTGCCGTCAGATGTGGTGGTTTCGCTGAGAATCGTCAACCCTTCTGCGTGCGATGTGCCCGCAAATAAGGCTAAAGCTAGCGTGAAGAATATTGGTTTAGACATCGTATTCTTTACGTTACTCAAAGGCGTTACTTACTTGGTTTCTTGATGATGCTCAGTAATCTCACACCATACTGACCATTCTTGGAGACGATCTCTCCGGTACCAAACGCGGTGCCATTGATTTTGATATCAACAGGGTCTCCTTCATGTTTTTCCAGCATCACAACACTGCCTGCCTTTAAGTTCAGTAGCTCGTCTAATATCAATGTCTTGCGTGCAACCTCAACGGTGATGTCGACAGGAATACTCTTGAGCAGAGAGATGTTACTGACGTGCTCTTTGTCGGCACCAAGGTCGATGTCGTCGGCAAGATCATCCAGATCTAAATCATCAAGATCTGGTAATTCATCATGCAGGTTTAGGTCGCTCATTGAGCTGTCAATGTTGCGTGTCTCTTTGTCGTTAGCCATCGATTTCGACTCCCAGTTCAGAGTTTATGGATTGAAGTTTGCCAAAAAAAGTTGGGTGCCCGTTGACCTTGACTGTTAGGTTTTTGCATAGGGTCATGGGCATAAAATCTCCGGGTTTCAGCTGAGAAAGCTCATGCAGTGTGCATTGCTTGTGAAGCATGACGCACCCTAATTCGACGGGTTGGTATCGCAGGTTGTCGAGTATCTCTTCCCGATCAAATGTTTCGTTACTTTCCATCATGTCGCGCAGCTTTTTCACATACTTGTTGTCGATCATGAAGGTCACATCGAGTTGCTGGTCGTCAAACTCAAACGTAATGGTGACGCCAATGTCAGAGGGCTGATGGTCGGTGTGCTCAATGGCGTAATGATTGGCATCGGCAGTCAGCGCGTTGGTGATCGCCATGGTGAACTTTTGAAAAAGCCTTAGGTGGGTTTGGGTTAGCGCAATATCGGGGTTGCTACGCTTAGATTTTTTGAGTGGTAATGGGTTGTTGAGGTGCTTGTGTAGCAGAATATCGGCAGCTTGGGGTGAAATAAAGAAAAAAACATGTCCAAATTCCTCAATATGAAGAACGGTTTTGATGCTGTTTGCTGGTGGTCGGCGCGTTTCTGAAAACGTGGCTTTGACGTGACGGCCCGCAAAGTTAAATTTAAAAATATCAATAATTTCTGTTGAGAAATGGCTTGAATGTCTTAACAGAAACTTACGCATTTTTATGCTCGGATTGCCGAATTCAGTCAGTGATAATTTCTTCATGTCAAGTACCAGTGGTTGGTTTTTGCGGTCATTCTCAAATTTGACACGCTAATTAATCCTAACTATAGGTTAAAGCAATCTCATTTCAACTTCGGTTGCGAGAGAAAATATAAAAAGATAAAGGCCTACTTCTGATAAGGATTAAGGCCAAACAACGACGAGGCTAGGGCAATGATTCACTTAGACGATGCACTTGGGGTACACCCCAAAATGGTGCAGTTTCGTTTGGACAGAGCGGCAGTATTGAGCTCCAATATTGCTAACGTGGATACGCCTAATTACAAAGCGATGGATCTCAGATTTGAGGCGGTACTCAGTGGTATTGGTCACTCAAAAGACTGGTACATAGGTACGGCGGCTCAATATCGGATTCCTGTGCAAAGAACACGAGATGGCAACACTGTTGAGCTAGAAAACGAGCAAGCTAGGTTCGCGAAAAATGTGATGGATTATCATCAGAGCCTTGCGTTTTTGCAGTCTAAAATCAACGGGATAAAGTCTGCCATCAAAGGACAATAAGTGAATTAGGTAGGGACATCATGGCATTCTTAGGTATCTACGAGACGGCAGGCTCAGCGATGAGTGCACAGACCGTCAGGCTTAATACTATCTCCAGTAATTTGGCGAATGCCGATTCCGTATCTGGTGACCCATCACAAGTCTATAAACCGTTGAAACCGATTTTCTCGGCGGTCTATAACCATTTCAATGCACAGCAAACTCAACAGCAAGGTGTGGTGCCGATTCGCATTGCCGATGTTGTGGAAGTCTCTTCAATGATGGAAGGGCGTTATGAGCCCAACAATCCTCTCTCCAATGACGAAGGGTATGTTTATTACTCTGGCATTAATGTCGTTAACGAAATGGCTGACATGATCTCGGCTACTCGTAGTTTTGAAGCCAGCGTAGAAGTGCTCGGCAACGTAAAGTCGATGCAACAATCATTGATGGGGCTTTGGCGCAGTTAACCCAACTGCTGCCAATGACACCCGAGGAACGACACCATGACAACGATATCCGGTGCTGCGCAGGTCAATAATATTGAGTCTGCGTCAACGATGACCCCTCAAGATAATCCGAACAGTGCGAGTGCATTAAAGAATGAGTTCATTACTTTGATGGTGGCTCAGATTGAAAATCAGGATCCACTTAACCCAACTGATGGCACGGAATATGTCGCACAGTTGGCGCAGTTCTCTCAGGTTGAAAGTACGGAAAACCTGGTTCAACTGACGCAAAATAATTCGACAATGCTCGATAACTTACAAGTGCTTAGCACCGCCGCATTGATTGATAAAACGGTGACGGTAAAAAGTGATCGTTTGTCTGCATCGGGTGTTGAGCAGCATACGGGGTACATTGAGTTACAGGCGCCATCGAATACCGTGATGCTCGAGCTAGTCGATTCGCTTGGCAACGTTAAGTCGATGAACCTTGGTCCGAACAGCGCAGGGCGAGTGGATTACACATTAGATGCGCAAGCCATGGGGCTAACCGGTGAGTATCAGATGCGTATCAAATTGGACAGTGGACAAGTTTACCAGCCATCGATTTATCTGCATGGCCAGGTGGAACATGTAACGACACCTTTGATAGGTGGCAGCAGTCACTTGCAGGTTAAAGGGGTTGGCATGGTCGCGTTTTATGACGTGGCTGCCTTCTCAAATGAGTAAGGCTTTTAATTAGTTAGATAACTTTCGCTACATTTTCGGCTTTGCCGGTTTTTGGTTTGTATTTTTTAGTTCTTTTAAGTAAGTAAGATGGCGGCTGTCGTTCTCCGCTGATGTTCGAATCTACGGAGATAGCCTCTTTAGCGTGAAGAGGAAGACATTATGAGTTTTAGTATTGCACTGAGCGGGCTAAATGCCTCGAACTCAGAGCTGAACACCATTTCCAATAATATTGCTAACGTTTCTACGACGGGCTTTAAAGAGTCGAGAACCGAGTTTGCTTCCGTTTATAGCGGTAGTGAAGCTGGCGGCGTTGAAGTGGTTGGGGTTTCGCAAAACTTTGAAAAAAGTGGAACGGTTACAGGTACAGGGCGATCTCTGGATATGGCATTAAGTGGCAATGGCTTCTTCGTGCTTGAAGACAGTAAAGGGCAAACTCTCTATACCCGCTCTGGTATTTTCAACATGAACGCTGATGGGGTGATAACTGCGAACAGTGGTGCGGCTCTGCAAGGTTACTCGGTTGATGGTAATAACAATTTATTGCTCGGCTCGGTAGGCACGGTGCAGATAAGTACTGCATCATTGCAGGCTAGGGAAACAGATGCCATTGAGTTTGTTGCCAATTTAGATGCCAGAGAGCAGGTTCCCGCCAGCGCATTCGACTACAGTGATTCTTCCACCTACAACCACTCTTATACCACCCCAGTTTATGACTCTTTGGGTAACCCTCATACGGTGAGCCAGTACTTTGTTAAAGGTGCGTCTAATGACTGGGATGTTCACATCTTGGTTGATGGTAAAGCGATTGATGGGGCTGACGCCTTGGTACCCGCCGCTTCGCCAACCGCGACGGATACCGCAAACTTTACCTTTAATGCCGATGGCACCATCTCATCGGGTGGTAACTACTCGGTCAGTTTCGACCCTGCCAATGGGGCAAACAGTGTCACTGTGAACATCGATCTATCCGCAGTCACCCAGTTTGGTAGTGACTTCGTTGTTTCCAAAAATAGCCCAAATGGCTACACCTCTGGTGATTATGCCAGTGTGCGAATGGAAAACGATGGCCGTATATTTGCGACCTACACCAACGGCCAATCTCAATTGCAAGGTCAGGTGGTGCTTGCCGACTTTGCTTCTCCTCAAAACATGATCAAAACCAGTGATACCGCTTGGTTGCAAAGCTTCAGTTCCGGTACGCCAGTTCTTGGTACCGCGGGCAGTGGGGTATTCGGTGATTTGACTTCTGGTGCACTCGAAGGTTCTAACGTCGATCTGACGTCTGAATTGGTGGCCTTGATGACGGCTCAGCGTAACTATCAAGCCAATACCAAGTCGATATCGACATCGGATCAACTGACGCAAGCCTTGTTCAACGTGGTGTAGCGCTATGAATCCTATTCTTTTTAGTGCAGCGAAAGGTGCTGAGCGAACCATGCTCGCTCAGCACGTTCGCGCAAATAATCTGTCACATGCGGACACCGTAGGCTTTAAAGCCTTAATGGAGCACTCAACACCGATGCGTCTTGAGGGCTCAGGCTTTCTGACTTCCGTCACTTCCAGAACCAACTCTTCGATCAATAACTTTGCTCAGGGTGAAGATATACGTACTGAGCGCCCACTGGATGTCGCCATTAATGGTGACGGCTTTATTACGCTCGAAGGGCTAGAAGGTGAACCAGCCGAGCTCTATACGCGGGCAGGCAATTTTCGATTGGATGGCAATGGTCAACTCTACCTTGGCGAGCGCCGAGTGATGTCGACCGAAGGCCCAATGGTGTTGCCAGACTTTGAGTTTGTGTCGGTGAGTTCGAATGGATTGGTGTCGATCACCCCGATTGGAGGTGAAGCGTCGCTAGAGGTTGGCGCCATCAAGCTGGTTAAGCCTGAGAATGAACAAATGACCATGCATGCCAGTGGTCATTTTGTTCCGAAAGGCGGGCAAGCATTGGCTGAAGATTTTACCGTTCAGGTTCGTTCTGGTTATTTAGAAGCGAGTAATGTCTCCAGTTTAGAAGAGCTGGTTAGCATTATGTCGCTGACTCGACAATACGAAATGCAAATTGAAGTGATGGCATCTGCAGATGAAATCGCTCAGATAGGCAATAAGCTTCTCAAAGCTTAAGGAAGGGAATTATGCACAGTGCCTTATGGATATCCAAAACAGGGATGGCCGCACAAGATGCAAAAATGACGGCTATTTCGAACAACCTTGCCAATATCAATACGGTGGGTTTCAAGCGTGACCGCGTGGTGTTCGAAGATCTTTTTTATAGCGTCGATAAACAAGCGGGTACCGAAACCACAGAGCTTAATGAACACCCAACGGGGATTCAGCTCGGTAATGGTGTTCGAGTGGTCGGCACCGAAAAAGTGTTTACTCAAGGGAATATCCAGAATACCAACCAACAATTTGATCTGGCGATTTTAGGTGATGGCTTCTTTCAGATTGAGAACTCAGACGGAGAGCTGCTCTATACCCGAAATGGACAGTTTCAAACCAACTCTGATGGCCAGCTAGTTAATACGCAAGGTTACCCTCTGATCCCTGAAGTCGTCATTCCTCAAGAGGCGACTCTGGTCAGTATTACTGCTGATGGCGTGGTCAGTGCCACGATACCGGGCCAAGTCAATCCTGAAGACCTAGGGCAAATCACCATAGTGAAATTCATGAACCCTGCAGGGCTCTCTGCTCAAGGGGGAAACTTATTTATTGAAACGGAAGGCTCGGGTGAAGCGGTCGAGCTCGTCGCAGGAACAGAAGGTTCAGGTCAGTTAAAACAAGGGGCACTTGAAGGATCGAACGTACAGGTGGTGGAAGAAATGGTTGATATGATCGCCACCCAACGCGCTTATGAGATGAGCGCCAAGATGGTCAGCGCAGCCGATGAGATGCTGCAGTACATCGCGCAGCAATCATAGCTCTTGCTTTAACGAGCGAATAACGATGGTTGCTAGGGAGATCTGACATGGAAAAGCCAATTAAGCCAAGGTTGGGTAAGCCGCATGCAATCGGTGCGATTTATTATCTCGCCGTAGTTACCTTGCTGGTGGTGATGGTGGCGGGTTGTGCTGGTCGCCAAGACGATTTTATTCCACCATCGCCAAATGATGAAGCGTATGCACCGCCCGAGCTGGACTATCAAGTGACCAGAGTCAGCAAAGGTAGCCTCTATACGGGAACGACTTCGATGACCTTGTTCCAAGATCGAAGAGCGTACCGTGTGGGCGATATTTTAACGGTGTTGTTGGATGAAAAAACAGAGTCAGATAAGAGTGCTTCAACCCAATATGGCAAAGATTCCAGCGCTAACATCACCGCGCCTACATTGGGCAACAAGACCTTTGAAGACGTGAGCGCTTCTGTTGATGCCACGCGAGATTTTGATGGCGCAGCTGCCTCGAAACAAGGTAACAGCTTATCGGGTTCTATTACTGTCACCGTGTACAACGTCTTGCCCAATGGTGTGCTTAGAGTAAGAGGAGAGAAGTGGCTCAAGCTTAACCAAGGAGATGAATACATTCGTCTGACTGGCAATGTACGGGTCGATGATATTCAGGCAGACAACACACTCTCTTCCCAGCGAATTGCCGATGCAAGAATTACTTATGCTGGCCGCGGCTCGTTTGCTGATACCAACACTGCTGGTTGGTTGACACAGTTCTTCAATTCGCCATGGATGCCATTCTAATGAGTGCCCTAATTCGCTTCTACTTAACCTCATTGGCGCTGCCTTGGTGTTTGCTTGGGTTTATCTCTTCGGCAGATGCGGCACGACCAATTGCAGAAGTCGCCGAGGTGTATGGCGATAGACAAAACCAACTTATTGGCTATGGGTTAGTTGTGGGTTTGGACGGGTCTGGCGATAAATCGCAAGTGAAGTTCACGCAACAATCGGTAGTTAACATGATCAAACAATTTGGGGTGCAACTGGATGATTCCACTAACCCTAAGCTGAAAAATGTCGCTGCCGTTAGTGTCACAGCCATGGTGGAACCTCACCAAGGTGCAGGTCAAACCCTGACTGTGACGGTGTCTTCATTGGGGGATGCAAAAAGCTTGCGCGGAGGCACCTTATTGCTCACTCCACTACGAGGTATTGATGGCGAAGTGTACGCCATAGCACAAGGCAGTCTTGTGGTTGGTGGCTTCAATGCCACTGGTGAAAACGGAACCAGCATTACAAGAAACACTCCGACCGTCGGGCGTATTCCCAATGGTGCGACCTTAGAACGTGAGGTATCGACCGGTGCTGATTTAGAGCCAACGATACGCTTGCAGCTCAAACAACCGAATTACGAAACCGCGCTTAATGTTTCCAAAGCCATTAATAAGATGTTTGGTGGTCAGGTAGCGAAAGCGCTCAATAAAGGTCAGATCCAAGTCTCTGCCCCGCTTGATAGCGAAGACCGAGTGATGTTCGTTGCCATGATTCAAGAGCTTGAGGTTGAAGAGGGCCGCCGATTGCCTAAGGTGGTGTTCAACTCTCGCACCGGAACAGTGGTGATCAGCCAGAATGTGACGGTGTCTGAAGCGGCGGTCAGCCAAGGTGGGATCACCGTGACAATACTGGAATCTCAATCTGTTTCTCAGCCCGGTGGTGCTTTCAATACTGCTGGGGAAACCGCAATTATTCAGAACTCACAAGTGAGTGTGGATGAGGAAGATGGGACCACTATGATTTGGCCGAGAGGGACCAATCTGCAAGAGATCGTTGATGCGATTAACAACATTGGAGCGACGCCGGAAGCGCTGATGCAGATCTTGCAGGCACTCGATGAGGTGGGTGCCATTAACGGGGACTTGGTGGTGATTTAATGACGAATCTAACGGCTGTGACTCACGCGGCGCTTGAACCAATATCAAGTCATTATGCGGCGCCAATACTGGATAGCCCCAAAATGGCGGCGTCGGTCAAACAGGCTGAATATTCACAGCCATTTGAAAGATTAATGATGGACAGAGCGCCTGAAACAGGACACATGGCGAAAGCCAGCTCTGGTTCGAGCCAAGCAATGACCAACTTTTACTTGGACAACAACGTGCTTGCTAAATTAAAGCATGACAATTCTGCTTCAGGATTATTGGCGGCTTCACAGCAGTTTGAGGCGTTGTTTTTACAACAAATGCTGACCCGAATGCGCTCTGCCAGCCAAGCGCTTAGTGACAAAGATAATCCGTTGTCGATGAAATCAGACGATATGTTTCAGGGCATGCTAGATGCTCAACTTGCACAGCGAATCAGCCGTCAATCGTCGTTCGGATTAGCCGAGATGATTTTTAAACAGTTGTCATCACAAGTTATGGGCCGACCTTTTGATAAGGAGAATCAGTAATGGGCATGACCAACATCGGGTTAAGTGGCGCGCTCGCCAACCGGGTAGCGCTCAATACGACGGCGCAAAATACCGCTAATGTGAATACTCTGGGGTATAGCCGTCAAATAGTGACCATGGAAGCCAGTTTATCGGGCAATGCCGTAAATGGTATTAATTTAGGATCTGGTGTTGAGGTGAGCGATATCCTGCGGATTGCCGATCAATCGTCTATCAATCGACTAAGAGAAGCGACGGAATCTGCCCAATTTAGCCAGAGCTACTTCAATGGCCTCTCCAATTTGGAAAACTTATTGGGGGCGGATGGGCTGAGCCTGACACAGGGAATGAACGGATTTTTTGCTGCCATTGATGAGGCCAGTGTGACCCCCGAAAGTGTTGCTTTTCGCCAGCAAGTACTGACCAATGCTAACGCTTTGGCGCAACAGTTTAACTCTGTATCTGCCCAGTTGGGCCAGCAAGAAGCCGCGCAAAGTGAGCGCTATGGTGCTCTGGTTACCCATGTGAATAGTCAATTAGAAAGCATCGCTTCTCTAAATCAAAAGCTCCAAGAAGATGCGCTGCTAGGCAAGAACGTTGGTGGTTTACAAGATGCGATGGATAAACACCTCAATGAACTCTCTAAGTCTCTCGATGTTCAGGTGATCTACACCAATGGCGGCGTCGAACTTTCTACACCAAACGGCCAACCTCTAGTGATTGGTGGTTATGCCGCATCGTTTGCGCGAGATCTATCCAGTGGCGACCCTTACAGCACGGATTTGAACATCACCTTTCAGTCAATGACAACGCCTGTTGATGCTTCACTAGGTGGAGAGTTAGGAGCGCTCGAAGCACTAAAAACGAATCAATATGAACCCATCAAAACACTGCTAGCGGATCTTGCCAAAGGCTTGGCCGATGGCGTGAATACAGCATTGAACTCTGGGTTTGATCTCAATGGCGCGGCGGGTCAGAACTTGTTTACCTACACCCCAGGCAGTGAAGCTTTATCGTTGGCGATAGATCCTAGCCTCACGGCACAAGACTTAGCCTTTTCATCGAGTGCAACGCTTGCCGGAAACGGCGATGTGTTGAAAGACTTATCGATGCTGTCACAAACACCATTAACCAACGGCTCAGTGGCGGGAGAAACACCCTACAGCGCTTACTCAGGGCTACTCGGTGATATCGGTATTTTCACTCGTCAGGCGCAGAGCGAAGCAACGGCAGCTCAAGTCAGCATGGAAGACGCGCAAGTGGCAAGAGACAGTGTCAGTGCGGTTAATTCCGATGAAGAGGCGGCCAACATGCTGCTCTATCTCAACGCTTATGAGGCCAATATGAAAATCATTAGCACGGCTAATCAGATGTTCCAGACCTTGCTAAGAGCATTCTAGGAGAAAAGTGATGCGTGTAACGGACTCCCAATTTAACGCGGTGATGCAGCGTTCATTAATGGACAACAATATCCGATTGAACAAAGTGTTTGAGCAAATGTCGACTGGGCTGAGGATCAATCATTTATCCGACGACCCGATAGCCGCTGTGCGCCTTGAGGGATTAAAAAAGACGGTCTCTGATAATCAGCAGTACCAGCGAAATATCGAAAATGTGCAGTCACAACTGACGCGCTACGAGACTAACGTCAACACGCTTGAGTCGCTCTCCCAACAAGTGAATGAACTGCTTCTACAAGGGAAAAACGGCACTCTTGATTCGGAAAGTCGGGCGGGAATCGTGCTCGAACTCAAGTCACTTAAAACGGAAATGTTGAACACTCTGAACCAAGCCAATGAGGGCAGTTATCTCTTTTCCGGTACCGATATCAGCACCCCTGCGATCGATACTGTACCGCCTTATACCTTAAACCCCAATTCAGATTATCGCGAAACTAAGGTGGGTGATAATCAGTACGTGCCGAGTAACCTAACCATCACCGACACCATAGGTAGCAGTGCAATTTTTACTGATTTAGACAATGCGATAGCAGAGTTGGAGTTAGCAACCGGGGGATTCACAACGGCTTTGGATAACGCGCTCACTACCAACCAAGCACTTCATCAAAACTTGTTGGTTTCATTAACCGACATCGGGAGTCAATACAACGCATTAGAAAGGTTGAAAGAGACCAGTATCGATATGGTGTTCTTTGCTGAAACGGTTCGCTCTGAGCTAGAGGAGCTGGATTATGCCGAGGCATCCGTTGAACTTAACCAAGGCATGATCGCGCTCGAAGCTACACAAAAGACCTTTGCGCGTGTTGCCGGAATCTCACTGTTTGACCTGTTATGAATAAGTACTTTAGGGCAAGCGCTAGCTTAGACATTTCTTCTGCTTTTCGACGTCGATTTGGCAAGGTGCTGAGCGCATGTTTAATAAGCTGGGGAGTAATGTCGTCTCCGGCTTCGGCACAGCGCTATATCGTTCCCTTCGATAGCGTCGAGTGGCAGTTCACGGAATCTGTCGATATGTGTGAACTGAACTCTTTCGATCCTCATACTGGCTTTTCAGTGCAATTCATCTTGCTGGCAGCAAGCCCGATGAAAGTCAGAGTGGAAAAGCGAGGTGTGCGCTCACTGCCGACCTCAACGTCATTCAATACGACTGAGCCGGTATGGGGAACGTCTCGGTCTTACACCACAACCACCATTGAAAGAGTCAACAAGCAAGGGGCGGCGCTGGTGACTGACGATGGCGCCACCTTGATGCTGGATGATATGGCGAGTGGCGCTTGGTTTAACGTCAATGCGATGGACTTTGATGTCTATTTCCCAACCACCAACTTTAAGCCTGCTTTAGAGCAATTTAATGAATGTCGTTATGGCTTGCCGCCTGTTAATTTCCAACATGCGCGTCGAGTCGAACTGCGCTTTCAACAGGGCGCGGTGGATCTCACTGAAGGGCAGAAGCGCACCATCAACGACATCAGCACCTTGGTCAAACGAGATTCGAGAATCATTAAAATTCTGATTGATGGTTACACCGATAATTCCGGTGATTCCGTCGCTAATTTGCAACTTTCAAAGCAGCGAGGATCCGACGTTGCGCAGTGGTTTATGGGCAATGGTGTGTCAAAGCAAATGATTGAGATACGTGGTCACGGTGACCGTTATCCAAAGTACGACAACACGACTCAACAAGGCCGGGATAAGAATCGTCGTGTAGAGATTCGGTTAGTGAGCAAGTGATGCAACCGCGAGGGTAAACAATGGAAAAGATGACTGCAGTCCAGATGCAACAAGCCATGTTAGGGAAGATAGAGCAGCAACAAGAGGTTGCCAGCAATCCGTTCTCTAACCAAGCCGTCACGGGAGCCATGGTGAGGGGCATTACGCATGACAATCACACGGTAAATCCGGTATCGGACAATTCACTGGCGTTTAGCAATACCTTGAAAAGTGTGCTCGATACAGTGGATAGATACCAGTCTCATGCATCTGAAAAAATCACCGCTGTTGAGTTAGGAAAAAGTGATGATTTATTGGGGGCGACGGTCGCATCTCAGAAAGCCCAGCTCTCATTCAATGCATTAATGCAAGTGCGCAACAAGATGGTGTCTAACTTCCAAGACATCATAAAAATGCCAATTTAGGCTAGGGATCAGCGATGGCAGGAGAAGCAGAAACTCAACCCGCGTTGACCAACAACATGGGAGCCGCCAAAGAGAAGCTCACGGAGGCCTCTGGCTGGCTCACCATGTTTTGGCAGAGTTCACAGCGCAACGTCATTATCATCACTATTTTTGCGACGATCACAGCGGCGATCATCGTGATTATGTTGTGGACGTCATCGGAAAGGTTTAGACCCCTCTATAGTAAATCGGCAAACTTCGATTCTAGCCAAGTGCTGCATATGTTGGACGAGGAATCAATACGTTACCAGCTGAGTCAGGACGATGGACAAATACTGGTGCCTGAAGGTGATGTCGCCAAGATCCGGATGATATTGGCGTCGAAAGGCTTAAAAGAACAATTGCCGAGTGGTTTTGATTCACTGGATAGCTCAAAGAGCCTTGGCGAAAGTCAGTTTATGGAAAATGCTCGTTATCGCCATGCTCTAGAGGGTGAGCTAGCACGCAGTATTACTACCATGAGTGCCGTGAGTTTGGCTCGTGTTCATTTAGCGATACCCAAAGAAAGCTTGTTTATGCGTGATGACGCTGAGCAGCCGAGAGCCTCTGTGATTGTGCATATTATCAATGGGATGGACCTTAAGCCGACGCAGGTTGAGTCAATCATTAACTTGGTGTCTGGTGCGGTGATAGGGCTTAAATCGGAACACGTGCGAGTGGTCGATCAACACGGTCGTTTGTTATCGAATGATGCGACAGTTGGGGACATTACCGTGACAACTGGCAAGCAATCTGATTACAAGCGCAACCTTGAAAAAAACTTGGTTGCTCAAGCGACGGACATGCTGACTCCGATTCTCGGTGCGGCTAATTTTCGAGTGCAAATTGCCAGTGATATTGATTTCTCTAAGGTGGAAGAAACAGAAGAGATCTACGCCGATCCCGTGGTGCGAAAAGAGACCTTACTGAGTGACATGAACGAGTCGTCGATGGCGCTCGGGATCCCGGGGGCATTGAGTAACACCCCCCCCGTGACCGATGGAGAGCCTCAACCAGAGCCCAACGCCAAGGTTAATCGAAGTGAAACATCGCGTGATTATGCGGTGAGCGGCAAGGTTCGCCATACTCAGCACCAGCAAGGTGTATTGCAAACCCTATCAGTCTCTATTGTGGTCAACGATTTAGCGAACCCCAATCAAACTTGGACACCTGAAGAGCTTACTAATGTTGAGAATGTGGTTCGTTCGGCCATCGGTTTTAATACTGAGCGCGGCGACAGCATTCACATCACTCACTTCCCTTTTGTGATTGCGAGTATTCCAGAGCAAGCTCCGATAGCTTGGTTTGAGAACACGCATATCATGCAGCCTCTTAAATATCTGCTAGGTGTGATGCTCAGTGGCTTGATGATCATGGTGGTGCTGCGACCTCTCGCTCAATACCTCACTAAGTCAGCGGAGCAAGAAGAGCTGGAAGCGGAAAGCATGGAATACGATGACGTGATAACCAAAGAGGAGCGTGCCGCTGATGCTGCATTGCAATCCAAACTGGATTCCTTAGGTATTGATGCAACCGGTATTAAAGCGCTCGATGACAACCTGCCATCTGCAGATAGCCCACTCGAAGTTCAAATTAAACACCTCAAGCTAATCGCAAAAGAGGATCCGAATAGGGTAGCTGAAATTTTACGTACTTGGATACAAGCATAACGAACCAAATAAAAGTCAGTAGGAGAAGGTGCATGGATGGCAAACAAACCTATCAATCAGTGGATGGCGTCGCGATGTTGGTGCTAACGATGGGAGAAGACATCGGTTCTGAGGTACTGAAAGGCTTCACCCATGAAGAGATAAAACAGATCACGCACGCCATGAGCAAGATGAAGGACATTAAAGCCAAGGATGCCTTGGTCTCTTTGTCGGGCTTTTTTGATGATTTTCGTAAGCACTCCGGGATTCTCGGCGGAACACGACAATACATCACCAATGTGTTGGAAAAGACGTTAAACGGTAATTTGGCGAGAGACCTTGTATCGGAGATTTATGGTGACGAGATCCGTTCACATGCTGAGAAGCTGGCGTGGATTCCCCCGGAGCTCTTGGTTAATGACCTAAAAAAAGAGCACATCAACCTGCAAGCGTTGTTGATTGCCCACCTCCCTTTGGAATACAGCGGCCGTGTGATGGATGAATATGAGGAAGAAGAGTGCCACGCGTTAATATTGCAAATATCTAAGACGCAGGTTCTCACGTCGGGTCTGATGGAGACGCTCAAAGACCTTATCGATCGCTGTAAAATCAATTATCACAGTGGCGGGTCTGCTAGCTTGCAAGGTTCGAAAGTGGTCGCGAACCTCATCAATCGTTATTCCGGTGACAAAAGCAATTTATTCCAATTCCTTCATGATCAAGACGCTGAAGCCGCAGAGCTGGTGGAAGAGGCTATGTTTGATTTCTTCACCCTATTCAATCAAGACCTAGAGACCATCAACCTGATTAACGAAAGAGTCAGCCTAGAGCAATGGGCTTATGCTCTGAAAGGTACCAATAAAGATTGCCGCCTTTACATCATTAACTCTATGCCACAACGGGTATCGACAGAGCTTAAAGAGAATCTGGTGCGCATTGGTGCGGTGCCAGTCAGTCAGGTTGAGCAAGCACGCAAAGATATCATTGAAATCGTCAAACAAATGCAATCGGAAGAGATCATCAAGCTGAACTTTGCTAATGAGCCAAGGTTGACCTAATTGGAGAGGCAGTATGAAACTCACGGGTATTACGCAGCGCAAGAATCAGGTGAATCCGACAACGACAGGGAAGATCAAGAAGCCAGAAAAGCTGACCAGCAACAAGCCGAATAATGCACTCATTAGACAGCAAATGGTGCAAATGAACTTGCAAGAAAGACCTAAGCTGATTGCTGAAGTCGCAGACTCTCACAAAATGTACAGCAGGCTCATGATGGCTGGGGAAGTGCTACGAACCGTGGCGAGTGAATTGATTAAGCTGCGCCAATTAGCAGAGCTGAATCAATACAGCCCAGAGCAAGCTAACCACATCGATGTGATTAAGAAAAAATTGGTGTTTTGGAGCCAGAAAAGATTGTTTGGTGACTATGTGGTGGACTCAAGCTTTGCACCGATTCAAGGCGATAACCCTTTTATCGAATTTACGATTCCGGGGCTCGACTTACAGCGAGAGCGGTTTCGTGATGAGGTTGTCTCTCTGTACATCAATAACCGCTTGATACCGTTAGCGTTTGAACGCTCTGAAGACAGAGAGGTATTGTTAGAACAATTCAAGATGATGTTTGCTTATGCGCATTTGCAGCTCAGAATTAATGCACAACAAGAGTTCGTGATCGGCATTCGAGACCAACAATGGCGTTTATGGGATGGGCAGGTCTTCGTTTCCGGGCAAGGTGGTCGGTACGCTGCAGGACCACCGATTGCGGTGCAGGTTCAAGCTCGCTATCCAGTGTTGGACGACATCAGTCGCTTGTTGGTTAATGAACCGGGCTCGAATCAACAAATCGATGCCTTGCTTGAACGGGTCAATAAACTGTATTTGGCATTATCGAAAATGTTGAAAATGAAAAGGCAAAAAGCTGATCAGCTTATCGCGTTTTGTTCACACCCTGAGTTGCACAAATTAGGCAGTTTTAAACATCAGTTAGTGAGTAACCCAGAGCTGTCGCTGAAGTCAATTCATCGCGGCTTTAGTGGGCCAACCAGAGACAATGTAATCAAACTATTGAGAAAAAGGTGAAACAGAGACGAAATACTGCCGTTATAGTTAATTAGTAGTGCAGCAAAATGGGTAGGCAGAGATGAGTCAAATTAAGGTCGACAATGTAAAACACGTTGTGCCTCATACTCAGGTAGATGTGGTTCAAAACAAAAAGACAGAGCCGGATCAAAAAGCGAAGGTGAAGCCGATTAACCTCTCTCAACATGAGGTGGAGTTGCTCGATAACACCAAGAGCCTTTTTGACGGTGTTGAAGATATCGATACGGCTAAAGTCGAGCAGATTAAAGCGCAAATTTCCGCGGGAGAGTTAGTGTTTGATATGGATGAACTAGCGAAAGTCATTACGAGATTGGATCATGGAACGTAGAAGCGACCTGATTGGTTACATTACTTATGGTCAACATGTGTTGGCTTTGTCAGGCGAGTTGTCCGCACGTCTAGATGACATCCGTGTGGCGATATTAAACCGCGAGTATCAGAAGCTGGAATCGCTCAATCAAGCGATCACATCACTGACTCAACGGCTAGCAGACGCTGACGATAAGCGATTTGCTCTGGCCAAGCGACTGGGGTGTGAAGACAGACAGTACGCAAAAAGTATGCAGGCTCGGCTCAAAGGAAAAGCACTACAACGTATTCAAACTTTGGATACGGAAATCGAGCTGACCATCAAGCAGTGCAAAACTAAGTTGGCGCGCCAAGGCAGTGTCATGGTGATGCAGCATCAAGCAATGGAAGAGGCGCTTGGTAAGCATCAATTAAGGGTCAATGTTTAGGTTGAGGCGGTGTATGGCTAAGTTATTAAAACTAGCTAGCACATGCCTGTTGGCCCTTGGTTGTGTGACCAAGGTGAGTGCAGAAGTCGGCAACATTACTCTTGAACAACAACTTTCTACTCAAATCCAATCGCTGATTGAACAAACCATTCGTTACCGTTACCCCCAACAGTACCAATTGGATATTCAGATCCGCTTTTCTCGAGCCATTCATCAGTTACCACAGTGTAGCGAGTCGGTTGAAGTCACTCATAGAAGTAAAATCAAGCTTGGCAAACAAAAGTGGAACGTGCGCTGTGAGTCTGAGAGGTGGACTCTTTCAGCAACCTCAACGTCGACAATAACCGTCTGGACTGCGACAGCCAATAAGGCGCTTAAGAAAGGCCAAAGACTGACGCATGATGATATTGCGATTGAACCGATCAAACTCTACAAAGATCAAAAAGTGTTCTTCAAGGCTAGTGAAATCGCTGGCAGCAAAATCAAACGCTCATTGAACAAGGGAGATTTGTTGACTACTTCTTCCATGTATTTGGATTATGACGTTGAAAAGGGGCACGCTGTGGATGTGGTTTTTCAATCGAAAAGTATCCGTTTAGAAACGTTAGGAATGGCGTTGGAAAGTGGGCTGGTAGGCGATACGGTCTCAGTTAAGAACCAACAATCTGGAAAGTTGTTACGCGGAGTAGTCATTGAAAAAAATAGAGTTCGAGTATTCTAAATCCTCCCGTAATCTACGTTTGTATAGTAAATCACCACGCCATGATAATAATTTTACAGTGTGATTATCTGGCTCTGACTCTTCACCAGACAATGACATAGAATTCATTCACCGCTGAAATATCACTAATTTTAATCCTTATTATGCCCTCCGATACAAAAACATAATTAAGGAAAGACAATGAAAATCAAAGCAGTGGTAATGGCAGCAACAACCGTGGTGACACTCTCAGCGTGTAAAGAGGAAGCTTCTGCCCCTACTCTTGCCAACATTACGTTAGTTGAAGCCGTCACTAAATCGGTCAAAACGCCTCATCAGGTTTGCCACAATGTGCTGGTTACTCGACAAGCTGAGGTGAAAGACGAAGCCAAGATTATAGGCACGATCGGCGGCGCTGCTGCTGGGGCTGCTTTGGGCAACCAAGTTGGAGGTGGCTCAGGAAAAACCATCGCAACAGCCGTTGGCACGGTAGCAGGTGCAATGACAGGGCGTAAGATTCAAGATAACGCACAGAAAAACGATACAATAACGACCACCGAGCAACGCTGCAGCACCGAATACACCACATCGACACAAGTTGATGGATACGATGTGACTTACGAAATCGGCGGTGCCTCAACGACCGTACGTTTGGCTAAAAAGCCAACCACAAACACTTTCCCGATCGTCTCTGGTCAGGTTGTCTTGCCCCAATAGGATGAATAGATTCCCGCCTGTTGAATGGAGAACTCATCTTTCGTCAGCGTGTTTTACCATTCATTGGCTTAGCGGGAAGGTAAATGGATACAGAAGTTCATCAATAGGCTTTCTTGAGCTTGGATGGGCTTCTTTCTTGCCTCTTATGACTTATTCCACATCCCCCAATACGTTCAACCCATACTCATTTGGGATCTCGTTGTAACTCAGCACAATCAGCTCTTTGGCAAAGGCTTTTGCTAACTTGGCGATCATTGGGCGTGTCGTGGGCGGCACAACTATGACTGGCGGCAGATTTTGGCTCTGCATGGTTTGTACTATGGTCGGCATGCGATTTTGGAACTTTTGCAAGATAGTCGGTTCAACAGGAATCGAGTCGAGAGGAATATTGGGATCGCTTTGCTGGCTCAAAGAGATCGCGCCTTTCAATTCACCTTCTAAGGTTGCTCCAATAATGAAAGCATGGATGGTCTTGCTGTTTGGTGAGATCAAATTGACGATGGTTCGTTTTAACGCGACCCGAATATTTGAGGACAGCAAGATTGGGTCTTTTATGGTGTCGACGCTTTCAATAATGGTATTAGCGATGGTCCTTACGTTAATGATAGGCACTTGTTGAGCCAGTAACTGACGGATGACCTGCATTTGTAGGTTCGGGCTAATGACGTTTGCTAGGTTCTCTGCAAGCTCAGGATGCTGCATAGCAAGTCGTTGGTTGAGGGCTTTTACATCATCGTAATTGAAGATGTTGTCTAGGTGTTCGCTGCATACTTTGCTGACGTGGGTCGCGATAACATCATGTACTTCAATGACCTGAAATCCATGGTTGATCGCCTTGGTTTTGTCGCCTTTTTTAATCCATAGGGCTGGAAGCTGATAGGCAGGGTCGATACCAACAATGCCATCCAGGTCTGGGTGGTCAATATGGTTGCCGACTGCCATCGCTTTATCGGCATACACCTCACCACGCTCAATCTCATCACCATCAATGCTAATGGCGTACTCAGAAGGCTTGAGTGAAAGGTTGTCGGTGATCACCACTTCTGGCATCACAAAGCCTATTTGTTCACTGAGTGTTTTTCGGCTACCACGGATGCTTTTAATCAAATTGCCGCCCTTTTGTGAGCTCGCCAAAGGAACCAGCTTGAAGCCTAACGACAAAGCGATCACATCGACGTTGGGAATAATGCTCCAATCGATGGTGTTTTCTTGGTGGGGCTGAGGAAGCGTATCTAAATCGGGGCTGGTATCGGGTGTCACATGCTGAAATTTCGATTGTCTCCAGCCGACGAACGCTAGCAAGACGGCAAAGGTATAAAAGGCTAAGTGTGGCATGTTTGGCACGCTACCGATAACAAACATAACCCCTGCTGCCATGTATAAGTTGTTCGGTGACGCAAGTAACTGCCTTTTCACCGTCTGCGCCATGTCGTTATCGTTGTCACTGATTCTCGTCACTATGATAGCGGCAGAGGTGGCCAGTAACAGCGATGGAATTTGTGCAACTAGACCATCACCAATCGTTAGTAGGGCATAGGTTTGAAAAGCCGCTTCTGCGCTGAGGTTGTGCTCAAAAATGCCTATCAGCACCCCACCTATTAAGTTGATGAATAGAATCAATAGCCCCGCAATCGCATCACCACGAACAAACTTACTGGCACCGTCCATTGCTCCATAGAACTCAGCTTCTTCTCCTACTTCTAAGCGTCGAGTTTTCGCTTCTTTCTGATCGATTGCGCCTGCATTTAAGTCGGCATCAATGGCCATCTGTTTCCCTGGTAGGGCATCCAGAGTAAAGCGAGCAGATACTTCGGAGATCCGTTCGCCCCCTTTGGTGATAACCACAAAGTTAATGATCATCAAGATCACGAACACTACGATACCGACAACGTAGCTCCCGCCGATAACCACTTCACCGAAAGATTGAATGACCTTACCTGCGGCGTCTCCGCCATTGTGACCTTCGAGCAGAACAATACGGGTAGAGGCGACGTTAAGAGTTAATCGAAGCAAGGTTGCGACAAGTAATAGTGATGGAAATATAGAGAAATCAAGCACTCGCGAAACGGTGCTGCTGACCAGTAAGACAACAATGGCAAGCATGATGTTAAAGGTAAAAAACGCATCCAATAGAATAGGTGGCAGCGGCAAAATCACCATCGCCAAGATCATGAGCAACACAATTGGAATTGTTAGCCTTGCAGCCACTGCATTAAATACGTGTCTCATAACAACCATTATTATGAATATTGTTGATTAATATACTAGGATATTTTTACGCACTTCTCATTTTTGAGTCTTGCTATTTTTAAATTTAGTGATCTTTTTTCGAAAAATATGAAATGAAAATTTTCCTCTGTCGTTAACAGTTAGTGAACAGCAAACACAGATGGGGAACATCAGATGGCTATATCAGTACATACAAATTACGCAAGCTTAGTGACTCAAAATACATTGCAGTCGACCAACAATGCGTTAACCAAATCAATGGAAAAACTGTCTACCGGCTTTCGAATTAACTCAGCTGCGGATGACGCAGCGGGTTTGCAAATTGCTAACAGATTAAATCTTCAAAGCCGAGGCTTGAATGTCGCAATGCGAAATTCACAAGATGCAATCTCTATGATGCAAACGGCAGAAGGTGCTCTGGATGAGATGACCAATATTGCATACAGAATGAATGATCTAGCTACACAAGCTGCCAACGGTACAAACACTTTTGCAGATCGAAGTGCGATGCAGTCGGAGTTTGAACAACTTGCTGGGGAACTTGGAAACATCTTTGAAAATACCAATTTTGGTGGTCGTTCCTTGTTTGCAGGGACCGATCCAAGTTCATTCTCTTCAGGAGCGGTCTCTTTTCAAATTGGTTCAACAGCGACAGAAACGTTGAGTGTGGATCTTTCTTCAAATGCAGATGCTATCGGTCAAGCCCTTGATGCATTTGGCTGGGGGAATCAAGCATTAGCGCAACTTGATGCCAACGTTGTTGCTGAAAGTGGTGGTGGTGATCTCGCAGGAACATATAGCAGCTATTCAGATTTACTTAGTCAAGCTGAAGCTGGAACGGGTAGTGCAGTTGCTGATTTAGCGCTCGCGGATGCCTGGGATGAAACTACGACGACAAATGGTGCGGCTTTTGGTGGTTTCACTGCATCCAACTATGGCGGAACAGCGCCTACTGCGGGTACAACTCTATCTAGTGTTTATGCCGCTTCTTCAATCGCCACGCAGTCGAGTGCTGGTGGGCAAATAACGAGTCAAGCCGGTTTTATTAGTGAGTTAGGCAGTACTCGTGCACAGTTTGGTGCGAACATTAATCGATTGGATCACACCATTACCAATTTAGGCAATATGACTGAAAACTTGGATGCATCTAAAGGTCGAATCATGGATACCGATTTTGCCTCTGAGTCTGGAATGATGAGCAAACAGCAAATGCTCATGCAATCAGGTGCTTCTATGCTGAGTGCATCGAAAATGGTGCCGCAGTTGGCGATGAGCTTATTGGGCTAGTTTGAGCAGTAATTATTTACGCAGTAACGGCTATAGATAGCCGACCACTAGGAGGGTAGAGCTGTACCTCCTATAGAATTAAGGGGAGGGGTTATGAACGTTGACGCGGTTCAGTTAGCCAGCAATTTTGCCAGTTTAGATGTGCAGCCATTTGAGTTTCGTTATAACCAAAAGCTGTCGATGATCGTTTCTAAAACATCCGCTATCGGTAAAGTTAAAACGGCCCTTCAATCTCTCGAAAACAAGATCTATGAATTCACGAAATCGGGCTCAAGTCTCACTCAAACGTCAACCTCGACATCGAGTGATGACTATTTCTCTCTCTCCGTCGACTCTGGTGTGAATGACATCAACTTAGATGTTTTTGTGCAACAGATGGCTTCCAATCATCAAGTGGTTTTTGATGCTAATTCAGTTGATTCAAATGATGTGATGGCGTCGGGGGGCGTATTTTCTGTCACTCAAGACGGCGTTACTACAGACATCAATATTATGGATGCAGACACTGACGTAAGCGGTGATGTCACGTACAGCGAGTTTGTCAGTTACTTTAATGATCAATTTGACGGTTCTATTCAAGCTACTCTCGTTAAGTCGCAAGGGGCGATGAAAGTACTGTTTGGTTCTGAAAATGAAGGTGCTGATGCTGCTTTTACTTTGTCTGCAGATGCAGCAAGCGGTTGGGACACAGTTGTCGCGACAGCAAGCGCTGCACCTATGCAAACCGCCCAAGATGCGGTGATCGCACTCGGTGGTGAGTTTGGCACTCAACTTACTAACTCAAGTAATACCTTTGAATCGCTCATTGATGGGGTCGACCTTACGCTGACTAAGGCGAACAACGCCGGAGATTCAGCAACAAAGATTGAAATAGGTGATGATCTTTCTGCCACGGTGGCCTCCTTACAAGAGTTTGTCGATGCTTATAACAGCGCCGTTACCGAGATCACTAACCTAACTGCCTCTGGTAATGAGGATGAGGCAAGGGGAGTGTTGGCCTCAGATAGCGCAGTGCGCAGTATTGAAAACCAATTGGCTAGCGTTATTCGTGATGATTACAACGGTACTCGATTGTTTGAGTTAGGGCTCGAAATCGACCGTGATGGCAAGCTCAGCCTGGACTCCAGCAAATTTGAAAGTGCGGCAGCGACGGTCGATTTTGAAACGCTATTTACCGGAAGTGGTGGAGTTTTTGAAGCATTTGAAAGCAAACTTGAAACCTATATCGACTTTTCCAATGGCTCCCTGAATCGACGAATAGATACGCTCGACAATGAAAAGAGCCGCATTAATGACGCCTTAGCGGCGCTCGACACTCGCTATGAGACTTACTACAACCGTTACTTGTCTCAGTTTACTCAATTGAATTCACTCAGTAGCCAATTGGATTCGGTATCGGGACTTTTCACGATTTAAGGAGCTACACATGCTTTTAGGGAAACAGCAGCAAGCCAATTATGCCAATGTTCAAGTGACGGCGAATGCTTCAGTGTCGTCGAGCTTTGAATTGATTTGTATGTTACATGAGCGACTGATTCAAGAGTTGGAAAGTGTCAAGTTTTCAATTGAAACCAAAGACTTGGAGCTCAAATCCAAAGCGACACAAAAATCGATTGATATCTTAGTCGGGCTTGATGCGTCTATGGATTTATCGACCGGGGAAGAACTTATCCAAAACATACACGCCTTGTATGAGCATGCCATAGCGACTGTATTTGAGGCGTCAAAAGAGATGAATACTGAGCTGATTGTTAAGTTGATTGGCGTCGTGACCGATCTCAAAGAGGGCTGGGAAGGTGCCATGGAGTGGCTTGATGAAGCCCAGTCCTAAACAGCTAGGACGCCTTGTCAGTAAGTTAGAGGATGCAGCAAATCGTAAAAAATTTGCAGAGATCGCGAAGCTTAATCTGCTAGTGAAAAAGGTGCTTGTAGCCGTTGAACAGTCGCACCCTGACTATGTTGTTATCGTTAGGCGACTTAAGTTGGTTCATGAGCAATGCCGAATCTTGGTGAACCATGAACAAGCCATATTAAAACAGCAGCTTAGTAACAATATCAGTCTACGTGAACGTGACAAAGCTTATGCTCAGACACAGGTCCGAGCGGGAGAGTAATTATGGAATTGCAAGCACAAACGTCGTCTTATCGGGGCAGTCTGGATGTACTGTCGACGGCAAGTTCTTCGGTGAAAAGTAACACCGCGAGTACGTTATCGGCGCCTCAAGCCTTTGACCACTTAGCTTCTGACCCTTTCGCTTCTGAAGGATTGACTTCAGAACTGGGCGAGATACGTATGACGCCGCTTGCACAGTCTTTTCAGTCGCTATTTTCGGTACTCGATCAGGTGAGTTCGTCTATGTCTGTAAGCTCTCCCAATCCTATTTCTCTGACCAACAGTATCACTTCTGAAGGCATGGTTGGTTTTTCTCATTCGATACTTTCTTACTCACAACTATCTAATCCTGATTTATTGAATCCTGAGCTTGATAGCACTGACTCTCACTTACCTCTAGCTCAATTGGAATCAGCAGTGCAAGGGTTGAACCTAAGTGATAGAGCGGCGGTGCAGTCGCTCGATTCGCCACAAGAGCTTGTGCTTCAGCCACAGATTCAACCACCGCAGTTAAGTGCGATTGCTCGTTTTGTTACCCAGCAGTTGGAATTGATGAATCAAAGACGGGGAGCGGGTTTTGAATTCGGTTCAACGAGCAGCGCTTTATTGTCTTCTAAGGGCGTGGAATATTCAGGGATTGATTGGCAAGCGAGCACGCCTTCATTTGTTGGTCACACGCCCAATAGTTACACCTCCTCTGAGCTTGCTTTGTCGTCTAATCATCAGATGGCCAGCTCAATGTTCAACGCCACTCCTGCAAGCCTCAAATTAGGAGCTATTTCCAACACACCGCTGTTAACGGGGCTGCCCCTAGTTGAAGCGGTTAATACTACCAGTGATAGTAGCCATGTTAGGGCGATGGCCCCGATGGTAGAGGCGACCAAAGAGCTTAGTTTAGAGAGCCAAAGGCAGATACATCAAGTCTTGAGAGACAAGATCCAGCTTCAGTTCGATACGTTAAATCAGGCGGCTCGAATTCGTTTTGATCCACCTGAGTTAGGCAAGGTCGAGATGTACATTCGCATGGACGGTGACAAAGTTAACATCCAAATGAGTGCGTCATCGGCGCTAACTAGAGAAGCCATCTTGGCGACATCGGAGCGTTTGCGACACGAATTGACCTCGCAAAACTCCGAGTTGTCTGAGGTAAATATCGTTCTCGACCAGCCGACTCATCGCCAGCCTGAGTCGAAGCAACAAAATCAGCTCTTAGAGCAAGAACGTCTGTCCTCCAGTGATGATCACGCGCAAGAGCAACCAGAGTATGTTTTGGAATACCAAGCATACATAGCGAGGGTCTGAACATGATTAAAGTATTTATCACCTTTGCTTTAACCCTTGCTCTATGTGTGACAGGTTTTTGGTTTTATCAAACCAATCAACTGAATATGGCTGTCTTGAGTTCATGGTTAACCCCAAGTGAGCCAGAGCCGGTTCCAACACAACAGATCGAGGTTCAGCTAGAAAATGTGCTGGTGCCGATTAATTTAGGTAACCGACAAAGCCTGTTGCTACTGGATGTCTCTATGTTTACGCCAGAGAGGAACAGTGGTTACGTGCACGAGCAACTGAGCCGAATCAAAAATCGAATCATCAAAAAATTCAGTGTGAAGGAGGCGTCTTACTTCTATAACAAGCAGTTTATCTATGTCATTCAAGACGATTTAAAAGACGATTTGGACGAGCTACCAAGCTTGCAAGTGGGTGATGTGCTTGTGACGAAAGCGGTATTTCAATAGGTCGTCACCATGTTAATGCAGCCTAAATATCAACACACTCAAACCGATGACCAAGCAACGCTACAAGAGCTTGAGAAGCTGGTATTACAGCAAAACATTAAGTTGATTAATGGTTTGCTGTATCAATATCGCTATGCGGTGGATGAGGGCACGTTTGAAGATCTTAAACAGACCGCCATGATGACCTTAGTGATTGAATTGAGAAAGTTTGATCATGTGGCTAATGATGATTTTCGGCGTGCCGTTGCGGTGCGTATTCGTGGTGAATTGATCGATGAGTTGCGTCGACGTGACTACATGGAGCGTGATAAACGCCAACTGGTTAACCGCATCAAACATGCGGAGCGACAGTTACTCCAGCAGCTCGGGAGGGAGCCAACCAGTAATGAAGTCTGCCGACACTTAGGAGTTGAAGCGGGAGATTACCAGCAAGCCATGACTCTCGTGGATGTGTTTGATGATATCGAGTTGGAGTCGGTGGTAACCGCTGTGCCCGAAACCGACAAAGAAGTGCTGTTTAACGAGGTGAAACAGGTGTTGAACTCGCTCCCTGCAATGGAACAGCGGATTTTGTATCTGGTTTATGTGAAGAGCTTGAGCACCAAAGAGACGGCGTTAGTCCTTGATATCAATGAGATTAAGGTGCATCGACTCAAGCATCGAGGCTTAGACATTCTCAAAAGCAGAATTAAGGAGAGTGATGTATGCAAAAGTTAATCGGCATTGTTGTCGTATTAAGTGTGATTTTTGGTGGCTTCATTTTCCTTGGTGGTAAGTTTGAGTTCATCTTTAAGCTGTCAGAGATCATCATTATTTTTGGTGCAGCCTTCGCTAGCTTGCTGATGTCTACGACCTCTTCAACCCTTAAATTGATGGTGCAACAGGTTGGTATTGCGTTTCGCTCTACTCCTTACAATAAGGACTATTATCAGCAGTTACTTTCATTGATGTTTGAGCTGATCAACACCGCGAGAGTGAAGAACATTAAAGCGTTGGATATTCATG
Source organism: Vibrio sp. Makdt (assembly GCF_027587015.1). Taxonomy (NCBI): domain Bacteria; kingdom Pseudomonadati; phylum Pseudomonadota; class Gammaproteobacteria; order Vibrionales; family Vibrionaceae; genus Vibrio; species Vibrio sp. Makdt. The sequence goes on from NZ_JAPPTH010000001.1 coordinate 436,477, forward strand.
TGGAGAACCCGGAATCGAGCAAGATTTTCGCGAAGTATCCTCGAATTACCAAAGACGCGTTAACCACACAATTCATTATCGATTCATTTCGTCAGGTGATTACGGGCAAGCAATCTCAGCATTTACTCGAGGCGTTTCTTGAAGAAGAAATTGAACATCTAGAAGACGAATACACTAAGCCGTCAGAGAAACTGCATGCTACTGCTGAGGCGATGCCAGGGCTAGGGATCTTAGCGGCGGTGATGGGGATAATCCTCACGATGCAGGGGTTAGATGGTGAGATAAGCGAAATTGGTAAGAACATTGCTGGTGCATTGGTGGGTACATTCACTGGCGTTTTTGGTTGTTACTGTGTGTTAGGCCCGATGTCGAGCAGCATTAAAGATGTGTCTGAGAATCAGCTAGCGCCTTTGTTGTGTGTTAAGTCGATATTGTCCGCTTATGCGCAAGGGCAGTCGGCTCACATGTGTGCCAATGCCGGCCGAAAAAATATCGAGACGCGCTACAAGCCATCATTTGTTGAACTTGAGAAAGCGGTTGAAGTATTAAGACAGCAGCCGTCATCAAGTTAAGGATACGATGATGCAGCAACCTCAAATCATTATTCAGAAAAAAGGCCGCCGTAAGCGCAATGAACTGCAACATGGTGGTTGGAAGGTCGCAATGGCGGATCTAATGATTTCGTTGATGTGCCTCTTCTTGGTGCTATGGATTTTGCAGGTCGTGGATGTTGATGATCAGAAAAAGCTCCTCAATTACTTTGCTTACGGCAACGACCCAATCATGCACTTAGGTACTAGTGAAAGTGGCGGTAATTCAATTAACCCGTTGCCACTGCCTCATGTCGCGACCTCCCACTATGATGCCGATCTTCATCGGATTAACGACACCTCAGTATTGCAAGGTGAGTTCAACAGTCAGCAGGAGCTTGAACTGCTGGCACAACGTATAACCCAAGAGCTTTCCGGTATTGATGCACTTGGCAGTGTCAGTGTTTTTGTTACGCCACAGGGCGCTAAATTGGTGATTGCGGATTCAGACAAAGGGCCGATGTTTTTCCGAGGTGGCGCGAAAGTGACGCCTTTTTATCAGGATCTGTTACTCAACCTCGCAGGCTTACTCGAGAATATTGAAAATAAGATGATCATTACTGGTCATACGGACGCCAGTCGCTACAAAGGAAGCCGTATGACGAACTGGGAGCTATCAAGCAATAGAGCAAACAGCGCACGTTACTATTTGAATAAAGGAGGGCTGCAAGAGCGGCATATTTTCCAAGTGACTGGAATGAGTGATACCGCTCCAGTCGATTATGAGAACACGAAGTCTGGCATTAATCGTCGTATCGAACTCTATATATTAACGGCGAATACGTTGGCGCAATTAAACAAGGTCTACAAGTCTTTTGCGATTGGCAGCGCTAATGGTAATGGCTCTTCGCCACTTGCTCAGCATGAGTTAGATAAGGTGTTGCCCGACAGTAAGAGAAGGGCCGTTAGACAAGCGGAGTTGAACCAACCAGTCACCTCTTTTGAAGTGCTAAGCCGATATGACTGAATCACTCAACGTCATGTTTAACACACGTAAGTGCCTAGCTTGGCTAGTGCTGATTGATTACATCTTAATTGGATATTATGTCTATTTAGCGACAAGTTTGCTGTATTTCGATGTTTTTGTCGTAGGTTTGTTGATTGCTATCTACAATATTTTGTTGGTGATGTTTATTGTGCAACAGCCACAAGGTTTTATCTCTCTCGAGAAAGATAAGCACTTAGTCATTCCCATCTGTTTCGCAGTATTTTTGGGTTGTACCATCGTGGTATTAACCTTTTTTTGGTAAGTCTTTGATTGAACAGAGCATCTGTGTGCTTTTAAGGTTGAAAGTTGGCTGTTAACACGGATAAAGAACAGCTAACACGGCCAAAGAACAGTTAACACGCATAAAAAACAATACGATGATGGAGTGATGTTTTGGCTAAAAGTTTGAGCGCTCAACTTCTCGTACACTGGTTATTTAGGCTGGTGGTGTTCCTTATGTGTCTTCAAGTTTCTTCCAGTTATGCGCAAAGTCGTCCGTCCCATAATGCTATCCAGCCCCATATCAACACGCTTAAACCATATCAAAGCCAAATATTGAAAAAGCTAGAAGAGTTCGACCCACTAGTTAACGAAATCTTTAGGCAGCTTGCTGAGCGGTCACTCCCTGATAGCTTGGTTTTGGTACCTATGCTTGAGTCGTCGTACAACGCCAATGCGGTATCTCCCGCTAAAGCGGCAGGTTTATGGCAGTTGATGCCAGCCACTGCTGAAAGGTTTGGTTTGACGGTTAATGACAGGCAAGATCAAAGGTTTGAGATTGAACCCAGCACTCATGCGGCGATGCAGTATCTCGATTTTTTGTACCGCAAGTTTGATGGAGATATTAACCTCACTCTTGCGGCATATAATGCTGGAGAAGGGCGAGTGCAACGGGCCGTCAAAAAGGCGAGCAGTCGGCAGTTTTCCGATTTACGATTACCTAAAGAGACCGTTGACTATGTACATCGTTTTTACGCTTTGCTGGTGTTAGTGGACGTCACTTCACTCAAACAAAATTCGGTTGCGCCAATGTGGCTATTTGCCAACGACAGTCACTGGCAAAACGCGCCTTTGGTTGACTTAAACCCCTTACCACCCTTGGTTTCGTTGTGATGGTTAGTGAATACGAGAATCACTCTTTGGAATTAAAAGTACACAAGCCTCTTTTAAAACGAGCGGCACGGAGCAAAGATATCTTGGTTCTCCCGATACTCAGAGGTTTGTACGTCCATTAAGCCAAGTAGGGAGTCAAACAAGTTATCGTGTGAAAAACTCTGCTCCTTCCCTGCCTTTCTTAAGCAAGTCTGGCTTATCCCTTTTTGCTCGGCAAAGCCATCAGACATCCATACGATCATTGGGACATGGGTTTGTTCTTTTGGAGCGAGAGAATAAGGCATGCCATGTAAGTAGACGCCATTTTCTCCCAATGACTCGCCGTGATCGGACACGTACATCAACGCCACGTTGTATTTGTCGGTCAGTTTCTCTAGTTTTTGCATCGCCTGTGAGAGGAAGAAATCCGTGTACAAGATGGTGTTGTCGTAGGTATTGACCACTTCTTCTTTGGTACAGTTTTCAATATCGGCGCGAGCACAGTCTGGGGTGAATTTCTTATGTTCTTCTGGATAGCGTTCAAAGTAAGTCGGGCCATGAGAACCAGAAATATGGTAGAAAATGATGCTATCTTGCTTAAGATCTTGAGTATCTTGCTCAAAGTTCTCTAACATCGCTGTGTCGTAGCATACGTCTTTATTGCACAAAGGGTCGCTATCTTTGGCGACGAGAGTCATCTCTTTGATTCGATGTGCAACGGCCTTGTCTCCACCATCGTGCTCTCGCCAGATTGAGTGAATACCGGCTCGGTTCATGATGTCGACCACGTTATCTTGGTTGTAGGCTTTATCACGGTCGTAGTTACTACGGTTCATGTTAGAGAACATGCAGGGTACAGATACGGCGGTGGCGGTTCCACACGACTGAACATCAGAGAAAAATATCGGGTTGTAAGGTTTGGTGTGAGCGTTCGTTTCTTTCTCATAGCCATGATATTGGTAGTTATATACACGCGCGGTTTCGCCAAGCACAAACACCAGTAACGTCGGTTTGGTTGCTGCTTTGGCTTGCGGTGTTTGCTTCGCATCTAATCCTAGCTCTTGGTAGGGGATAGGCTCTTTGATGTAGGTGTTATTGATGTACTTTACCGTCGATGCTACATACTCGGTCGGGATGATCATCTTTTTGATGTGCGAGTTATTGCGACCAATCGAGACATAATCTTTGTAAAACAGCCCTGCGATGATGGCTATCACGATCAAAGATGAAAGAAGCCCGATTGCTTTCCATACTAGGAAGTCTTTCCACGATTCTTTTTCTAATTTCGCGAACAAAAGGACGAGAGATGGAATACCACCCATGAGTACCAGCCATAGCACGGAGTGCGCGCTTACATAACTGGCTGCTTCACCGCTATTGGTTTCGAAGACGTTTTCTATCATCCCATAGTCTACATAGATGCCGTAACTGAACATGCTGTAGCTGACGAGGGTTGAGGTGATGAGCAAGAAGATAAAGAATGGCTTGGAGAACATCGGCCAGTTGAAGACTTGGAAGATGAAGTTGAACGCTGCGAGGAAGAAGATTGGAATGGATAGAACAAACCAGAGGCTCTCAGATTTTGAGGACTGAACAATACTAAATAGTTCTTGGGAGAGCGGTATGTTGATAATCAGCAGGTAATATACCGCCAATACAAAGGGCAGTTTGTTTATCGACATATTTACACTTGGTAGATTCACTATGCTTGTCTCCTGCGCCTCTTATCTCTTTATTTTAGCCTCGCTATCAAGAAAGCTCTAATATCAATCTATACAGCTCAAATCGACGATGATGAGCGATAAACTGGCTAAAGTGAAATGACGCGTTTGGGGCAGTAGAAACGAAAAATTCACTTTACTGAGTGACCTTCATGACAAGGTGGAACAGCAAAGTGAATTATTTACGTTAGGTTGTTCTACGTAGGCTCGCTACATTAGAAGTTGTATGAACCACCTAGGCTAACACTGCTGAATGCCAGTGTCTTATCTTCGGTTTTGAATGGACCGTAGTAGTTTTCTACGCTTACAGCATCAGCTTGTGAAATTAGGCGTAGTGTTAGGTTTTCGATTGGCGTGTATTCAACACCCAGACCGAAGTGGAAACCTGTACCGCTGTCATCAGCGTAACCAGCGCTCTTGTTTGCGTTTAGGTCAACAGAACTTAAACCAGCCAATACGAACGGACGAATCGTGTTGTCGAACGTGTAACCTAGGTTTGCTGATACAGAAACAGACGTTGGAGACATTTTTTCTGTACCTTTTTTGTAGTCTGCGTAGTCGTTGTAGCCAAGCTCAACACCTACGATACGGTTGAACTGGTAGCCGCCGTATAGGTTGTAACCCATGCCGTCTGAGTCTAGGTTGCCTTGACCGTCTGTATCAGAATCTTGGTACACACCAAGGCCGCCACCGATGTACGCACCACCGTCAGTGCCTGCTGCTAATGCAGGAAGAGAAACCGCGCCGATTAAACCCAGAGCTAATGCTGATTTCGCGAATTTGTTCATTGTTCTTACTCACTCTTTAATGTCATGTAGTATCAATTATTTTTGTTTTCGGCCTTTCGACCGTTGGTGAGTATTATTCCGTAGTCTTATACGTATTACTGTATGGCTTTGTAAGCTAAATCGTTACATAGTAGAAAACATACCCATTAGATTGCTTAGTGAGTTAGGTTGCCAAAAAAGGGATACACATGCTAATGAGACAAAATACAGGCTTGGTGGTTGTGGATGTTCAGGGCAAGCTCGCACGCCTTGTTGATGAGAGTGAGACACTTATTTCTAACTGTGGGAAGCTGATTAAGGGCGCGCAGGTTTTGGGGCTGCCCATCATTTACTTGGAGCAGAATCCAGATAAATTGGGAGTAACAGTCAGCGAACTGAATGACTTATTGAGTGAGGTTGAGCCAGTAACTAAATTCACGTTCAACGCGTGTGATGAGCCCAAGTTTGTTGAGGCGGTGCAAGCCAAGGATGTGGCTACGTGGTTGGTGTGTGGGATTGAGGCTCATATTTGCGTGTATCAAACGGCAATGGGGTTGTTGGATCTTGGCTACAAGGTTGAGGTAGTTAGCGACTGTATTAGTTCTCGAACGGCGCTTAATAAGGATCTAGCTATTTGCCGAATGCGAGAGTCGGGCATTCAAATCACTGGGTTAGAAATGAGCTTATACGAGCTTGTGAAAGATTGCCGCGCACCAGAATTTAAGTCCATTCTGTCCTTGATTCGTTAACTTGGTTTTCGTTAAGGTCCAATTCGTTAATTCCCCCCTTTGAAGAGGTTCATTTGAATAACCTAATTGTATTTACTGGTGGCCCGGGCTCAGGCAAAACCTCGGTCATCGACGCTTTGAAAAGCCAAGGCTATCGCTGCGCACCAGAGGTTGGGCGTAAAGTGATTAAGCACCAAGTTGAGCAACAAGGGAGTGCCTTACCATGGTTAGACAAAGTGGCTTTTCGTGATGAGATGGTGCGAGAAGAATTAGCCAATTACCAAGCATTTGAGGCAAGTGATCAACTTGTTTTCTTTGATAGAAGCATCGTAGATTCATACGGTTACAGCTTGTTAGAAACGTTGCTTATTCCAGAATCCTTGCTAAATAGCTGTAATGAGCTCGCATACAACGCCAAGGTTTTTATCTTCCCGCCATGGGAGGCGATTTTCGTCAATGACCACGAGCGTAAACAAGACTTTGAAGAGGCGGTCGCCACCTATGAAAAGATGGTGGAAGCCTATACCCGATTTGACTATCAGCTGCTGGAAGTGCCGAAAAGCTCTGTTGAAGAACGCGTCGAGTTCATTTTAAATTCCATTAATTCAACTAATTGATTTCATTAAAAACCCGAACTAAAAAAGCCCCGCCGTATCGACTCGAACGAGTGAATACTGTGGGGCTTTTTAATTCAGATTCTATTTTGATTTAGCTGCGACAAGCTTGGTTTCGGTAACGTTTAATCACCGAGAGGTTGTCGGTCGCCACCACCTCGGTAGGAGTCTAAAGCAACCTTCAAGCGGCGCAGTTTATCGCGCGAGCGGTTCTTGTGATTGACTGCCATGCCCATTGAAAGTACATCCACTAACGCTAGCATTGCGTAGCGAGATGCCGATGGTTTGTAGATGAAATCAGTTTCCATGTGCTTAATTGGCAGAACAATATTGGCAATCTTTGCCAGTGGCGTGTCTTGCGGAGTAATTGCGATGATCTTAAGCCCGTATTGCTTCGCCAGTTCGGCGGTTTCGGTGATCACTGGCGTAAAGCCTGTCGCGGAAATCATCACCATCACATCGTTGGAATCTGCCGTGGCAGCAACCATGCGTGACATTAAACCATCGTTGTACGACACCACTGGGTAACCCAAGCGGAACAGGCGGTGTTGCAGTTCTTGAGAGGCGATGGTTGAGCCGCCACCCATGCCAATTGCAATGATCTGTCTGGCGTTATGCAGCCAGTTTACTGCAGTTTCAACATCTTGCTCTTTGAATAGAGTGCGGTTGATGTCTAGGCTCTGCTTGATTGACTCGTAGATACCTTGATAGCCAGTTTGGTTAACCGGTTCGAGAATAAAGCGCTGGCCAACCGTTAGGGTTTGAGCAAGCTTGATCTTCATATCACGAACGTTGTTACAGCCAATCGCCTTAGCAAAACGGGTAATGGTAGCTTCACTCACTTGCGCGTTTTCAGCGAGTTCTGTAATGCTGGCTTTGGCGGCAAAATCAATGTCATCCATGATCAGCTTGGCGACTTTTTTCTCGGCATCACGAAGAGCGGGAAAACGCTCGGTTATTTGTGAAATGATATCTACTTCTAAACTCAAGAATCCTGATCCTTTGTTGATGGGGCTAAGCCTTAGCCCCGTTAGTATATCTGAATGCTTCGCTGATTCTAGCTTATTGAAAAATCGAGCTAGAAGCAGGTCTCTACCCAGTTTGTTACCTGATAGTCGTCATCGCTGATAGCAATGTAACGCCACTTATCGAAAGTCAAACACGGGTGTGAGGTTGAGAACGCAATCATGTCGCCCACTTCAATCTCAGCAGAACCGTCCGTTTCAACAAAGGTATGCTGATCCATCACTGCAGTAGCGGTCAGACCTTTCACAGATATAGCTTCACCATTGCGATATCCGCGTTCAGCAATAGGTAATCCAGCATCAAAGGCCACATCACGCTTCCCTAGCCCGATCACCAGTTTGGTTGGCTCTGGACGAGAGATAACATACGCCCACACCTCAAGTGCCGATTCTAAGTCACCACCCAGTTCACACGCGTAGCCTTGGTTTACTTGCGCTCGTTGCAATACCTTACTTTGAGCATCTAGGTAGATCCCAGTATCGTGAATGGCATAGCAACCTGGGCGGATGATCGCCAAGTAATCGGTTAGGTTCGCCAAGCACTCTGCCACCACATCATACCAAGCCGATCCCGCGCCAGTGATGATTGGCTGTCCTGTGATCAGTCCATCTGATGCAAGGCTTTCGACAGAGCTTAGTGCCTGGTTTAAGAAGGTGCGAATGTCTTGCTCGGCATTGTCACCATGAATCACACCCTCATACACCTCAATACCCGCTAGCGAAAGCGCAGGCGTATCTTGGATGGTTTGCGCCAGCTCTAAAACTTCTTGAGGAGAACGACAACCACAACGACCACCCGGAACACCAAACTCAATCAGCACTTTTAGCGTCTGTTTTTTGTTGGCGAAATATTGGTTGAGTTGCTGCACGTTGACTGATGAATCCACACAACAATAGAAATCAACGTCGAACTCACTAATAAGCTGTTCAACGATCGCCATGTTGGTTTTACCTACCAATTGGTTAGCCATGATGATTCTTTTTGCGCCTGCCATTGCTGCAATTTCTGCTTGTGCAGGTGTTGCAACGGTAATTCCCCAAGCGCCATTTTCTAGCTGTTGGCGAAAGAAATCAGGCGTCATCGATGTTTTGCCGTGTGGCGACAATTTAACCTGATGATGATCGGCGAATGATTGCATCCAATTCAGATTATTGGTCAACGCTGATTGCTTGATAATTGCTACCGGAAGCGAAATGTCTTCATCGACCAGTCGATAAACGCCGTTCTCAGTTTGTGATACTGCTCTCCCTTTTTGGCCTCTTTCAGTCAAGACGAAACAATCTTTTTGATACTTTATAACATCTTTTTTTGCAGGGTTATGTTTCATTGCTGATTCCTAACATGATTTAAGTGTTTGTTATTTAATGTTTAAATCTATCTAATGTTTGTTTTGTGATAGAAACTATCACACAAATTAAAATATTATGTGTGTTTTGTCACTGAAAATAATCGGCTGGATTTCTAATATAGCTCCATCAACAGAGTGGATTGAGAGAGTGAGAAATGTTGTTCGATACGATAATTAAAAATGTAGAGGTGTTCGATGGCACCGGCGAACAATCGTTTTGTGCCGATGTAGCAATCCGAGATGGAAAAATCGCCGAAATTGGCATAATCGATCATGAAGATTGCAGCCAGTTGGTTGAGGGAGCAGGCTTAGCATTAGCTCCTGGATTCATCGATGTACACACACACGACGATACCAATGTTATTCGTTACCCAGACTGCCTACCAAAGATCAGCCAAGGTGTGACAACCGTGATTGTTGGTAACTGCGGCATCAGTGCATCACCTACAGTTTTGGCTGGCGACCCACCAGATCCAATGAACCTTTTAGGCGCGCAGGCTGATTTCAAATACCCAACCTTTGCCGCGTATGCACAAGCAGTGGAGCAAGCGCAACCAGCGGTGAACGTAGCAGCGTTAGTTGGCCACACCACACTGCGTAACCAAGTGATGGACGACCTACAACGCACCGCAAGCGAAGAAGAAATTGCAGCAATGCAAAGCAACCTTGATTTAGCGATGGAGCAGGGTGCATTGGGCTTGAGTTCTGGTTTGGCTTACGCAAGTGCTAAGCAAGCCAACGCGAATGAGGTGATGCAGTTAGCCAAAGTGCTGTCTAGCCATGGCGGCATCTATACCACGCATATGCGTACCGAATTCGAAGAGATCTTAAGCGCGATGGAAGAGGCGTTTGAGACAGGCCAATACGCGAAAGTACCGGTTGTTATCTCTCACCTTAAATGTGCAGGTGCAGGCAACTGGGGCAGAACTGTTGAAGTACTTGATTTGATGGATAAGGTTTCAGAGCACCAAGATGTGTCTTGCGACTGTTACCCATATTCAGCGAGCTCTTCGACGTTAGATTTAAAACAGGTGACGGACGATTTCGATATCTTCATCACTTGGTCTGAAGCAAAACCAGAGCATGCAGGTAAAACCCTTAAGCAGATTGCTGATGAGATGAAATTGCCGTTGATGGACGCAGCAAAAGCGCTTCAACCAGCCGGTGCGGTTTACCACTGCATGGATGAGAACGACGTAAAGCGCGTTTTGAAATACAAGCTGACCATGGTTGGTTCAGACGGCTTGCCGAATGACCCGCATCCACATCCAAGATTGTGGGGCACCTTCCCGAAAGTCTTAGGCCACTACTGCCGAGATGAAAAACTGTTCGCGCTGCCAGAAGCGATTCACAAAATGACCGGAATGTCTGCGAAGCGCTACAACCTCGCGGGAAGAGGTGAGATTCGCCAAGATGCATTTGCAGATTTAGTTTTATTTAATCCAAAGAATATTAAAGACACAGCAACATTTGAAAATCCTATTTCAGTTGCAGAAGGAATTGAGAGTGTCTTTGTTAATGGTGAGTTAACTTACCAAAAAGGAATTGTACAAAATAATCGTTCGGGCGTTTTTATTTATCGTAATTAACGAATATAAAGAACTGAAATTATTTTATTTAAATTAAGTTTATTGGAATAACCAATATTATATATTTACATCTGGAGTTAAAAAATGACTATTAAACGTTACGGTGTTGAAGGTGGTACAGGTACAGGTGGACAACATTTACCATTTGCACGTGCAACGGAAGCGGGTGGTTTCCTATATGTTTCTGGCCAGACACCAATGACTGACGGTGAAGTGGTTGAAGGCGGTATTGTTGACCAGTCTCGCCTAGCGATTCAAAACTGTGTCGATATCATGACTGAAGCGGGCTACGGCCTAGAAGACGTAGTACACGTAAAGGTTGTACTTACAGATTCTCGTTACTTCCAATCTTTTAATAAGGTATTCAAAGAGTTCTTTGGTGCTAACCCACCAGCCCGTATCTGCATGGTTTGTGACCTAGTCGTAGACGTGAAAGTTGAAGTAGATGTGACTTGCTACCGCGCTGACCGCGTTTAGTTATAACCTAATCACAATAACCTACTTAGAGAGTATTAGGGCGTAGTTATCCCTGTTATTATTCCTTAATACTCTCACCCTACATTTATAAAAATTACTTTAATTAAAATATACAAAATAAATGAAGTAATTATATGAAATATAAAATGAATGAATCATAAATAAAAGTTCAGGAATGAGCTTAATATTTCACTGAGAGGTGTCAAATGAACAGCACTCTTTTTCTTACAGGCTTCGGCGTGTACGTATGTTTTTTAATTTGGTTAGGCTGGTTTGTCTCGCGTAATCAAAAATCTGGCGAAGATTTCTTATTAGGCGGCCGTGGCCTGCCACTATTTTTAGTACTTGGTACAACGGTCGCGACGATGGTCGGCACGGGTTCAAGTATGGGTGCGGTTGGCTTCGGCTACGCAAATGGCTGGGCTGGTGCTCTGTACGGAATTGGCGGTGCTGTTGGCATCCTATTGCTTGCGTTATGGTTTGCTCCGGTCCGTAAGCTGAACTTCATGACAATGAGTGAAGAGCTCGCGTATTACGTGGGTGCTAACCGAATCGTGAAAAACGTGGTTGGCCTACTTATCTTCATCGCGTCAATTGGTTGGTTAGGTGCGCACATTCTAGGTGGCGGTATGTACCTAGCGTGGATTGCAGACATCGACCTGAACCTTGCGAAGATCATTATTGCTGCGGCATTCACTATCTACGTGGTGATCGGTGGTTACACAGCGGTTGTATGGACCGATACCATTCAAGCTATCATCCTTTTTGCTGGCTTCATCTTGATGGCGGTGATGTCTGTGAACCACATTGGTGGCATGGATAACCTTTACGCTGCGATGGACCCTGCTGCTACGAGCTTTTTAGCAATCGATAAACTAGGCATTCTGCCCGCTGTTTCTCTGGCTGTGGTTATCGGTGTTGGTGTACTGGCGACGCCTTCATTCCGCCAACGCATATACTCTGGTAAAGACGTTTCAACTATCCGTCGTTCATTCGTGGCGTCTGGTGTGTTGTACCTTTTCTTCTCTATCATTCCAGCAATCATTGGTATGGCAGCGCACGCTATTGACCCAACGCTGGATAACCCGAACTTCTCGTTCCCTTACATTGCAGCGACGGTACTTCCAGTTGGCGTTGGCATGATTGTTCTTATCGCTGGCCTATCTGCAACTATGTCGAGCGCAAGCTCAGATGCGATTGCGGGTGTATCTATTCTGCTGCGTGACGTGTATGTGATGTTCACAGGCCGCGTACCAAACAAAGAATCAATGATGAACTACTCTCGTTTAGCTTTGGTTGTGGTGATTGGTTTTGCACTGCTATTCGCACTGACGTCAAACGACATCATTGGCTACATCACTAAGATGATTTCAACGGTTATGTCGGGCATGTTCGTGTGCGGTATGTTGGGTAAATTCTGGAAACGCTACAACTGGCAAGGTGCTCTTGCAACGCTAGCGGGTGCTTCTGTGGCTTCATTTGTAGTAATGCTAAACGCTGACTACACAGCATTCTGGGGCAACCCTGTTATCCCATCATGCTTGTTCGCTCTAGCAGCAGGTGTGGCAGTGAGCCTAGTGACTCCGGCTAACCAAGTAACACCAGAAATGGCAAAAGCGATTCTTGATGACGAGCGTGCCCTGATGGAGATGGAAATGTCTGATACTGGCGTACTTGAAGAAGAAGCAGCACCTCAACGTCCTGCAAATCAAACAAGCTAAACCTAGTCTCCACAACTGGTTTGCTTAATTCAGGCCCTGCTTAGTGGCAGGGCCTTTTCCCCATATATCTATCTATTTTAGGATCGGCTATGCCTGCATCTTCTAACTTCAATATCGCTTTCTTTGGCGAATGTATGGTCGAAATCAGCGGCTCCCCATTAACCAAAAAGTTTGGCGGTGACACGCTAAATACTGCGCTTTACCTTTCTCGCTTAACTCAAAATAAAAACCTATTAGTGCATTACGCGACAGGTCTTGGTGGCGATGAACTGTCTCAAAATATGATTGATAGCTGGCAGTTAGAAGGTATTCAAACCAATTTCGTAGAGCGCATTGCGAATAAGCTTCCTGGTCTCTACATGGTCGAAACCGATGAGACTGGTGAACGACACTTTCATTACTGGCGCAACGACGCGGCAGTCAAATCTTACTTTCAAACTGACGACCTGAATAAGCTTGAAATCGCGCTGACAGAGAAACAAATCGATGCGGTTTACATCAGCGGTATCAGCATCGCGATTTTAGATGACACCTCACGTGAACGCCTGTTGAAAGCCATTGGCGTGTTCTCAAACCAAGGCGGTAAGGTGATTTTTGACAACAACTATCGCCCGCAACTTTGGACGACTGAACAAGCACAATATTGGTATGCCAAGTTACTGCCATTGGTAGACATCGCGTTGATTACTGAAGACGACGACTTGCTGGTTTGGGGTAACTCCGAGAGCGTTCAACAGCGTTGCCTGCGCTTGGGTTGCCAAGAGATCGTTATCAAGCGTGGTTGTGAACCATGCAAAATCGTTCAAGTTGAACAGGGAGATGTTGTTGAGAGCTATGTATCCGCGACTCGTGTTTCTAACGTGGTCGACACCTGCGCAGCGGGTGACTCCTTTGCGGCGGGCTACTTAGCAGCACGCTTAACGGGTGAAAGTGCACCAGAAGCAGCAGCGCTGGGTCATCAGTTAGCATCTACCGTTATTCAATATTCAGGCGCGATCATCCCGGTAAGCGCCATGAATCACTTAATTAAAAAATAGAAAAATAAAGCGAACTTATTATGTCTCAAGAAATGATCAACACACTTAAGCAATTCAAAGTTATCCCTGTTATCCAAATCAACAAGGCGGAACATGCGATTCCACTAGCAAAAGTGTTAGTAGAAAACGGCCTGCCAGTGGCAGAAGTGACGTTCCGTACTGAAGCGGCAGCAGATTCAATTCGTGCGATGCGTGATGCTTACCCAGAGATGTGCATCGGTGCTGGCACAGTATTGACACCAGAGCAGATCGACCTTGCAAAAGAAGCGGGCAGTGAGTTTATCGTTGCACCTGGCCTGAACCCAAACACGGTTAAGCGCTGTCAAGAGATCGGTATGCCAATCGTTCCCGGCGTAAACAACCCAAGCCAAGTAGAGCAAGCGCTTGAACTTGGTCTTAACTTCTTGAAGTTCTTCCCTGCCGAAGCGTCTGGCGGCATCAACATGGTGAAATCTTTGCTCGCGCCTTACGTTGATGTGTCGCTAATGCCAACGGGCGGTATCGGCAAGCACAACGTCAATGACTACTTAGCCGTTGATCGCGTGGTGTGCTGTGGTGGCACGTGGATGGTTTCTCCAAAGATGATCGAGAACGAACAGTGGGATGAGATTGCTGTATTGGTTCGTGAAGCCGTTGAGTTAGTTAGCTAGTCATAAGTTTGTGAGCTCATTCGTTTTAAAAAAGGCGTTAGGCTTTTGATCTCACGATAAACAACAGCAGTGGCTGATGGTTCTGTTTTGTGAATCGCCTCCGATAAACCAAACAGAACCGCTCTTATATAGGAAAATTAATAATGAAAAAAACTATATTGTCTCTATTGATTTCAGGTTCAGTAGTATCCCCAATGGCGTTAGCAATGGCTCCGAATACCGATCTTAACTTAATGCCGTACCCACAAACGGTTGAACTACAAGCAGGGCAAGTAAAGGTCGACGGTAACTTCAAGGTTTACATCAAAGGCTTTAATTCTGATCGTGTTGAGTATACGGCGAAACGCTTTGTCGACCGTTTGGTACGCCAAACCGGTATCCCGATTCTGAATTGGCAGGTTGATAGCGCAGACCAAGCAAACCTGATCATTGATATCGACGCGGCACCAAAGTCTGAAATTCAGAATATCGACTCTGAAGAGTCTTATAAGATTACCACTCAGGGTGAACAAATCACGTTGAGCGCACCAAGCCCTTACGGCGCTATTCACGGTATCGAAACCCTTTTACAGCTGGTTGAAACAACAGCGACTGGCTACCACATTCCTGCCGTTACAATCGTCGATGAACCTCGCTTCCGCTGGCGTGGTGTCTCTTACGATACCTCGCGTCACTTTATTGAATTTGATGTGTTGATTCGTCAGTTAGATGCGATGGCTTCTGCGAAAATGAACGTGTTCCATTGGCACTTCTGGGACGACCAAGGTATCCGCATTCAAACGGAATCTTGGCCGCGTCTATGGTCAGAAACCACCGATGGTGATTACTACACTAAAGACCAAGTTCGTTACCTAGTCGAGTACGCTCGTAACCTTGGTATTCGTGTGATTCCAGAAGTCTCGCTGCCGGGGCACTCTTCTGCTGTAGCGCACGCTTACCCACGCTTGATGTCGGGTGGCGAAGGTCAAAGCTATGACCAAGAGCGTGGCTGGGGTGTTTTTGAGCCATTGATGGACCCTCTAAACCCAGAGCTTTATGAAATGCTGGGTGATGTGTTTGATGAAGTGACCGAGTTGTTCCCAGATGAGTACTTCCACATTGGTGGCGATGAGCCTAATTACTCTCAATGGATCAACAGCGAAAAGCATCAGAAATTCATCGAGGAGAACGGCATTGATGGCGAGCGCGGTTTGCAGTCTTACCTCAACGTAAAAGTTGAGAAGATGCTGGAAGAGCGCGGCAAGAAGATGACGGGTTGGGATGAGATTTGGCATAAAGATCTGCCAACTTCTATCGTGATTCAAAGCTGGCAAGGTCATGACAGTATTGGTCGTGCGGCGAAAGAGGGTTACCCGGGTATCCTGTCTACCGGCTATTACCTAGACCAGCCTCAGCCTACGAGTTACCACTATCGCAATGACCCAATGCCAACGGGTATCACGGTTGATGATAAGCTTCACAGCGGCGAGAAGTTCGTGACGTATCAATGGGAGAAGCCACGCTCAAAAGGCGGCCCGCGTAAGGGA
The DNA here is from genome assembly GCF_027587015.1 of Vibrio sp. Makdt. Classification (NCBI taxonomy): domain Bacteria; kingdom Pseudomonadati; phylum Pseudomonadota; class Gammaproteobacteria; order Vibrionales; family Vibrionaceae; genus Vibrio; species Vibrio sp. Makdt. The sequence continues at coordinate 452,351 of NZ_JAPPTH010000001.1, forward strand.
ACGCTGACCATCATTGAAGCGAAAGACGGTACGTTCCGCGCGTTCAGTGATTACAACGGCAAGTCTCGTGAAGAGATTTACGTCCTTGATTATGTGCCGGGCAAAACCTTTGTCGGTCACTTCGATAACTTCATGTCTTACACTGAGTTCAACCTGAACCTAAATCCAAATGGATTCTCAGAGGGCAGCTACCAATTGATTGGTAACGTACGCTGGCCAACCACAGGTGAAGTGATTGCAAGTAGCGATATCGAAGGCAGTGTCATCCCTGAGCCTAATGGTGGTTACCCTGCTGAGCTTACCGACAAAGAAAAAGAGTTGATTCTGGGCGGTGAGATTACGATATGGCTTGAGAACAAAGACAGCCTTACGGTCGAAAACTACCTATGGCCTCGTAGTTACGCGATCGCAGAACGTTTCTGGTCGGATGCTGAACTGACTGACGAACGCAGCATGTATAAGCGTATGAAAGCGATGGACACATGGTCTGAAGTTTCGGTTGGTCTGCGTCACCATGCGGATGCAGACATGTTGCTAAAGCGTATTGCTAGAGGTCAAGATATCCAAGATCTTCGTATCCTTTCAAAGTACACCGAGCCAGCACAATACTATGCTCGTAACTGGGAGAAGTGGAACTCTACTGAGCCTAAAGGCACTTTGTACAGTCAATACGAGCGCTTAAACCGCTTTGTTGATGCGTTGCCAGTAGAAAGCTACGCGGTGTATGAGATGCAAGATTTAGTTAACGAAGTCGCGACAGGTAATCAACAGGCATTGGAGCAACTTACAGAGCATTATCAGCAAGCAAAATCGGCTGCACTAGCGGCGGAAACTATCTTTGCTGCCAATGTCTCTTCGGTAGAGACTGTGGTGGTTGCAGAGAAAACTGTCGAAGTTGCCGATCTGGCGCTAACCTTGATTGCTAAAGCGAAAGCGGGTGAGCAAGTTCGAGAAGCAGACGCGAATGCCTACCAAGCTATCCTATCTGATGCTGCGAAGATCTACGATGAATCGATCATTGCGATTGTTCGTCCAACGGAGTTACTGCTTAAGCAGTTGAGTAAGTAAGCAGTTGAGTAAGTAAGCATGAGATAACAAGTCGCACGCCAATAAATTCTTCAAACCGCCCTCTATGGGTGGTTTTTTTGTTCCTGAATTCAAATAGAGTATGTGTCTAAAGCATGATGTAAGCAATTACTCACTATCGGCACTCTTAAGCGTTAGCGTGAAGGTCATGCCTTGTTCTGGGTTGTTCTTGGCAATCAAATAGCCTTGCATATCGCGTACATTGTTGGCGGTGATGGCGAGCCCGAGTCCGAGGCCTTCGCCCATTTTTTTGTTGGTGTGGAAGGGTTCGAAAATGGTTTCTAGTTGGTCTTCAGATACGCCACAACCGTTATCTTGAACCTTGATGATGACACGCTCTTGCTCGGTATGAGCACTGATAACAATGGTCGCTGGTTTCTGGTTTTGTGTAGCATCGATGGCATTGCTTAAGAGATTACCAAGTACTTGTCTAAGTCGCGCTTCTTCTCCCATCACCATTGAAATATTAGAGGCGACACGAACACGAATATCGATACGTTCTAACTCGGCTTGGTGAATGCGTAGGGTTTCTTGAAGTGCGTCTGTCAGTGACACCGGATAAGGTTTTTCCAATCTTTGAAAGGCGAAGGACTTCAGTTGGCTAGTCATGTTGGCCATTCTGTCGATGAGACTCATCACCAGGTCCATGTTCGCTTTCAACATCTTAGTCTCGCCTCTTTCCATCAGTAACTGGTTACTTGAAAGCAGGGTTTTTAGGCCAGTAAGCGGTTGATTGAGCTCATGAGTAATCGCACTCGACATACGGCCCAATGCGGCTAGCTTGCTTGATTCGACTAACTCTTGCTGCGCATCTTTTAGGTCTTGAGTTCGCTCTTCGACGCGCAGTTGAAGTGTTTTATTGGCTTCCTGTACCGCAATCTCTGCTTTCTTACGTTTACTGATATCAATCACAGTACACAGGTAATAGGTTGTGGCATGCCAAGGAAAAGGGCTAATGGAGAACAACACCGGGAAGTAGCTGCCGTCGCTGCGTCTTGCCATGGTTTCTACGCTGGTGATCTCGGCCAGCTCTTGGTGTTGCTCTAGATTTTTTAATAGCTGTAGCGTAGTTGAGTTCGGGTTACCGGCTTCAAAAAGTTTCCACGCTTTGATATTGCTGATCATCGAATCGGATAGGCAGAAGTAGTTTTTCGCCATCAGATTAATGTCGTGGATGTGACCGTGTTTATCGATCAGCACAAGTCCAACGTGTGTCTTGTTGATCATTCCAGACAATCGTTTTTCAGACTCTTCAATCAGCTTTTGGATTCGTAGGTTGCTGAGTTTTTTCTGGCGTCTTTGGTAGAGAATTATCAGCAATAGCATGATGAAAAGACAGCCCACCGCGACGCTCCAACTTATCCAGTTAGTGGTTTGATTGAGGCTAGTTAAGGGGGTGAGGTAGGTTAAACGCCAATTAAGATCATCTAATTTGATTGACTGAATCAGGTAATCCTTGCCTTGCAGTCGCCAAACGCGAATATGGGTTTGGTCGTATAATTCGCGTTTGGTGGCAGTAGGCTGAGAATTGAAGGTGTCGTTAAACCAATCCGCACTGAGTTTGTGGTCGCTTGAGAGAAAAAATTGTTCGCGAGGGTTCTGAAACAGGACGGCTTCTCCATCGGCAAACCATTGATCAGTCAGTAGCGATAAATCAATTTGCACCGCAACAATGCCAACCACATCAGAGGCTCGATAAACGGGCGCGGCAATAAAGTAGTCTGGGGTGACGCCTTTGTTTTTGGTCACGACCGAAATCGCCCCACCTTGCTGGTGGATTTTAGACACAATCGTGTTGGCGTTCTTTTTACTCAGCTTGCTCCTCTCAACACTAGAAACCAGTAAATCGCCCCTATCGGAGAGTAAATACCAGCCTTTAGTATTCGCCGCTTTGTCTAATTGAATGAGCTGTTTTTTGATGCGTTTTTCAAGGCGGTCTCCACCATCGATAAAGCGAACCGTGGTTTCGTCGTTGGTGACTAGGTAGGGCAGATAATAGAAACGTTTTAGTGTTCGCCTTGCTTCAGCGATGTAGCCAAGGAAGCGCTGCTCAGCATAACGTTGCGCTTGTTCAAGTTTCCACTGGCTGATTCCGTTTTTGGTTGTGACCTGCACTAAGCCAATAATTAAACAGGCAAATAGAAATAACCAATATCGATTGTTATTCATCATTCTTGATTAAATCCCTTTTAAATTAGTGGTTTAAGGCTGTGTTGTGTTTGCTTTTTGAGCAGGTGGAGAGTGAAACAAGTTGAAGCTAACAAACATCATAAAACTGTTAAAGAGGTGTTACTCAAAGTGGGAGCTAGCTCCTTTTCGTCCGCTCGGTTTTTGAATACCGTGGGCGGCATATTTGGTTCAAGTGTTAGGAACAGACCATGCAACGTATAGCTTTGATTGAAGATGATGCGATTGTGCGTCAAGCAACCAGCCAATGGTTACAGTTAGCCGGCTTTGATGTCACTGCGTTTGAGGTTGGGCAAGATGCGTTAAGTGCAGTAAAACAAGGCGATTTTCACACCATCATTAGTGATGTGCGTTTGCCCGATATAGATGGGGTAGAGCTGCTTGGACGTTTTAAAAGTTTGGTGCCAGAAGTCCCTGTTATTTTGATCACCGGCCATGGTGATGTTGATATGGCGGTAAAGGCTTTACATCAAGGCGCCTATGATTTCATCGAGAAGCCATTTGATCCTGAACGCCTTTCCCAAACTGTCTCTGAAGCGGTCGAGAAGTATCAAAGCAGCCAAGACAGAGTTAACCGCCAAAGCTACTTAAATAACCTAAAAGGTATTGAGCAGGTTCTGATTGGTCGCAGCAAGGTGATGTGCGAACTGCGCGAACAGATACAGAAGGTGGCTTCTATAGATACTAATGTGATCATCTACGGTGAAACTGGCTGTGGCAAAGAGTTGGTCGCTTCTTGCTTGCATGAGTTTAGTGAGCGTAAAAGATACCCTTTTGTGCCGCTCAATTGTGGTGCCATTCCAGAGAACTTGTTTGAAAGCGAACTATTTGGACATGAGGCTGGAGCGTTTACCGGAGCGGCTAAACGACGCATTGGTAAGCTTGAATTTGCTGATAAAGGCACGGTTTTCCTTGATGAAATCGAGAGCATGCCGTTGTCTATGCAGGTCAAAGTGTTACGCACCTTACAAGATAATGTGGTTGAACGCGTGGGTGGCAACCAGCAGCAACATGTTGATTTGAGGGTAGTATCTGCCTCGAAATGTGACTTGTTGAATCACCCAGACTTTCGCCAAGATCTGTTCTATCGCTTGAACGTTGCCCAGCTGCACTTGCCACCGCTTAGTGAGCGTGAAGATGACGCTTTGATCCTTTTTGAACACTTTACCCAAGAAGCGAATAGCGAAACTCGAGTGGCCAGTGAAGCCGATCGCCATGCACTATTGTCGTATTCGTGGCCGGGCAATGTACGTGAACTGCGCAACGTTGCGATTCGTTTTGCGCTGGATGAAAGTTTAACGGTGGGAGACATATTGGCGTGTCGTCCTAACTCAGTAACGGAATCTGCGACAGCGGGTATTCCTCTGGCGGTTCAGGTGCAGAGCTTTGAGCGAAAAGTCATTCATGATGCGTTAGTGCGTTATCAAGGGCGCATTAATGACGTGATGCAAGATTTGGATTTACCTCGTCGAACATTGAACCAAAAAATGGTGCGTTATGCGCTGAATCGCAGTGATTATGTCGATTCTTAGTGATCAATCTGACTGTAATGCTTATTGAAGATTAGTAAGCAATAAATGGCTCACTCTGTATTTGTGATTTTATGAATACCGGTCACATTTGATAACTAAAGTGTGATGTGACTGGCTTCATATAGATGTTAATGCCCATTTTGAATGAGCAAAAAATGGCTCATGATATCTGCATCGAATAAGCAATAATCCGCCTATCACTATTGATTTTTTTATTTAAACTCAATTAAATCAATAGCTTAATTTTTGGCATTGTGCTTGCTATCTAGCAGTTGTTGTTAACAAAACTATAACGTGAATAACTCTACATGGAGAGTAACAATGAAATACAACAAGCTAGTTAAAACTTTAGCAATCGCAATGGCATCTATTGGCCTTATCAGCAACGCCTCCGCTCAAGAAGAGCGCAGCTACATCTTAGCAACAGCTTCAACTGGGGGGACTTACTACCCAGTAGGCGTAGCGTTGGCGACATTGAGTAAAGTTAAGCTTGCGCCGAAGCAGCACTTTTCTTTGGCGGCTATCAGCTCTGCCGGGTCGGGTGAGAACGTCAAACTATTGAATGAGAACGAAGCCCAGTTTGCTATCTTGCAAGGTTTGTACGGTGCATGGGCTTGGCAAGGTTTAGGGCCATACGAGAAGTCGGGCAGTCAAACCCAACTGCGTTCAGTCTCTATGCTGTGGCAAAACGTAGAGCACTTTATTGTTCGCTCAGACCTGACTCAAACAGGCACCATGAGCGACTTAGAGAATCTTAATGGTAAGAAATTCTCCATCGGCAAGAAAAACTCAGGTACAGAAAATTCAGGTCGTCAGATCATGCAGGGCCTATCGGTGAACCCAGAACAATTTAAACTTGCCTTTATGGGTTACGGCGGTAGCGCGAGTGCATTACAAAACGGCACCATTGACGGCATGAACACCCCAGCGGGTGTGCCTGTGGGCGCGGTAACTCAAGCGTTTGCAGCGCTGGGTGAAGACATTCAAATTCTGTCGTTTACCGATGAACAGATCAAACAAGCGAATGGCGATTACAACATCTGGACCAAGTACGAGATCCCTGCCAACACCTACCCAGGTGTTGATAAGCCGATCACCACAATCGCTCAACCTAACTTCCTAGCGGTTCGTGAAGATATCTCAGAAGAAGATGTCTACCAGCTAACCAAAGCTATCTATGAAAACCTACCTTTCTTACAAGGTATCCACAAAGCAACCAAAGCCATGGCGCTGGAGAAAGGGATTGCAGGTCTTCCTGTTCCACTTCATCCGGGCGCAGCACGTTATTACAAAGAAGTGGGCATCGAGCTTCCTTCTGAGCTGATCGTCAACTAATGGCTTTCGTCGGCTAACTGTTTTAGTCGACCCCCCATCTTTAATGGCTTAACCGCTAGGTGCACGTTCACGTTGTGAATGGGTTCGTGCACCTGCTTATTTTATGGATTTTCTCTGCGCATTTTGTTGTGGAGAGCAGGAGTTTTCTATGAGCGATTCGCTGCAGCAGGAACTGAAAAAATTTGAATTGCCGACCCGAACGGATTTTCCTTGGGTGGGTAAAGCGATAACAACTATGGGAGTGATCCTCTCCCTATTACACATTTGGTTTAATACTTTATCTACCTTGCCTGAGCTTTGGATTTCAGCGACTCACTTTGCTGGTTTCGCGATCATTTGTGCGCTTTGGTATCCCGCTCATATCTCGCTGAAAAAGAGTAAAGTAGCTCTAGCGGTTGATATCGGGATCGCCTTGGCAGCTCTCGCTTGCCTTATCTACATTCCCTTTGCAGAAGATGCCCTTTATGAACGAGGCGTGAAGTTCATCGCCAGTGACTGGTTCTTCTCTATCTTGGCGATTACCATCGTTATTGAGCTGATTCGTCGTACCATGGGTTGGTTTATTCCAGTACTCATTCTAGTGTGTTTGAGCTACGTGGTGCTTTGGGGGCAATGGACCAGTGGCATCTTCCACTTTCCTGGTTTGAGCCTTGAGACACTGCTTTACCGAAGCTTTTATTCATCGGAAGGGATGTTCGGTTCTATCTCTAGAATCAGCTGGACCTTCGTGTTCATGTTTATCCTATTTGGTGCTTTCTTAGTACGCTCGGGCGTCGGTGACTACATTATTGATGTGTCTCGTGCGGCGGCGGGCAAAGTGATTGGTGGCCCAGGCTTTATTGCGGTGATTGGTTCTGGTTTGATGGGCTCGGTGTCTGGTTCTAGCGTGGCCAATACGGTGTCGACGGGCGTTATCAGTATTCCCCTGATGCAAAAAGCGGGTTTCCCTTCACGCTTTGCTGCTGGTGTGGAAGCAGCTGCATCAACGGGTGGTCAGTTGATGCCACCAGTGATGGGCGCAGGTGCTTTTATCATGGCGTCTTACACGCAGATCCCTTATGTCGACATCATTGCGGTTTCTTTCTTGCCTGCGCTTATTTACTTCTTATCAGTGGCGTTTTTCGTGCGTATTGAAGCGAAGCGTAGCGGTGTACAAAAAGTCTCTTCGGGTTGTGAGCCTCTATTAAAAGTACTCTTGTCCGGTTGGCATAACCTTATCCCACTTGCGGTGCTGGTCACTCTGTTGGTACAAGGCTTTACACCGACATACGCTGCGGGTATCTCAATCATCTCGGTCGTTGTCGCTTCGTGGTTCTCTAAAAATCATAAAATGGGACCAAAGGCGATCATCGAAGCGCTTTCTCAAGGCGCAAAAAACATGGCGACCACTGCGGTATTGTTGGTGGGCATTGGCCTCGTTATCAACGTGATCAGCACCACGGGCATTGGTAACACCTTCTCATTGATGATCAACAGCTGGGCCAATGGCGACTTGTTGGTGATGATAGCCTTAATCGCACTGGCATCTTTGATTCTCGGTATGGGCCTGCCAGTAACCGCGGCTTACATTGTGTTGGGTACTCTGTCCGCTCCAGCCTTGTACAAGTTGATTGCTGAAAGCCAGTTGCTTGACCTGTTGGTTTCGGGTCAGTTACCTGAACAGGCGAAAGCGATTTTCATGTTGGCAGCGCCAGAAAAACTAGAACTGCTTAATGCCCCTATGGCTTTGGAAACCGCAAAAGAGCTAATAGCGTTAGTGCCCGCTGACTTTGTGGAAACGCTGCTTGAGCAAAGCTTGGGCTTGGAAGCGATCAGCCTTGCTCTGCTCTCTGCACACTTGATTATTTTCTGGCTATCGCAAGACAGCAACGTGACGCCACCGGTTTGTTTAACCGCATTTGCAGCCGCGACCATTGCTAAAACGCCGCCAATGAGAACGGGCTTAATGGCATGGAAGATCGCTAAAGGCTTGTACTTGGTACCACTACTTATCGCTTACACCAATTTGGTAAGTTGGGATGTGACCTCGGTTTTAGTGACTGGCGGCTTTGCTATTATTGGCACTTATGCGTTTGTTGTAGCGATTGAAGGTTATCTAGAGAGCGAAATCAATCTTGTGCTGCGCGCGGTATTGATTGCCTTAGGTGTGGCTTTGGTTTGGCCTGATGTGTCAATCGTGATTCGTTTGGTAGGTGTGGCACTGTTTGTTGCTATCTTCATCTACAGCGGTCGTAAGTACGATATCAATCAAGTGAAAAAGCAGTCGGATGAAGAGCAAAAGTCTTTGTCTCAAACCGAGCCTGACACTGTCGCTTCTTCCCTATAATTTAAAGGACTGAATGTAGGAACATTATGAACTCAATATACGACTATATTATCGTTGGTGGCGGCATTGTTGGCGTGTCGACGGCATGGCAACTTCAACAAGCTCACCCTGATAAAAGTATCCTTTTAGTCGAAAAGGAGCGTGGCTTTGCGCAGCATCAAACGGGTCACAACAGTGGTGTGATTCACGCTGGTGTTTACTATGCTCCGGGTAGTTTAAAGGCGGATTTTTGTAAGCGTGGCGTTGAGCGCACTATCGCCTTTTGTCTCCAACATGATATCCCCGTTGAAAACTGCGGTAAGTTGTTGGTCGCGACCAACGAACAAGAAGTCGAGCGCATGAACGCGCTCTATCAGCGTTGCCATGATAACGATATTGATGTCGATTTGTTGGACCAAGCGCAGCTCAAACTGGCCGAGCCAAACATCACGGGCTTGGGCGCGATTTATGTCAAAACCACCAGTATCGTCGACTACAAAAAAGTCACCGAAGTGATGGCTCAAGAGTTTGTTGAAGCGGGTGGGGAGTTGAGCTTGGGCACAGAAGTTATATTGGCTGATGAGCAAGACGATGAGGTTCAGTTAACCTGCAAAGTGGATGGACAGACCTTGCAGTTGAACAGTCGATTCTTGATCACTTGCTCAGGCTTAATGGCGGATAGAATGACCAAGATGCTTGGTATTGAAACCGACTTCCAAATCGTCCCTTATCGCGGTGAATACTATCAGCTTGATCCTAAACATAACCAAGTGGTGAACCACCTTATCTATCCGATCCCTGACCCTGAACTGCCTTTCCTCGGCGTTCATTTAACACGCATGATTGATGGCTCGGTAACGGTAGGACCTAACGCGGTTCAAGGGTGGAAGCGAGAAGGTTACGGTAAGCTTAATTTTAGCGTTAAGGATACCTTGCAGATGCTGAGCTTTACTGGTTTTTGGAAGGTGACGGCTAAGCACCTAAAAACCGGTTTGGTTGAGTTTAAAAACTCGTGGTGGAAGCCGGGGTATCTAAAGTTGGTTAATAAGTACTGCCCAAGTATCACTGTGTCTGACTTCAAGCCATACCCTGCAGGTATTCGTGCTCAAGCGGTACTCAAAGATGGTACCTTGGTTCATGACTTCCTGTTTGCGGAGAGCCCAAGAAGCTTGCATGTGTGCAATGCACCATCGCCAGCGGCGACCTCAGCGATGCCTATTGGTGAGTATATTTGTACTAAGGTGATGAAAAAGACGGCGTGATGATCGTTTAAGGTCATTGTTCGAACTTTCCTCTGGAGAGAATAAGAAACCCGCGAGCTCAATTCTATTTAGGATTGAACTCGCGGGTTTTTAGTTTTTGCAGTGTTTTTCGGGTTGTTGATTAGTTAGTAATCAACCGACCTTACAACCAATCAGGAACAAAGTTAGCGACGATAGATACATCGCTGAAGTTGCGATAGCCGCGTACCATGATGCTGAATTCACCCGCAGGTTTGTCCAATACACATTGTTCGTTGCTGCTATTCTGGTACGGGCGGCAGTCAAAGTTCGCTTTCGATACCACACCGTTATATTTGACGTATAAGTCGGCATCGCCACTGCGAGGTCCAGTCATGGTTACGGTCAATTTCCCTGCGTATTCCGTCGTTACGGTAAAGAATTGCTCTTCACCGTAGCCTGCGGATAGCCCTTCAACAGGGATGTCATATTGAAGTTCTGTTGGACCTGCAACGGGCGAATCTAGGCTGGTTTCAACGAGATATGCAATCGCCAACTTAGCGAACTTTGAGGCATGGGTTGCTGTCGGGTCTGAGTTCTCAATCGTATCATGCTGCGTGTGGATGCTCGGGTTGTAATCGTTGAACATGCTCTCGAACGGCATAGCTGCTGGGTAGCCAACGTTGTGCCATGAGGCGTGATCGGAACAGGCATAACCACAACGGTCGAAACTGTAACTGATGTCGCTAGCATAGGTGTCAATCAACTCACCTAGGTAAGCCGTTAGGTTGCTGTCAGTGTAGTCAGTGATGAAGGTGATATCGTGCGCGGAGCCGTTGTAGTTAGTCATGTCTAATTGAAGTACAGAGACAACATTTGCTTGTTCGTCTCTAAGTGCATTAGCAACATCTTGTGAGCCACGTAGTCCGACTTCTTCAGCCGCATAGCCATAGAACTTGATGGTTTTGTCTGGCTGAATACCACTAGCTATCATCAAACGCAGCGATTCAGTAACCGTAGCAATCCCCGACGCATCATCGTCTGCTCCTGGAGAGATTGTGCCTTCACTCGTCCAAGAACCAACAGTTGAGTCGAGGTGTCCGCCAACGACAACGATCTCTTCTGGATACTTCGCGCCAAGTAAGGTGACTTCGACAGACTTTTGCGGATACTCTGCGTGCGTGATTTGGCGTGCCGAAGCGTATGGCACATCTTTGATTTCCCTTTTCCAACGCTCTAGCAGCCAATCTGAAGCCGCAACACCCGTAGAAGTGGTATAAAAACGGTTGGTGAAGTTGGTTAGATTTTCGATGGTCGTAACCATGTTGCTAGGCTCAACCTGAGCGAGTAAATCATTCACTGTCTCTTGATGGCTGATCACCGGTTTTTCGAAGGTGCTCATTGTTAGTGGCATTGCTGAAGCTTTAAGCGCGCTTGCTTTATCTTCGTGCACCATGTAGCCGCCACAACGGTGAGTCTCTTCGTGCATATGGCTCGAGAGCGCAGCCAGTTGCTTCGCATTGATTTTTGCGACGACCGAGTGTTTGTTTCCGTTTACTGCAGGATAAACCGTTGCGCCGTGCTCCACTATCAGGTGCTGAGCGTCAGCATCGGTGGTGATCCAAACTTCTGAGTTTTCTGGTGGTGTAATACCTAGAGATGCGTAAGCCGTTGCGCTGCCAAATAGAGCCACTGCGAGAATGCTTTTTTGAATAGCCATTTGATGTCCTTTCTATCGTTTATATTGTTGTTTTTCTTATTGCTTTAGCTATGAGGGTTTTCATCATCCACATAGTCAAAGGGCTCCTTTCGGAGCCCTGAATTAACTATCGATTATTGTGTTTTGATGAAACGGTAGTGCTTGGTTTCTGAACAAACATCGCTTGAGGTACACACTTGGTACTCCACATCTACTGTGCCGTTGTGACGGAACTTATCGACGTATGAGTTGAAGTCTGTTGCACCAACATTTTTGCCATTACGCTTAATCACGAAGTAATCGTTGGTGTCGTAATCCCATGCCAGCTTGACGCGAGCTTTACCATTCGGGTTCTTGTTACCGAACTTCAGTTTTAGCGGGAAACCTTCCGCAGAGTCACCTTCAATCGTGATCGATTTACTTGTTGATGTTGCAACGCCAGCATCGTCAGTGACGGTCAGTGTTACTACGTAGTCACCCGCTTCAGCGTAAGTGTAGCGAGTTACTTCACCCGTTTGCGTGTTGCCATCGCCAAGGTTCCATTGGTAAGAGACGATCTGGCCGTCGCTATCTGAGCTTGTGCTGCGAAGTTCGACTTCTTTGCCAACCACAGTGTGTTCGAACGAAGATACCGGTGGTACGTTAGTGCTGCCAGCTTCGTATGACGCTTTCAGGTTGGCACCTGTGTAATCTGAGTAGCCCAGAATGTTAACGGTGTAGCGACCAGCTGTTGGGTTATCGATAACACAGACTTCATCGGTCACGCTTTCACTTTTACAGATGTTCTCTTGTGGGCTTGGTGCATAATCGAGACCGACATACATATCTGGATCACCCGTAGAGACATCCAGATCAATCGTCAGTTTGTTTTGGCCTTCTGGTACTTCGATATCAAAGTAAGTCTTGGAACCTGTTTCACCAGCCACTGGTGCTTCAACACCATTTTCTAGGCGTTGATATTCAGGCTCTGGCGGTAGTGGTGGCTCATCACATGGTGTTACACCAACCAGTGCGAACGCGGAAACCACATCTTCGGTACTGTAACCAAGGTCAGTGGCTGAGTTTTTCACGCCACACGCACCCTGCCAAAAATCACTGTTTTCCTGCCAGTAGATTTGGTTTGCTAAAACGAAAAGTTCGAACGCTTTCTTGGTATCCCAACCTTGTGTCGTTGCTAGGTGGTAAAACGCCTTATTGAACACGCCTGAGCTGTAGTGCACGTTTAAGCCGTCGTAGTATTCCGATGCGTTGTTGATGGAAGAACCGTCACGCGATGGGTCATCCATGTAACGCAAAGCGCCGTCACCTTTAAAGATGTTACGACCCACCATCCAGTCGTTGGTGCCTTTCATGTAGTATTCTGCTGCTTCTCCGGCCATATCAGAGAATGCTTCGTTCATACCACCAGATTGGTTTGCGTAGATCAGACCTGAGTTTTGCTCTGTGAAACCGTGACTCACCTCGTGGGCAGACACGTCTAAGCTTACAAGTGGGTAGAAGAAGCTTTCACCATCACCAAAGGTCATCGCTTTGCCATCCCAGAAGGCGTTTTCGTAGTTCGAGCCGTAGTGGACACGCATCATGAGTTTGAAAGAGAGTGGTGCTGTATCGAACCAGTTTTTATACATGTCGAAAACGATGTTACCGAAGTAATGAGCATCGTTCAGAGGAGAGTAAGCTCCGTTCACTTCTTTATGTTCGTTGCGAGGGCATTCGTAGCTGTAAACAGTATCACCGTCTGTTGCGCCATTTAGGTCAACCGTGACAACGTTTTCCGATTCCATCACACACTCAGTGCCATTCTCTTGAACATCAAGGTAGTGGTAGTCGGTACCGTATTCGTACATGCCAGTCTTCTCGTTACCGCCTGGGCCTGTCCCTATTTGAGCGTGAGCAATACCTTCCCAGCGGTCGATGATTTCACCCGTATGAGCGTCGAGCATAGTGAATGGGCGTGAAGGCTTTTCGCTACCTTTCACAAGGTAAGAAACCACGTACACGAGGCGTGTCTTATCAGCCGCTTGTGCTCCAACACCTTGCTTCGACGCGCCTTGGTAGATAAACAGCTCATGTTGTACGTTGTCTAGTGATTTGCTAGCTACGCTCTGGGCTTTCAGGTCTTTACTCGCTAGTTCAACAGCTTGAGCACTGTTGATGGATGGCTTAACGAAAGATCGCTCCAGAGTGGTGGTTTTTAAGTAGCGACCTTGAACGGACTTAAGCGCGCCACCTTGAACACTTTGGGTTGCGTTTAGGTAGTGTCCCCAAACCGGCGTCCCCCAAATGTTTTGTTGGATCTTAACTTTGTAGATACCACGCTTTTTCAGGTTAACTTCCTTAACCATCTTGAAGCTAGAGGCATTACTGACGCCTAGCTGAGTATTTAACCCAGAGAAGCTAGTAAAGTTGATCGGTTGATTAATGCTAACGGATTCACCCGCGTGTACGGATAAAGACATAGCACTCGCTATAGCAACGGCAACTAAACGCTTTTTCATTTTCATTGTTATTTTCTCTTTCCATGTAAAATCCATGAAAACGTAACAAAAATATCATATTGAATTTACATTATTCGATCGAATTAATTAGTAGCATGGCAGGGCTCTCTTTTATTCATGAAATATATATTTCTCGTATTTACAGATGGTTATGATTTATGTTTATTTTTCGATGTGCTTATATTTTTTATTTATAAAATCATGACACTTTTATTAATTGATACTTTTTTATGCGAAATAAGATCTTCACGTGAATTGATCTGTGCCTCAATTAATCGAGCTTAAATTGATAGAAGGGTAAATGGTTGGGAGGAGTACGTTACGCGTTTCGGCTATTAGCTGATTTTAAGAACAGTTTTGACGAAGTTTTTATCTTTTAGAGGGTTATTGCCTAATTTGTCATTTATTTTGCATTGCGCTTTTTGAGGAATTTTTTGGCACAGAGCTCAAAACGTCAGGAATAAAAAAACCAGCGACGAATGCCACTGGTTTGAAGATTCTTGCTTGGGTCCGCTAGCGTTTAACGTTACGTAAGCTCTCGCAAATTACTGCTTTTTACCGCCAACTTGAACGTAGTCGATACCGATAATGCGGTTGATGATACCAAGGGCAGAGCTTGTGTCAGAGTTTGTAGAACGGATTGTATCAACACTTGCACCTTCAGGAACCAATTCCATTGCACGATCCTGTGTATTACCAGGAATTTGGAAGCCTACGATGTTGAAGCTTTCAGCGTGCGCAGTGTACACCTCATCGTTGTGGGTAATACCTGAACAACCTGCAAGAGAGACAATACCTAAAACAACTAATAATTTTTTCATAAACATACCTTTAGAATAAATGGGATCTAGAGGCTTTGCCTTTGGCACTAATGACTCGTAAAGAACGTCGGAGCGGTTCTTCGCCGCACTCAAGTGACAAGCCATTAATGTGGTGCCAAGGTTATCTAGATCGAATAAATGGATAGGGAGACAGTGTCTCCCAACCGATGTGAGCATTATTTCAGAGGTGTTTTGTCGTTACTGTATGGCTTTGTCAGCTGCTTCGTTACACAGTGGAAAAGTGATGGTGAAGACCGCACCTTTCAAACTTGGGCTTTGAGCAATTTGGACGGTTGCATGGTGTTGGGCGCAGATTTTATGGACGATAGATAACCCTAAGCCATGACCACTCTTCGCTTTGTTACGTGCTTTGTCGCCAACATAAAAGGGATCGAATAGGTGTGCTCGGTGTTCTTCTGCAACGCCATCACCATCGTCGTGTACCGCGATTTGCAGCTGCTCTTGGTGTTTAGTTACTTCAATTGAAATCTGTGTGCGTGCAAATTTCATGGCGTTACGTACGAGGTTATCCAAAGCACGATTGAGCAGGGTTTCGTCAGCCACTATCGATTGCTCGTGTTCTGGTAAGTAAAGGTCAATACTGAGCGCGGTCTCTTTGCTCCAGCGCGTCGTCGCGTGCTCGAGAAAGTCTTTTATTTCCAATGGCTGCTGTAGGCTTTCGAGTTCAGTGCTATCGAGCTTGGCATAATACAAGAGCTCATCAACCATCTTTTCCATCTCTTCCGTGTCTTCAACAATGCTCTCAATGGTTTTCTCTTGTTCTTCGCTTAACGGTGTGTCTTTCAGCATTTCAGCTTGCCACTGAATACGAAATATTGGTGTGCGCAGTTCATGAGCGACCGCATTGGTGAGCGAGCGATTACTTTCAACTAAGCGGTGAATTCGATCGGCCATGAGGTTGAAGGACTTGTTCAAAGAGCCAATTGCGATGCCGCTAGAGGTTTCAGCTCGCGTCGAAAGATCCCCTTCTGCAAAACGCAGAGTAGCGGATTCAAGCTTCTTAACTCGTCGAAAGATGATCAGTACATGGCATAAGCCATATAAGATAAAGCTAGCTAAAAAGAACAGCCATATTAGGTCATCCTCTAACTCTATCTTTTGCCTCACTAACGCTTCACTGTTTGGGAGATAGTGATAAGTGTTGTCACTGTTTGCTAAGCGGAACCACAGGTCACGTTCGTCATCATGAAAGATAAAGGTATTCGGGTTGGCGGTGAAGAATTGTGAAACGGGGCCTGGTATTTCATCTTGTGGGCTGAGGATCACCAGTTTATTTCGTGTGGTTTCGACAAACTGGTTTATCGCTTGATGAGCAGCTTCAAGCCCTTGATTCTTAGCGATGTTTTCTATCAGCTGTTGATGGGCTGCCGCTTCATAATCTTGCAGTACATATTCGTAGTCAGTATTGAGCTGATAGACACTGATTTCATAGGCGATAATACCTGCCATAAAACAAACTAACAGCCCTATTAGGGACTCCAAATAGATACGTCGCATAATTGTTCTCTTTCATTACGCTCGTACTGAGCGAGGTTAATGCCAAGCGGTGGAAACAAATAAGTAACCTTTACCGCGAATGGTCTGAATTTTTTCTGCTGGCGCATGGTCGTCACCCAGTATTTTTCTCAGGCGTACGACCTTGTTATCAATGGTTCTATCAATCCCGTCATACTCAATGCCGCGCAACGTTTGTGTTAAATAGTCGCGAGATAGTGGTGTATCTGGGTTACTCGCTAATAGCCAGAGTAGGTCAAATTCACTGTCGGTAAGTGACAAAACCTCACCCGCCAGTTCGCATTTCTTATAGGTGTTTTTCAACAACAGTTGATCGAACTGTAGGCTGTCCGAGTCATCGGCTGAAGCGGTGTTAGCGTCTTGGCGGCGTAATAATGAACGAACTCTTGCAAGCAGAACTCTTGGTTTGATTGGCTTGGTGACATAGTCATCAGCCCCTGTCTCTAAGCCTGCGACATGATCAAAGTCGTCGTCGCTAGCAGTGAGCATCAGGATTTTACCTTTGTAATGTGTACGCGTCTGTCGGCAGATTGTAAGTCCGTCGCTTACAGGAAGCATCAGATCCAGTAAGACAATGTCTGGCTGTTCAGCGAGGATAGTCTGTGCAGCACTGCCGCCATCATCGAGTACCGAGACGTCAAAGTCTTGTGCGATAAAGTAGTCTTGCAACATTCTTTGAAGCTTCAAATCATCTTCCACGATGATCATTCTAGGTTTTGTCATTCCATTATCAGCCTTATCGTGTGTTTAACTTATGAGATTTCGTGAGTGCAATTACCTTACCAGGATAATCATAGTTGCATATTCGGTTCGAATGCTTCACGAAAAATACCTGATGCAAATGATTAAACACTTTATAAGTTAGTTCAATGCTGAATTGGCATTTATAACAAAAATAAAAAACATTGTTCAAATGTAAGACTGGCCGCCACCAAACCCAATTTTCGAATGGGTTTAATGGCGAGGTTCTATTTCAAGAGACTAGATGTAAAGCGGTAGGTGCACTAAGCCATACCCAATGGGATACTTGGAACTCTCGGGTGACTTTCAATAAGCCTGGAGGCAGTCCCGTTTTTTCGAGTATCAGTCGCTGTACATTCTATTACATTCCCACTACAGATAGTTTGAAGTCTAAATAATAGAATTTACCCATCTTACGTTTGGGGAATCATTGCATGAAGTATTATCGAAACGCGCTGTTGGCATTACCATTAATCTTTTTAGCTGGATGCCACTCTGGCTCCAACACCATGAAAAAACAATTACCTCAACCCAAAGCCGATTACGTGTTCTCATCGGCCAAGCTAGGAAAGTTGTATCAAGACCGAGAAGAGCTCCAAGAAGCCTTCACACTGAATTACGATGGCGTGCAGTACGAGAAAGTGATGTTTGCTGAGGATATTAGCGGGCAGAAAAAAGTCATCAGGCTTGTCGACCGACTAGGTCAAACCATTGACATGTATTTCCCTGATGCTGGAGTCGATACCTGTGGCATATACAAGGAAGGGGATTTCTATGATGCGTTTGATTGCAATGCTGCCCAGCGATCAGTGTCGAATGAAACCACGTTAATCCAAACGACAACCAGTGATAGAAAACGGCCTATCGAATTTGAGTTTTTTACCGAAGCGTTAGATGACGTGACGAGGCTAGGTTCTACGGTTCTAACCCGCTCTCTACAAGATAACAAAGTCACGATTACTACCTCGTTCGCTTTTAAAACCTTCTACCGAGATAGATTTAATAAGCCTGCTGTTGGTGAGCGCATTGGCTCAACGTTAGGCGTATCAACCTATTCTCAGCTGTTTGATATTGTGAAGTTATCTCAAGGCCGAGATATGACATTAAAGTTCGATAATCATATTGGGGGGAGTGGCGATGATGAAATCAACATGTACACCGGACGCATGATCCATAGCAATAAGATGACAACCATCGTGACTCCAAGAGGGTCGGTTTTCTCGGGTGGTACGGACTTATTCGCAGCGGGTTACCCACGTATTTTACAACGTGCAGACACCAGTAAAGCCATTGAACAGAATAAGCAGGTTGGTGTGCATAGTTGGGATGAGGGAGATAAAACCGCGAAAGAATTTCCTTACACTAACGAGAGCCATCGCAGCCAAGCGACTTACTTTAACAAGGTGATGGGAGACAAAGGGATCGCTTTTTATATGTTTACCCTAAATTCAGCCCCAGCTTCTGGTGCGCATTGGATGACGAAAGCGGACTCTGATAAATACAGCTTCATTACCCGTATTGAGTAAGTTTGGGGACGACAACTGATCGTTCTCCACCGATTGTTAAAGGTTGATAGTGGCTTTGTCATTATCAACCTTTTTTTGTGGTTTCTGTTTCCATTTCAACTTCATTCTCAAATTGAGAAAAATGAATGGCTCGATTGTAAGGTTTTGTTATAAAAGACTTTATTTTTCGGCACTATACTTGCTCGAATTCTCTTTACACGTTTAAGGCTGGTGAGAGAGGGAACAGAATGAGAAATTGGAATTCAGTCATACTGCCGAGTTGCTTGGTGCCATGTGTCGCGATGGCGTTGACCACGGCGGATCTAACGTTTGAATCTGGCGCGGATGCGTCCAACTATTCAGCAAAAGGTAAACCTAATAATACGTATTCGGTGTCAGCATCACTGCCCCAAGACGTGCTAACCAACGTCTATTCGATGTTGCCTGAAGGTACCACCGTCAACAGCGCTTTTATTGCCCCTGAGCGCTACTCGAGCATCGACATTGATGATGAGTTGGACGGTGCAGAGTACGCCACAGCCACAATCACTTTTTTGAACGAAGGAGCGGGTTACCGAAATACCCTCGGTTACTTTGTTTATGATACCGACAACCCACCTGCAACTAAAGATGACATCAACGCACACGTTGTGGTGTTTCCTAATACATCCGTTGCTGATGTTGGGGAAATGCAAGAAGGGGATACCATCGATCTCAATGTCCAACTCACCGCGGGTCAAACATTGGCCTTCTTTGTCATTTCGAATGGTTGGGGCTGGGAAGGGTCTTATAACAACATTCCTTGGCTTGGTGGTTGGGGAACGCCTTTCTACAGCTATCCTGCTTTGAATCCAGAGGCGACTGCTGAAAATAGAAGACACAATGTCGCCTTCCTAGATACAGAGAATGAGTTTTTGGTGCTTGGTTTTGAGGATATTTATCGTCCAACCGGAGATAACGACTTTAATGATTTGATCTTCACCGTTGAAGTGACGCCATTTACTGCTGTTGATGGGGTTAATGAGGACGGCACAACCGACTCGAAATACGAGGTGCTTGTTCAAGAGAACAATGAAGATGTGACCGTAACAACGGTGTACCCAAGCTCGAACAGCTACGCAACGATCGCATTTGAAGATAATTGGCCATTGAAAGGGGACTACGACTTCAATGACGTGGTGTGGCGCTACAAAGTGACAGAGCAGCTTAATGGTCAACGAGAACTCAAGAACTTGACCGTAGATTACACCCTTCAAGCAATGGGAGCGGGCTACTCAAATGGTTATGCTGTGAAGCTACCTAACGTTTTACCTGCTAACGTAGCGTCGACAACATTAACTCGTAACGGTGTTGCAGTCGGTCATACGATTTTGCAAGCAGGTGATAGTGAAACGATATTGATGGTCTCTGAGGATTTGAGAGTAGACCTAGAGAATCTTGGTGAACTATCGGAAAGCTGTGTTTTCTACCGAACCCAAAGTGCATGTTCTGGGGTACAAAACGCTGACGTCCTCAACTACCAGCTGTACGTGGAATTCACTACACCAGTATCACGTGATGACATAGGTTACCCACCTTATGACTCGTTTATCTTTGGGGCTGATGGCACTTATCATGGTGACTTCGTCGCGACCCCTCCGGGTATGACGTGGCAAACTCACTTAAAAGAGTTTTCAGGTACCAGCGATATGAATAACTCCTTGTTCAATAGTCATGATGACAGCTCTTCAGGTTCTGAATCGTTCAAAACCAGCAATAACATGCCGTGGGTTATTAATATTCGTGACGAATGGGATCACCCTGTAGAACTGGTTGATATCAGTGATGCGTATACGTCATTCCCTACATGGGTAACCAGCAGCGGTGAGACCGATGGTGAATGGTACAAAGCATCGACCACCAACAAAGTTATATCAGCGACGGATGAGTAGGAGAGCACCATGAATAAGATAAGTAAATTAATCACCATGACATCTCTCTCGTTAGCGATCACTGCTTGTGGCGGTGGTGGAGGAGGTGGCGGTGGTAACACCAGTGCATCACCTGCGCAGACTCCAGCTGCGACACCAACACAGACGCCAGCTCAACTGCCTGCATCAGCAATCCAGCCTGCCGCGATCAGTACGTCTGATATTGTGGCGCCTGTCGGCTTCTCATTTGATATTGGGGAGAAGATCAGCTTGTCGATGGATTACACGGGAACGACGGCAGGGGCTCTTCATTTGTACTCTGAGTCAGCATTTGTCATGAGTAATGGTGATGTTGTTGCGGAGCCTACTTCTCGAATCACAACCGTTTATCCAACACACGCCGATGTCGTGGAATTGGAAATCAATGGTAACTGGGAGCAGATCTATGCCCGTTGGGTGCCAATGAGCAGTAAGGAGCAAGAACAGAGCTGGGTGATCACACTCGATCAGTCGAGCAATAGCTATCACTTGGCTTTCTAGCAACGTTTCGCTTCTCGGTAAAATATCGAGTGATAGTATTTCCAACTTAAAGTACCCAAATATTTGGGTACTTTTATTTTTTCACCGGCTTCTTTCCTTCATTAATGTCAAAGAAAAATAGAGCTGAAAAGAGGGCTTTCTCGTTTAGTCAGCTCGCCTCCTCTATTGCTCAAAACTTAGGCGTTTTAATCAATATCTGTTGAGCCATAACCATCACAGTTCAAACTTTTAATGAATTTGATTAGTGCTCTAAATGAATGTTAAGTGTTTGTTTTTCTGATGTTTATTGTTGTGATGGTGGCTCTTTGTTAATGGTTTGTTTTAAATAATCATTTGAACCCTAACTAAATTTCTGTCATTTTATATTTAACTGAACGTTCAATAAAAAATAAAAGGACTGAGAAATGCCGAAGGTTGGGATGCCTGATATACGTAAACCACAACTTGTTCAAGCCACTATGGCCGTGATCGATCGAGTGGGTTTACATGCCGCGAGTATTGCGTTGATCAGCAAAGAAGCGGGAGTCTCTACTGGTATTATCAATCACTATTTTGGCGGCAAACATGGCCTGCTCGAAGAGAGCATGCGCGAAATTCTTCGTCAACTTTCCAATACCATCACTACCTCATTAAAAGCACTCCCTGTTGATGCTCACCAACAGAGGATCAATGCGATCATCGATGGCAACTTCGAAGGCTATCAAGCAGAGAATAAGGTCGCGAAGGCGTGGTTGGCGTTTTGGTCTTACTCCATGCATGACGAACAGTTAAAACGATTGCAGCGCGTAAATGAAAGACGTTTGCTCTCGCATTTACGCCTTGAATTAAAAGGTATTTTGGAGCATGAACAAGCGGATCTCGTTGCTCACGGGATTGCTTCTCTGATTGATGGTTTATGGCTGAGAGGCACGTTAAATCCTGATGGTATCGATGCTAAGAAAGCCAAAGCCATCATCAATGATTACCTTGATAAGCAACTGACGTTCTACTCGTGTCATACCAAGTAGACCACAGTTTAGTCATAGAGCAGCACTAGAACGACCAATACTTACAGCTAACATTCAAACAAGACCAGCAGAGTCTAATAACAACAATTAAGTCAGAATCTCAAATGGAAATGAACTCGTTATACATTGACGGCGCAGCAGTGAAAGCTACGTCTGGTGAAACCTTTGATAGCATCAATCCTGCAAACGGCGAACCTATTGCCAAGCTGGGACAAGCCTCTACGGCGGATGTAGATAGCGCTATCGAATCAGCAAAACGTGGCTTCGCAGTGTGGTCTGCAATGACAGCAGTCGAGCGCAGTCGCATTCTTTTGAAGGCAGTAGAAATACTTAGAGCTCGAAATGATGACCTTGCAACACTTGAGGTTGTTGATACGGGTAAGCCACTACAAGAAGCGATTGAAGTGGATGTAGCCTCTGGCGCGGATGTCATTGAATACTTTGCTGGTTTGGCTCCAACGCTGCAAGGCGACCAACAGCCGCTGAGCGAATCTCAATTTTTCTACACTCGCCGCGAGCCGCTAGGCATTTGTGCGGGCATTGGCGCGTGGAACTACCCAATTCAGATCGCGATGTGGAAATCGGCTCCGGCATTGGCCGCGGGTAACGCGATGATTTTCAAACCTTCAGAAGAGACTCCGCTCACAGCTCTAAAGCTTGCAGAGATCTTTACCGAGGCTGGTCTTCCTGATGGCGTGTTTAACGTGGTTCAGGGCGATTACCGTGTAGGTCAAATGCTAACGGCGCACCCAGATATCGCGAAAGTGTCGTTCACGGGCGAAACCGGTACCGGTAAAGCGGTAATGTCAGATAGCGCTAAAACGCTGAAATCGGTCACCATGGAACTTGGCGGCAAGTCACCAATGATCGTGTTTGGTGATGCGAAATTGGATGATGCGGTTTCAGCTTCGATGGTCGCAAACTTCTACACCCAAGGCGAAGTGTGTACTAACGGTACCCGTGTTTATGTTCATGAGAACATCTATGACGCATTCATCGACCAACTTAAAACACGCACTGAGAAGCTGATCATTGGTAACCCAATGGATATGGAGACTCAGATCGGCGCGTTGATTTCTAAAGAACACCTTTCAAAAGTCCTTGAAGCAATTGAGCTAGCTAAGCAGTCGGGTGCAACCCTGCTGACGGGCGGCTATCAAGTGACAGATAACGGCCTCGAAAACGGCAACTTTGTTATCCCAACCGTGTTTGTGGATTGCGAAGACAACATGCCTCACGTTCAACAAGAGATCTTCGGCCCTGTGATGTCAGTGTTGAAGTTTACCGACGAAGACGACGTGATTCGCCGCGCCAACGACACCAAATATGGCCTTGCTGCTGGTGTGTTCACGCAAAACCTTTCTCGTGCGCACCGTGTTATTCACCAAATGCAGGCAGGTATTTGTTGGGTGAACACGTGGGGCGACTCACCAGCAGAAATGCCAGTTGGTGGTTACAAGCTTTCGGGTATTGGCCGTGAAAATGGACCCGAAACCCTACTTCATTATACGCAGACTAAGAGCATTCTTATTGAACTTGGCGACTACGCCAGCCCTTATGCCTAACGCGTAACACTCAATTTTATGGGGTAGCTTAACAGAGCTAGCCCTACTGACTCATCTCAGGGAAATCAAAACATGGAACAACGCTACGATTATATTATCGTCGGCGCGGGTTCGGCCGGCTGTGTGTTAGCGGATAGGCTAACGGAAAGCGGTGAACATAGCGTTTTATTACTGGAAGCTGGTGGCACGGATAAGAGTATTTTTATCCAGATGCCAACCGCGCTTTCTTACCCAATGAATACTGAAAAGTACGCTTGGCAATTTGAAACAGAGCAAGAACCGGGCCTTGATGGACGCGAACTGCACTGCCCACGTGGCAAAGTGTTAGGCGGCAGCTCATCAATTAACGGCATGGTTTATGTTCGTGGCCACGCGTGTGATTTTGACCAATGGGAAGAAGAGGGCGCAGCGGGTTGGAACTACCAAGCATGCTTACCTTACTTCCGCCGTGCTGAATCATGGAACAAAGGCGGTGATGAATACCGTGGTGACAATGGCCCTGTCGGCACATGTAACGGTAACGACATGGCGCTTAACCCACTTTACCAAGCCTTCATCGATGCAGGTAAAGACGCAGGTTACCCAGAAACCAACGATTACAACGGCTATCAGCAAGAAGGCTTCGGCACCATGCATATGACGGTAGATAAGGGTGTTAGAGCCTCAACCTCTAACGCTTATCTGCGTCGCGCAGTGAAGCGCCCCAACCTTACGTTGAAAAAAGGCATCGTAGCACGCAAGTTTCTGATCGAGGCTCAATCGGATCAAATCAAGAAAGCAGTCGGTGTTGAGTTCGAAAAGTCTGGTCACGTTCAAACCGCGATGGCGAACAAAGAAGTGATCTCTTCTGCGGGCTCTATCGGTTCTGTTCAACTACTGCAACTGTCAGGTATAGGCCCGAAAGCGGTACTTGAAAAGGCAGGCGTGGAAGTTAAACACGAGTTGAATGGTGTGGGTGAAAACCTTCAAGACCACCTAGAAGTGTACTTTCAACACCACTGTAATGAACCTATCACGCTTAACAGTAAGCTTGGCTTAGTGAGTAAAGGAATGATAGGTGCAGAGTGGATTCTTACTCGCAAAGGCTTAGGTGCAACCAATCACTTTGAATCGTGCGCCTTCATTCGATCTCGTAAAGGATTGAAGTGGCCAAATATTCAATACCACTTCCTACCAGCGGCAATGCGTTACGACGGCCAAGCCGCTTTTGATGGTCATGGCTTCCAAGTACACGTTGGACCTAACAAGCCTGAAAGTCGCGGCACGGTAGCTATCACTTCGGCCGACCCGCATGCTAAGCCAGAGATCATTTTCAACTACATCTCGACCGAGCAAGACCGTCAAGATTGGCGTGATTGTATTCGCCTAACGCGCGAAATTTTGTCGCAACCTGCGATGGATATTTACCGTGGCGAAGAGATTCAGCCGGGCTCGGATGTGACTTCTGATGAAGCGATTGACGAGTGGGTTAAGCAGAATGTTGAAAGTGCTTATCACCCATCTTGTGGCTGCAAAATGGGTGCTGACGATGATCCGATGGCAGTGCTTGATGAGCAGTGTCGCGTTCGCGGCGTTGATAACCTGCGTGTCGTTGACTCGTCTGTTTTCCCAACCATTCCAAACGGAAACTTAAACGCGCCAACCATCATGGTTGCTGAGCGCACTTCCGATTTGATTTTGGGGAAACCAATGCTCAAAGAACAAGACGTGCCAGTGTGGATTGCGCCGGAATGGCAAGAAAAGCAAAGAATCAACAAACCAGTCAGGGAAGCGTAACGCCCTATGACTAAGTGAAAAACAGCAATAAAAATAATTAGTTAAAAGTCAGCAAAACTGCCTCTACTGTTTGAGAAGAGGCAGAAAAAAGGAAAGATTAAAAGGAACCATTATGACGACTCTAAACATGCACAACGTGACCACAAAAACGTTAGCCACATTTGCGATTAGCTCAGTTGCATTTGCAGCTAACGCTTCCGTTGAACCACAACAATGTGAAAACGTCCGTTTTGCCGATGTCGGTTGGACTGACATTACTGCCACCACAGCTGTCACTACTGAGCTTTTAAAAGGCCTAGGCTACACCACCAAAACCGACCTACTTTCAGTACCTGTAACTTACTCTTCAATGGCTAACGGTGACATCGATGTGTTCCTAGGAAACTGGATGCCGACTATGGAAGGTGACATTGCTAAATACCGCGAAGCAGGCACTGTCGAAACGGTTCGTGCCAACCTTGAAGGTGCGAAATACACACTAGCGGTACCTAAATACGTGTACGACGCGGGGGTTAAAAGCTTCGCAGATCTTGCAAAGCACGCTGACAAGTTCAAAGACCGTATCTACGGCATTGAACCAGGTAATGATGGTAACCGTCTAATCCAATCGATGATCGACTCAGACGCATTCGGTCTAAAAGATTTTAGCCTAGTTGAGTCAAGCGAAGCGGGTATGGTATCGCAAGTATCACGCGCAGCACGCCGTAGCCAATGGATTGTTTACCTTGGTTGGGCACCGCACCCGATGAACAGTAACGTTGAGATGGAATACCTTTCTGGCGGTGATGACTTCTTTGGCCCGAATTACGGTGGCGCGAATGTTTACACCAATGTTCGTTCAAACTACCTATCTGAATGTTCAAACGTCGGTCAGCTTCTGCAAAACCTAGAGTTCACATTAGAGATGGAAAACCAGTTGATGGAAGCGATTTTGAACCAAAATGTGAAGCCAGAGAAAGCGGCTCAGCAATGGTTAAACAGTAATCCACAGCAAGTGGAAGCTTGGTTAGACAACGTAAAAACTCATAAAGGTGAATCAGCAACTCAAGCGGTTACTGAATACCTAAAGCAAGTAAAAGCATAGTTCTACCTATCTGTTTACCAAAGCTACATAAAGAATAAAGGTGGGCTTCGGCCCGCCAATAATGAAAGGCAATATTGTGAATTTTATTACGGAAAACAAAATCCCTGTCGGACAATGGATGGAAGCTGGTGTTGACTGGTTAACTATCAACGCAGCGGGCTTTTTTGATGCTATTTCTATCTTTTTAGAAACCGTTATTCTGTTTTTAGTCGATGTATTTAAATGGATGCCGCCTGCGCTCCCTATCGTGATTACTGCTGCGATCGCTTGGTATTTACACCGTAAATTGTCGTTGGTGTTCTTCGTTGTCGCGGCGCTTCTGACCATTCTCAACCTTGGCTATTGGCAAGAAATGCTGGAAACCTTTGTTCTCGTCTTTGCGGCGACAACGATTTCCGTATTAATTGGCGTACCGGTTGGCATCATGGCGGCGCACCGCCCTTGGCTTTACACCTTATTGCGCCCAATCCTCGATTTAATGCAGACGGTACCAACGTTTGTGTACCTTATCCCGACCTTGGTTCTATTTGGCTTAGGCATCGTTCCGGGCTTAATCTCGACCATTATTTTTGCTATTGCCGCGCCAATACGTTTGACCTACTTGGGCGTGACTAAAGTACCTGAAGAGTTGATTGAAGCAGGCAAAGCCTTTGGTGCTAGCCGTATGAAGTTGCTGCTTAAAGTGGAATTGCCGGCGGCTCTGCCAAGCATTATGGCAGGTGTTACTCAGTGCATCATGTTATCGCTTTCGATGGTGGTTATCGCCGCTCTTGTCGGTGCTGATGGGCTTGGAAAACCTGTTGTTCGTGCATTGAACACAGTGAACATCTCACAAGGTTTTGAAGCCGGACTGGCGATTGTATTAGTCGCTATCATTCTTGATCGTTTGTGCAAAACACCAAACCAGAAGGAGGCTTAATCATGCCTAGCTCTCAGGAAACAAAGACAATGGATGCGATTACGATTAAAAATCTTGATGTCGTTTTTGGTGATAAGTCGAAGCAAGCGCTTGAGCTACTCGACCAAGGTAAAACTCGCCAAGAGATCATTGATGAAACTGGCCAAGTCGTGGGTGTAGATAATGTCTCTCTCACGGTTGAAGAAGGCGAGATCTGCGTGCTGATGGGCTTATCGGGTTCGGGTAAATCTTCGTTGCTTCGTGCTGTGAACGGTTTGAATGAGATCAGCCGTGGTTCATTAGCAATCAAAGATGGCGATAAGCTGGTGGATTTAGGTGAACAGTGCGACGAAGCGACACTGCGTCATCTACGTACTCACCGTGTTTCTATGGTGTTCCAAAAATTCGCTTTAATGCCTTGGTTAACCGTGTTAGATAACGTGGCGTTTGGTCTTGAAATGCAAGGTGTCGCCAAAGATGTTCGTCGTGCTAAGGCGCGTGAACAGCTTGAAATGGTTGGCCTAGCTGAGTGGGAAACGAAATTCCCGCATGAGCTTTCTGGTGGTATGCAGCAACGTGTCGGTTTAGCGCGTGCCTTTGCCATGGACACCGATATTCTATTGATGGATGAACCATTCTCGGCGCTTGACCCATTGATTCGTGCTCAGCTTCAAGATGAGTTGATCACACTTCAAAGCAAGCTAAACAAAACCATTCTGTTCGTCAGTCACGATCTAGATGAAGCGCTGAAGATTGGTAACAACATCGCGATCATGGAATCAGGCAAACTAATCCAACACGGTAAGCCGGAAGAGATCGTGCTGACGCCGAAAACGGAATATGTGAAGGACTTTGTTGCTCACACCAACCCGTTGAATGTACTTAAAGGTCGTTCTTTGATGCAGCCTCTTGATTCATTGACGCAAGAGAATGAGAGCTGGAAGATCTGCGATTCAAAAGATCTCTGGATTGAACAGAGTGAAGGTGCTTTATCGGTAAAAGGTGAACCGACGTTGGCACTTGTTGAGTGGAGTGAGTCTGACGACTTAACGGCGATCAGCGAGTCGAGCGTCGTGGTCACAAGCCCTGAAATTGGTATGCGTGATGCGATTAAGCTCAAACAGCTCAGTAACCATCCCATTTTGCTGGTTGAAGACAATCAATTGGTTGGGATCTTGGATAACAGCGAGTTCTACAACGCGCTGACAGGTAATTTTCAACTAAACAGTGCTGCTTAATCTTTTGAACTAAAATAGTCAGATGTCGAAACATTAAATAGGTAGTGAGGCCATCACAATCTCTCTACCTATTTGACTGCTCTGCTTTTTTATTTGTTAACGACTTCTGGCTTTTTGTTACCTTGTTAGCCGATATAAGAGCGAAAATCGTGACTCATTGAGCAAAAGTGTTGCCCTGCGCAAATTCAGAGGCATAGAAAAGATTGAGAATAGTATGAACATCAGTACAATGCGGAAAAATTAATGACGTAATTTATCAATTTACAGTGTAATTCGAGCGGTCCTGACTCCGATTTCATGAGAGCTCTTCGCTTCGACGCTGTAAAATCACTCACAGTATATTAGTACAAAGGTCTGCATCTTGGACAAACATGACGAAATCCTGGTCGCTATTCGACAAATTATTCGCGCTATCGATTTACACTCGAAGAAGCTGAGTAAAGAGTATGGTTTGACTGGCCCTCAATTAATTCTAATGAGAGCAATCCAAGAAATGGGTAATGTGACGATCAAAGAATTGTCGAATCATACCAATGTAAGCCAAGCCACAACCACGACGATCATCGATCGTCTAGAGTTGAATGGTTACGTACAACGTATCCGTAGTGTTGCTGACCGTCGTAAAGTGCATGCGAACTTGACGGAAAAAGGCCAAGAGCTGCTAAATAATGCGCCACCGCCGCTGCAAGATAACTTCGTGAAAAAATTCCAAAACCTAGAACCGTGGGAGCAGAGCTTACTGCTTTCTTCGATGCAACGCGTGTCATCAATGATGAACGCAGAAGACATCGACGCCGCTCCAGTACTTCAACTTGAAGGCATTGCAAACGTAGCCAAGAGCTAACCTTATTTGTAAATTGTTTATTTAGAACAACAACTTAAATAATTGTCAAATGGTCGCATTAAGCGGCCATTTTTGATCCTGCCATTTAAAATCTCTATTTGCCCTGCGTGTTAGTTACGCCTTCTTATTTTAAATCCCCCTGACTTTTTGCCTCGTTTGAAGCCGCCTCATTGGATTGTAATCAAAACTCCATTGACGATTCTCTGACAATAAAACACTAGACCGACCGGTCTGTTGTGTATTATTGTGTGCTTATCTTAACCACGAGGTGATGTATGAAACACGAATTGACGCCAACACAAATGACCATGACGTTGAACAGCATGCAGGGAGCTTTTGCACAGAAACCGATGCCCGCGATATCGGAGAGAATTGAGCAGCTGCTCGCACTTAAATCTGCGCTTATCGATTACACAGATCGTTTGTGTGTAGCCGTGAGTGAGGACTATGGTCACCGCAGCCGACAAGACACTTTGATGGCTGACATATTGCCTTGTATCGGAAATATTGATCACAGCATTGAATGTTTGCCTCATTGGTCGACATCTTCAATTCGTCATTCCGGCCCGTTGCTTTCAACCTCTCGTGTGGAGGTGGTTTATCAACCCAAAGGCGTCGTCGGGATTATTGCTCCGTGGAATTTCCCGATCATGTTATCCGTCGGCCCGCTTATTTCTGCTCTGGCTGCGGGAAATCGCGCCATGATCAAGATGAGCGAATTTACCCCAGCGACGAACCAAGTATTAACAGCGCTATTGGCGGAAGTTTTCCATGCCGATGAGGTGTGCTTGGTTGAAGGTGAGGTAGAAATCGCAGCCGCATTTTCGGCGTTGCCGTTTGATCATCTTCTATTTACAGGGTCAACCCAAGTGGGTCGCCAAGTGATGAAGTCAGCGGCTGATACGCTAACCCCAGTCACGCTAGAGCTGGGTGGAAAGTCGCCGGTTATCGTGGCAGAAGACATGCCGATTGATATTGCGGTAGAGCGAATCATTTATGGCAAGAGCCTAAACAACGGCCAAGTCTGTGTCGCTCCAGATTATGTGCTACTCCCTGAAGATAAGCTCGAAGCCTTCATTCTGGAGTACAAAAAACAATACCAACAGCTGTTTGATGAAGGGATCTACTCTGAGAGTTTAACCTCGCTCATTAACCCTCGCCAATGTGATCGTATCGCTGGTTTATTGAATGAAGAGCAGGAAGCAGGGACACGAATCGTTGCTTGCCATGATGAAGCGATGGACCTAGATACTCATCGCTTGGTGACACATTTGATCGTTGAACCAAGCCTGTCATCCAAAGTGATGAACGAAGAAATTTTCGGCCCATTATTACCTTTGATTACGTATCGCAATGTCGAAGAGGCGTTCCAAGTCATCAATAGCAAACCAAGGCCGTTAGCACTCTACCTGATGAGCTTTGATTTGAGTTTACAGGCTCAGGTTAAGCACCAAGTTCACTCCGGTGGCATGTGTATTAATGACTGTGTTTTCCATTTAGCGGTTGATGACGCGCCGTTTGGTGGCATTGGTGAATCAGGTCAGGGCAACTATCACGGCAAAGAAGGTTTCCTGACTTTCTCCCACGCCAAAACAGTCTTGGAAACGGGTTTAGATCATCGAGTTAAGCATCTGTTTTCAAAAGAAGACAACGAATTAAAAACAGCAGTGATGGGCATGCTTGGCCAGTAAATCACTGTTGGTATGACACTGTTTATTTTTCAAAAAGTTATTTTCACGAAATTATTTTAAGAGGTTACTTTTATGTTGGAACGTTTTTTTGAACGTACGATCAAATCGTATTTGATGATTACAGGTTTCTTAACAGCGACGGCTTTTTCCACTTTCCTAGCGCCAGATTGGAGTATGCAGACGCTGTTCTCGTACAACGATACCATGATGGAAAACAAAGAGTATTTGCTCGGTACTTATCAACACTGGGGTGTGATGGTTGGCTGTATTGGTGTGTTGTTGATGTTCTCGGCGAAGTACAAATCGCTGCGAACTTCGACGATGATTTACAGCGCATTTGAGAAGTCGATGTTTGTTGGCATCTTCTTATACAACGTGTGTATCAACGATTATGAGTGGTTCTATGGTTGGAGCGGCGTGTTTGCGCTCGATGGTTTTGTGACCGTTTATTCTTTGGTTTATCTGTATTACTACCTCACTAGAGATAAGAGCAAGGTCCCAGCTCACCTTCGTTAATCGTTAACCGTTTGTGAGTTGCTCAGGGTGAGTCAATGACACTTCTTTAATGATCAATAGCTTACTTATGATCACAGCCCGCATTTGCGGGCTTTTTTCGTTTTGGGGCAATGATCCATAAAGATCTTAATTGACATATCTTTGACATTTACTCTCTAGACCGACCGGTTTGTTTTGGTTATTGTTTAGTCATCAACTAGAAATGAGGTAAACACCATGACAACCAATAATTTTAACTTTCAACTTAAAACCATTGTTCATGCTCAAGAGAACGGCATTGAAAATATCCCTTCTCTGTTTGGTCGCTTAGGTGCGCAAAGAGTCGTGCTCTTTTCTGATAAAGGTTTGGAGTCTCTTGGCTTTGTTGAGCAGTTCTCGGCGTTGTTTGTAAACCAGAATGGGAATCAGGAAGCGAACCAACAAGCGGTTCAGCTTGTTGGCGTGTACACCGATATCGCGCCAGATGCGACTTGCGACAACATCAACGCAGCCATTGAGTTTGCAAACAGCGTCAATGCCGATGCGATCTTGTCTGTTGGCGGCGGCAGCGTAATTGATGCTTCTAAAGGTGTGAAATACGCATTTCATAAGAAGATCGATGACATTCGCACCGTAATTGCAGGTGGTGGTCATATGGATGTGTGGCCAAACAATGAAGATATTCGAGTGCCTCATATTGCTGTTCCAACAACGGCTGGTACGGGTGCAGAAGCCTCTCCGATTGCTGTTTTTTACAACGAGCATGAAAACATTAAGGCAAGTTTGGTGGCGTCTGGTTTAGAAGCTGACATTGCGATTCTTGATCCAACGGTTACGACTAAATTGCCCGCTCACCTTACTCGTTCCACTGCGATGGATGCACTTACACATGCGGTTGAAGCGATTGTTTCGCCAATGAGCAACTCTTTTACCGATGCTTACGGTATCCAAGCGGCAAAATTGATTGTTGAAAACTTACCCGTGGCACTTGAGGAGCCTGAAAATCTCACGGCACGCGGCAATCTTCTTCAAGCTAGCACCATGGCGATCTCTGCGTTCTACTCTTCATTGGGCGGTATTCCGATTCATAACTGTGCTCACGCTTTTGGTGCGATTAGCCACATTCCACATGGCGATGCCAATACGGTACTGATGCCGGTTGTGATTGAAGCGCTACCGGAATTCTATATGCCGAATGCGGCGAAGTTAGCTCAAGCTTTCTCGGTCGACACGACGGGAACCGATGAGATGGTTTACCAGAGAGTGTTGGATTTTTTAAACAACTTCCAAACCCGCGTCGGTGCGATGAAGCGTTTCAGCAGCTGGAACTTTGATGAGCAAGAGAAGATCAACATTGCAGAAGCGATTGAAAAAGACATCTGCTTTCAGTTCTACCCAATCTCGAAACAGATGATTGAAACCATCATTGAGAAAGCGATTTAAGTCTCTGTCTTAATCGACTGAATTTTATGACCATTTAGTTCAGTCCCTGATTCACTCACAACCATTACTCGAGAGCCAATTATGAAAATTGAAAACGTATTGCTATCAAGCTTGTGCATCATCGCGCCATTCCTACTTTTCACCTAACTCATTCAACAGGGACGTTGTGACCTTTATTCCCGAGGAGGAAATAAATGATCAATAAACGTTTAACTACCGTGATTCTGACTGGTGTTTTGGCTGCTCTGTTTTTTGCCAAAGCAAGCGTTGGAAGCGAAAGCTCTAAGAACGCAGCCACCATGGATCAATCGCAGCAGCATCAAGATGTCGTGCAACTGTTGGATCAAGCTTACCAAGGACAATTGGATGCCCAACTCTCTGTCGCTTACTTATATCTGAGCGGAGAGGGCGTAGAACAGAATGATGAAAAAGCCGCGGAGTGGTTCGTCACCGCAGCCAATAACGGTAGCCCTGAAGCTCAAACGCAGCTTGGGTTGATGTATATCTCTGGAAGTGGCGTTCAAGCCAGCCAAGCGGAAGCTGTCACCTGGATCGGCATGGCAGCAGCTCAAGAGTATGACCCTGCGCTCGACTTATTACATTGGATGTCGCAAGCCGCGCACTAATTCAAATCCTGCTCAAAGTTAATTATAGAAAAAGTTATTCACAAAAAATTAATCACAGAAATTGGAGAACGTCTTATGCAGACATTCAAGAAATCTTTAGTGTTCACGGCAATGGCGGCGGCAAGCAGTGCTGCTCTTGCGGCTGAATCAGAAAAGCCGAATATTGTTGTTATTGTTGGCGATGATGTGGGCTTTGCCGATACACAGCCTTATGGTTCAGAAGCGGATACCCCAAACCTAATGGCGCTGGCTGAAGAGGGGGTTAAGTTTACTAACTTTCACGCGTCCCCAACTTCATCGGTAACGCGCTCTATGATGCTAACCGGAGCAAACAGCCACGAGGTTGGGCTTGGTACCTTCGACTATGCCGTCTATCCGGGCGCGATTGGTAAGCCGGGTTATGAAGGTTACCTCACCAAGAAAGGTGTTACGGTCGCCACGCTGCTTGAAGAGAGCGGCTATAACACCTACCTCTCTGGTAAATGGCATTTGGGACACGAAGATGGATTTTTACCGGATGATCGCGGTTTTGGTGAGAGTTACGGTATTTTAGCGGGCGGTTCGAATCACTTTAACCGAGATATGATGTTCCCAGCCAAAAACGCTGCGACAGCGGATGCGCTGCAAAAAGGCGATATTCCAGGTGTTGAAGTTGAGCCAACTTACCGCAACGGTGAAGTGGTTGAGGATAAATACAAAGGCGAATACTCAGACCAAGTTTACACCAACGAGATCATCAAGATGATCGACAGCAAAAAAGACGACGGTAAGCCTTTCTTCGCTTACGTCCCATTCACCGGTATTCACCTGCCACTGCAAGCGCCTGAGTCTGCTTATCAAGATAAAGTCGATTACTACGTTGAACATGGTTGGGACTCGGTTCGAGAAGATCGTTTCGAACGCATGAAAGAGATGGGCGTGATTCCTAAAGAGGCGGAGATTTCAGGACGTAATTCATTAAGCCGCCCTTGGGACTCGCTCTCTGAGAAAGAACAAAAGTGGTACGGCAAGAAAATGGCTGTGGCGATGGGCATGATGGAAATGCAGGACCAACAAGTCGGTCAGATAGTTGATTATCTGAAAGAAATCGGGGAATACGATAATACCTACATCATGTATCTAGCGGATAACGGCCCAGAAGCGGCGGATATTACCGGTGAAAACATCAGTGACTTGATCCGAACCTGGACCGCTCATCACTTCGATAATTCGACCGAAAACTTAGGTAAGGCGAACTCCAGTGTGTCACTGGGTCCTGAATGGGCAAGCGCTTCAACCGGCGGCCTATCTTGGTACAAAGCTTACACAGCAGAGGGCGGTATCCGTGTGCCGTTTATCGTTAAGCCAGCCAAAGCGCTTCTTGAAGGTGAAGATGCGTTGCAACCGGGAACTCAAACAGACGACTTGTCACAAGTGAAAGATATCGCTGCCACGATTCTCGAGATTGCAGAGGTAGAGCATCCAGGAACGGAATATCAAGGTCGAGAAGTCGCACCAATGAGTGGCGTGAGCTTGTTGCCTTACTTCAAAGGTGAAACGGCAGAGGTGCACAGTGCCGATAATGCGATTCCATTTGAATTGTTTGGTAGCGGGATTTTGCTAAAAGGTGATTACAAGATCATTCGAATCTCTACCGGTATGGGCGGTGACAGTGAATGGCACTTATACAACACCAAGAAAGACCCTGCTGAGCAACATGACTTGAGAAATCAAATGCCAGATCTGTTCCTTGAAATGGTCGCTGAATATCAAGAGTACGAAAAAGCGCAAAACATCGTCCCGGTTGACGAAGCGTGGAACCCGTTTGAAAACGTGAAATAGAGGAAATGAACCACTCGGCCAACCTAATGCCATCTAGCTTGGTTGGCCGATGAACACCGTGTAAAGGAATTACGAATTGTTTTGGCTAATACAATAACTTTTACATCGAGGCACTCTTCATGACGACATTATCGCTATCAAATTTGAGTTCAATTCCGCAGTTCAATGGCAAAGCACACAGCAAGCTTCAAGCGCTAGCAAAACCGATTGGGGCGGTGTGTAATATCAGTTGCACCTACTGTTATTACCTAGAAAAACAACAGCTGCTTGAATACCCAAAAGGCTCTCAATATACGATGGATGAAGTCCTGTTAGAGTGTTATATCAAACAGTACATAGAGGGGCAGAACACGCCTGAAATCATTTTTTCTTGGCATGGTGGAGAGCCTACCTTATTGGGGATTGAGTACTTTCAAAAGGTTGTCGAGCTGCAAAAAAAATATTGTCCTAGTTACAGCAAGATCAGCAATGACCTTCAAACCAATGGCACGTTATTGAATGATGCGTGGTGCGAGTTCTTCAAGAACAATGACTTTATCATTGGCGTGAGTATTGATGGACCAGAGCACCTACATAATCACTACCGAACTAACCGTGCAGGCAAAGGCACTTTTTCTCAAACAATGCGTGGTATTCGCTATTTGAAACAACATAACGTCGAGTTCGCGACCCTAAGCTGCGTGAATGATGTGACAGGTATGTATCCACTCGAGGTTTATCGCTTTCTACGCGATGAAGTGGGTTCGAAGCAATTGCAGTTTATTCCTGTGGTCGATAAGCGCGAAGCTCACACCAACAATAAATGGTTGAGCAATCAACAAGCGATCATTCCTGTATCAGGCGAGGTTGAACCGTGGAGTGTCGGTTCTACGCAATGGGGACAATTCCTCACTACCGTTTTTGATGAGTGGTTTGAACACGATTTTGGTCGGGTATTAGTGCCGTACTTTGAAAATTTTGTCGGCGTATGGATGGGCAGAGAAAGCACCATGTGCACGCTGAGTGAGATCTGCGGCAAAGGGTTAGCAGTTGAGCCCAATGGCGATGTGTACTCATGTGACCATTATGTATTTCCTGAATTTCAGCTGGGTAATATTCAGGAGCAAGCACTTTCAACTTTAGCCTTCTCGCCAAAGCAGCAGAGTTTTGGGTTCGCCAAACAGAAGTCTCTGCCGAAACAATGCCAAACCTGTGAGTTTAAATTTGCATGCCATGGCGAGTGCCCAAAAAACCGCATCATCAAAAGCCGAGATGGTGAGGCTGGGTTAAATTATCTCTGTGAAGGATGGCTGATCTTCTTCAAGCATGTCGACCCTATTATTAAGGGCCTACTCAAAGCTAATAATATTGCGTCTCGTCTGGGGTAATGGAGTAGGCGTGAATGGATTCAATCTAGATTTAAAGTTAGATAAAAGGCTCGCTAAATTGTGCGAGCCTTTTGGTATTTGGTATTTGGTATTTGGTATTTGGTATTTGGTATTTGGTATTTGGTATTTGGTATTTGGTATTTGGTATTTGGTAACGGGTATCTAGTCAGTCGATTCTTGTACTGGGCTCATGGAAATAATAGTTTCATCCATGGCATTGTTTAGAATCGAACGATTGCGCTGCATAGCGGCCATAAGCGTTGAGCCTAGCCATAAACCATAAAGCGTTCGAGATAGCGATTCTGGCTCTGCGATAGTGAAATCACCGGCCTCATTGCCTTCTTCAAACAGCTTCGCCATACGCAGGATGATCTTTTCCGCGCCTTCAGCCATGGTCGATTGCAACGGGTTTTCAGATCCAGCTACTTCTCCCGCCAGTTTTACGACAAGACATTGGATATTGAAATCTTCAGTCAGTTTCGACGCACACCAAAACTCGAAATAGGCTTTAACGCGGTCACGACGAGAAAGCGACTCATCACTTAAAAAGTCATCCAGCTTAGCGAGATGCTCATCAAAGTAGTTAGTAAGCAGGATCTCACCAAAGTGCTCTTTCGATTTGAAGTAATGGTAAAACGAACCCTTCGTGCCTTCTGCTTGATTGATGATCTTCATCAGGCCAACACCAGCAAAACCGTGTTCATTAATTAGGCTAAACCCTGCATCGAGCATAGCTTGTCGCATGTCTTTCATTGTTCTTACTCTTTATGCTGAGAATGAGGAATAGTGTAACGAGCAACATACCAACCGTCCAGTCTAGCGCGTTAGGACGTTGTCAATAATTGACTCGAACGGTCAAAGTGGCCTTTCTCTTATTGGTACTTCTAAGCGACAAAACTTTTTTCAAGATAAGCGCATGCTATAAAACGAAAATAACAACCTTAAAGAGCTTGTTTGGTGCCTTAAAATAGCTAAATTGGGGTGTTTTAAGTTGCTGTTTTTGTTGGTTTTTAATTTGGTGTTTTCTTGAGATCGCAATGGTAGTCTTAGCTTAATTTCTTTAGGGGGCTAAATGGACACCAATAACAGCACTTATCATCACCACAGTTTTGCTCAGCAAGACTTATCAGAGCTTACATTTACAGCCTGCACGTTTATCCGTTGTGATTTCAGACGTTCGAACTTACGTGATGCAACGTTTATTAATTGTAAGTTTATTGAGCAAGGCGATATTGAGGGATGCCACTTTGATGTTGCCGATTTACGAGATGCAAGCTTTCAGAATTGCCAGCTGGCGATGGCGAATTTTAGTAATGCGAATTGCTATGGGATTGAGCTACGTGAATGCGACTTGAAAGGGGCTAACTTCACTCGTGCTAACTTTGCCAATCAGGTAAGCAATAGAATGTATTTTTGCTCAGCGTATATTACGGGCTGTAACCTGTCATACGCCAACTTGGAGCAAGCTTGTTTAGAGAAGTGCGAGCTGTTTGAGAACCGTTGGATAGGCACTTATCTTGGTGGCGCGTCACTGAAAGAGTCTGATCTAAGCCGAGGTGTGTTTTCGGAAGACGTATGGGGGCAATTCAGTATGCAAGGTGCTAATTTATGCCATGCTGAATTAGAAGGGTTAGATCCTCGCAAGGTAGACACATCGGGAATTAAAATCGTTGCTTGGCAACAAGAGCAACTGCTTGAAATTATGGGTATTGTGGTAATGCCTGATTAACAGGGTTAGCGAAATCTTTGATTAACCGAGAATAGACGGTTGTTTTGCTTTTCTAACCACTGCTAGACTAAGGTTTCGCGGCTGCACATGTTTATATTCAGTTCAATCCAGAGAAAATTATGACTATAGAAAATGTGCTTCCTGAAGATTACGCAGAAATGCTTAAGGTTTGGGAGAATTCAGTCCGAGCAACTCATGACTTTATTACAGAAGAGGATATTGAGTTTTTTAAACCTATCATCATGGAACATGCGTTCCCTGCGGTTTCTTTGAAATGCGTTAAAAATGAAAGCGGTTCGATTGTTGGCTTCGTGGGTGTCCATGATGCAAAAGTCGAGATGCTTTTTGTTTTGAATGAAGTTCGAGGACAAGGGGTGGGCTCGGTGTTGTTGCAACATGCGATTAAGCAGTTAGCAGCTACCAAAGTTGACGTAAATGAGCAAAACCCGCAAGCGGTAGGTATCTATCAGCACATGGGGTTTAAAGTAGAATCACGCTCACCACTTGATGATATGGGAAAACCATTTCCAATTCTGCATATGACGCTGTAAGACTCGGTTGTCGTATCACTCGGTTGTAATCAACCACAGTCGCTAGAAGAAAAGCCCAAAGCTAATAACTTTGGGCTTTTCCGTATCTGAACCAATGATAACCAAATTATCCAATATGAGGCAGATCTGAATAGGTGCGTGAACGAGGTGTTACTCACTTACAAAGCGGTGGTGTTTGTATTTCATACGGGATCTTGGTCACTGATTTAAGCGCGTCAAACCATTAAAACGACCAAATTAAATGTAATCATTATCACAATTAATGCTTGGTCAACATGCGGAAATAGATCTTTATCACGTTTGTGATATTTAACTTTAATTCTTAATTTGATTGCTTTATCAAATTTACAGTGTTGACTTGTTGTTAATAATAGATTTGTAATTAAATTTCATGGCAAATATGAGAGGTAGAGAATAACTAATCATTTGACAGTAAAGTTTAAGTGATGGAAATCTCATTTTGTTGCCATTTCTCTATTCCTCAACTTCCATTGATAATAATCCCAACAACAACGAACAAAGAATAACTGGGATATATTATGCTTTATGACCTTATTGACCACGACTTAATTGATGTTATTAACCACTCTGAATATAAGTGGGAAGATGCTGTTAAGGAAACAACTCGTTACCTGCAAGACAAGGGGTACGTTACCGATAACTACGCAGACGCGATCATCCAGTCAACGCATGATAATGGACCTTATTACGTTCTTTGTCCAGGTATTGCTATGCCTCATGCCCGTCCAGAAGCAGGTGTACTAAAGACAGGTCTTGGTATTCATGTCTTTTCTAACCCGGTGGATTTTGGGTCTGATATGGGGCCTGCCAATGTCTTATTAACATTAGCTGCAAAGGATTCAGATACACATATAGAGGTTATTCAAGCGCTGAGCGAAATGCTGGTTGATGAAGAAAACATTGCCAAGCTGGCTGCTTCTTCTTCAAAAGCTGAAGTGCTTGAAATTATTAAAAGTTACTAATAATAACCTTTGAAAATAAGGAATATAACGTGTCTACAAATATAAGAGCCAAAGTGCAAGCTTTTGGTGGTCATCTGACTGCCATGGTATTGCCAAATATCGGAGCCTTCATTGCTTGGGGCTTTATTACCGCATTATTTATCCCAACAGGTTGGATGCCGAACGAGTATTTCGGTGAGCTTGTTGGTCCGATGATTACCTATTTATTACCGTTACTTATTGGTTATACCGGTGGTCAAATTGTCGGTGACAAGCGTGGTGCTGTAGCGGGTGCCATCGGTACTATGGGTGTTATCGCTGGCGCTGAGATTCCAATGTTTGTTGGCGCAATGATCATGGGCCCATTGAGTGGCTGGGTGATCGTTCAAATCGATAAACGCTTGCAAGACAAGATCCCTTCAGGTTTTGAGATGGTGGTAAACAACTTCTCGCTAGGCATCTTCGGCATGTTGATGTGTCTATTTGCTTACGCGATTGTTGGTCCAGCTGTAACTGCAGCGAACCTATTCGTTAAATCGGGCATCGAAGCGCTTGTAGCGACTGGCTTCCTACCGTTACTTGCAATTATTAACGAGCCAGCAAAAGTCTTGTTCCTTAACAACGCTATCGACCAAGGTATCTACTACCCACTAGGTCTACAAGCGGCGGCGGAAACGGGCAAATCTATCTTCTTTATGGTGGCGTCTAACCCTGGCCCTGGTTTAGGTATGCTTCTGGCTTACGCTAAGTTTGGTCAAGGTCTAAGTAAGAAATCAGCACCAAGTGCCATCATCATCCACTTCTTCGGTGGTATTCATGAGCTGTACTTCCCATACGTGCTAATGAAGCCAATCATGATTCTCGCGATGATTGCAGGTGCAGCGACAGGTATTGCAACGTTCAACCTACTTGATGGTGGTCTAGTTGCAGGTCCAAGCCCAGGCTCAATCTTCTCTTACCTAGCATTAACACCAAAAGGCAGCTTCTTCGCAACCATCGCCGGTGTAACAACAGCAACGATTGTGTCTTTCCTAGTGGCAAGTGCAATCCTGAAAGTTAGCAAGAAGACAGAATCTGAAGATGAGTTCGAGCAATCTGTGACTGACATGAAAGACATGAAAGCTGAAGGCGTAGTGGCTAAAGCTCCAACAGCAGCGGTAAAAGCAGAAGCTAAAGACATCAAATTCGTCGCCTTTGCATGTGATGCAGGCATGGGTTCAAGCGCGATGGGGGCATCAACCTTCAAGCGCAAACTCGAAAAAGCCGGCTTTAATGTTGAAGTGAAGAACTTCGCAATCGAGAAAGTTCCAAGCAACGCGGACGTGGTGGTGACCCACGAGAGCCTTGAGAGTCGCGCAGTCAAAGCAACAGGTCTTCCTGTGGTGACTATCAAGAACTTCCTACATGACCCAGCATTAGACAACCTAATGGACACCATCGGTCAGCAAGCTTAATTAATATTCTGGGGTCAGGTATTGGCCCCACTTTTCGGAGATAAAATCATGGTTCAAACAACTGCAGCGGTAATTTGTGGTGAGAAAGACGTTCAACTAAGAACCTTCGATCTACCAAAGATTTCAGATGATGAACTGCTGGTTAAAAACGTTTCAAACAGCATCTGTCTATCGACTTACAAAGCGGCGCTCCTCGGCAGTAATCACAAACGTGTGCCTGAAAATATTGCTGAAGTACCTGTAATGACAGGCCATGAATACGCAGGTGTGATTGTAGAAGTGGGCGCTAACTTACAAGACCGTTTCAAACCAGGTGAACCATTTGTACTGCAGCCAGCAATGGGCTTGCCAACAGGCTACTCAGCAGGCTACAGCTACGAGACATTTGGTGGTAATGCAACCTACTCAATCATCCCTAAAGTTGCGATTGATTTAGACTGTGTGCTGCCATACAAGAGCTCTTACTATGCAAACGCATCGCTTGCAGAGCCAATGTCTTGCATCATCGGTGCGTTCCACGCTAGCTACCACACAACGCCTTACGTGTATGAGCACCAAATGGGCATTAAAGAGGGTGGCTCTCTAGCACTTCTAGCGTGTGCAGGCCCTATGGGTATTGGTGCGATTGATTACGCGATTAATGGCCCTGTGAAGCCAAGCCGTATTGTGGTGACTGATATCGATGAAGCTCGTCTCGCACGCGCAGAAAGCCTTATCCCGGTATCAAAAGCGACCGAGAATGGTATTGAACTCCATTACGTAAACACAGCGAAAATTGACGATCCTGTTGCGTACTTAAAAGAACTCAATGACGGTAATGGCTATGACGATGTCATGGTATATGCGGCGGTTGCACAGGTGCTTGAGCAAGCTGATGAGCTATTAGGTAACGATGGCTGTCTGAACTTCTTTGCGGGTCCAACGGACAAGCAATTTAAAGTACCGTTCAACTTTTACAATGTGCATTATGAATCTACGCATATTGTAGGAACCTCTGGCGGTTCAACAGGGGATATGGTTGAATCCATTGAACTTTCGGAAGCGGGTAAGATCAACCCATCATTTATGCTAACTCACGTTGGTGGCTTAGAGGCGGCACCTCACACTATCCTAAATCAACTGGATATTCCGGGTGGTAAAAAGCTAATCTACCCGCATATTGACCTGCCACTGACGGCAATTGATGAATTCCACAAGCTAGCAGAACAAGACCCGTTCTTCGGCGAACTAGACCGAATTTTGAAAGACAACAACTACGTTTGGAACGAACTGGCAGAGAAAGCACTGCTTGAGTTCTACGGCGTTAGCCTAA
This sequence comes from Vibrio sp. Makdt, assembly GCF_027587015.1. NCBI lineage: Bacteria > Pseudomonadati > Pseudomonadota > Gammaproteobacteria > Vibrionales > Vibrionaceae > Vibrio > Vibrio sp. Makdt. The sequence continues at coordinate 495,129 of NZ_JAPPTH010000001.1, forward strand.
CGGCGTAATCGATGATTTCGTGGCAGCTACACTGCTGCCACGACCAATAAGGAACATGTTATTACGGTGCAAGACGAATTATTAGATGCCTTAGAAGAGTGCGAAACCGCCACTCGTTTTATCCAAGCATCTCATAAGCTGATTAGCGTTAAGTTAAAGCATTTGTTACCAAGGGTATTTGTTCAAGATCCTTTGGTGATTGAGTATGCCGTGACCCCTCTACTCAAAGAGGATGGTCCTTTGGTCGAGATTGATGTGGTATCAAAGCTGATGTTTGCGATGGGTAAGATCTCATTAGAGAGTTACGCAGATATTAACTTGTTTGACCAAATGCACGGTTTTGTCGCGCAGCAACAAGAGCCAATTTCGTTTAGTGATGATGTCATTTACGACTTCATCACTAATCAAGCGACGCTCTCGAAGAGCGACGGCAGCATCTATCTTGATTCGATTAACCAGTTAAAATTTTCATCATTCGACTCCTTTTCTCAAGCTCGCTATGAGTCACTGGTCAAAACCGTGTTGAAACTCGCTTGCGAAGGTTTGTTAGAAACCGTGGAGAACGAAATCTTAGATTAAGGCTTTTCATATGAAAGTTTCCCTAAATGTCAGTGGCTTTGAGACTGAAGCTGTATTCCCAGATAACAATATCGAACAAATTCATAAGCCATTGGTTGAAAAGTTTTCTCGCCTTTACCAAGAAAAAAACGAACGAACGGTGATATTCCTGGCTGCGCCTCCCGGCAGCGGGAAATCGACCTTAGCGGCATTTTGGGAGCATCTATCCCAAACCATTCCTAATGTCGTGCCATTACAGGTGCTGCCTTTTGATGGTTTCCACTACCCAAATGAGATTCTTGATTCGAATTACACCATGCGCGGTGAAGAGAAGATAAAGCTGCGTAGTATTAAAGGCGCACACGAGACCTTTAACCTCACATCCCTGATAGACAAGCTAAAAAAACTCAAAGTCCAAGATCCGAAATGGCCATACTATGACCGTAACCTACATGATCCGGTTGATGATGCTATCACTGTTGAAAAAGAGATTGTGGTGATTGAGGGGAATTGGCTTCTGCTCGATGAACCAGTGTGGAGTGGGTTGAATGAGCTGGCTGATTTCACCATCTTCATCGATACCGATCCTAAGTTTTTAGAACAGCGTTTAGTGAACCGTAAGATTCGTGGTGGCTCAACGTCTGAAGAGGCCCTCGCTTTTTATCAAAGTTCAGATTCTAAGAATGTAGACATGGTTTTAAATCATTCTGTAAAAGCGGACCTGACTCTATATATGAACCAAGATGGTTCTTTTGATATCAATTAATTCTAGGAGGTCGCTATGAAGATCGTCGTCGACAGCCATACTCATACTCTTGCCAGCGGCCATGCTTACAGCACTATTATTGAGAACGCTAAAGCAGCACAGGGTAAGGGGCTAAAACTTCTTTGTACAACGGATCATGCTCCTGAAATGCCGGGTGCCCCCCACTACTGGTTTTTCAACAATCAAAGAATTTTGCCCCGCTTTCTTCACGATGTTGGAATCCTTCGTGGAGTGGAAGCAAACATCACCAACATTGAAGGAGACTTAGATCTCGCCCCTTCAACCTATCAGCACCTTGACTGGACCATTGCCAGCTTCCACGAACCCGTATTCCCTCCGTCCACTGAAGAGATACATACTCGAGCCCTCATTAATGTAATTGAGGGGGGAAAGGTTGATGTACTTGGGCACCTTGGTAACCCAAATTACCCGTTTGATATTCGAGCCGTGCTTGAGTGTGCTAAACAGCACAATGTGGCGATTGAGGTTAACAATACCTCTTTGACGGGAAAAAGCCGCAAGGGAAGTGATGTACGCTGCTCTAAAATCGTCGAAATCGGTAAGGAAGTGGGCGTGTATTTTTCAACAGGCTCAGATGCTCACTTCTGTGAAGAGATAGGGCGTGTAGATCTCGCCATAGCGCTCCTTGAAAAGCATGATGTGCCTGAAGAGAAAGTAATCTCGACTTCCACAGCGCGCTTTCTAAACTTTTTATTGTTGAGAGGAAAGAATCGGATTGAAGAGTTTGCAGAGCTCTATTGAATATATTTCTGATGCAATTTGCGCTTGAAGCAAAAACGCCCAAAGTGGATAACTTTGGGCGTTTTTCTTGAAATTTTCTATAGTTTTATGGGCTTAAAGTAATCAGAACCCGAGATCAGTGCATACCCGAACGCATTTTGTCGGCAAGGGCAAAGAATACAAACAGCACAAAACACACCAAAGCAACACAAAGTGAAATTAGTATTGTTGTGGCATCTTTTGTCATTAATGGAACCACGATAGAAGCTAACGCTACCAAGATAACAAGGATATGAACGATTCGTCCGGGAATCGGGTTTTTATGGCAGAATGAAGCCCATAGGTAACGCATTTTTAACACCAGTATAAAATTAGTGGATTTATTCTATTTTCTTAATGAGTGTTTTGTAAATAAGTTTTCGTTATAGGTGACTGTAAATATGAACTAAGTCATCATTATATAAAATTAGTTAAATAACAGTGGTTTATCTATAGAAAAGAGAGTGCTTATTATTTTTATAAGAAAACATAGTATTCGGTATTTTGTTGGATATTAAGCTAAAATTCGCTCCGTTTTGATTTCTGGGCTTAAGATCTCACTTATTGAGTATTTTGTTAAGATACCGTTTGCGTATTGATTTCCGCCCTGTACATGTCAATTAGGCAGGTATCTATTTAGGGGTTGGAATTCGTTTAATGTCATTTATCAAAGAGAGTGTTCGAATTGAGAGCGCGGTAATCTTGTCTTAGATTCAGTTTGGTATACTCAAGGTTCAATCTACGAAGATGATGGAGATGATATGTCGAAAACCGCGAAGATCATGAATGAAGATAAGCTGGTTAAGAAGGCTCTAGAAGTCGGTTTTAAAATGGCAAAGTTGCAAGGTTTCGATTTGCCGAACTCATCTCAACCAATCAAGGTTAAGGCTGTTTATCTATTTCTTGTTGAAGTTAATCAAATCACTGCGTTACCAGACAGTAAGTTGGATGGTGCAAATATTAAGAAGCGCCTAGCGTTATGGATACACAACGCTTTGCCTGATAATGATCCTCTGAAGTAAGCTGAGACTAACTCGTTTTTATGTGTGAAACCTAGCGGTCACTCGCTAGGTTTTTTTGTTTTATGGTGATCAATTCAAGTTCGAGATGCTTCAATAAAGTAGTATCAAACCTTGGTAGCCAGCGATCTGTATTTCATCGACATATTCTCCCACTCTGCCGTCAGCACTTACGGGCTTCATTGGTGGGTCTAATCGAATCGAGATTTTCTCTGCAGCATAAAAGTCAGCATTTTTCCCATAAAAATCGGTGCGATAGAGAACTCGTCCATGCTCAAACTCTCTGGCTATCACCATGTCTTCTGGACCGCCTTCTACAACCTGTTTATCTGATTGATAAAGGAAATAGGTGTGAGTCGGTAACAGTGAAACCTTGCCATCCGGTAGATCTTGATGAGCGACTTGGGATTGCGAAGTGTTGCCAACAATCGTGTAATCCTCAGATTGTGGAGTACGAGTTGAGAGCATCAATGAGATAGGTTCAAACCCCGAAGGAATCACACCTGAAGGTTTTCCAAGAGTGATATCGAGCAATGCTGTGGGCTTATAAGCCATGTTTTTGGGTACGCCCGGTTTCCAGAAGTTATCTGTTGTGGTGTTGTTGCTCCCATACACGTAACTGTTGTTCCATTGATTGAAATAGCTGTGTTCAGGGTGGTAGTTGAGGTAATAGACAGCGAGAGTTGAGTACTGGTCTTGTTGCCAATTCTCTTGGTTGTTTCCAAAGAACTGCACTCGTCCATAGCGCGTAGTGGCTTGTTGAATAACCTTCGACCCTGAATAGCCGAGTGCTGAGTTATCCCAAAACTTCGATAGCCCGCCATAGCCGCTAAAGCCCGTTGACGGAAATATATAGTGCTCCCTGAAATACAGGTTTCCTGCATCGATAAGGTGCGCTTGCCCATTTCGACCATAGAGGTTAGCCGTTCCAATGTTGAGCCCGATTAATGGTTTGTCATTAACGGCAGTCAATCGTTTGAGAAAGGCGGTGAACTGTTGTTTATAGCGTTCATCCGCTTCAGTTAAGCCTGCGATAGCATCAAGCTCAGCGATGTTTCCCCCAGAGTAAATATCAAATTGATTGCTACCTAAGAGCTTATTGGTGTCATCGTTGTAGGCGCCACGGAGTCCTAGTTTTGTCCAGTGTTGACCATAATAACTGCCCATTGCCATCAATAGCCCGGGATTAGCCAGATTGGTTAGCGACCATGACGAATTTTGGTCCCACATTCGACCAAAAGGAATAACACGGGACTGCCAACGAAATCGAGCCGTGGCAGATTTGTTGCTTCGGTTTTGGTATTCAGCAGGAGATAAATAGTTGTCGTCGTTGAGATCGGCCGATTGGTCGAAACCACGAATTTTTCTCCAATGCGTTGTTTTATCGGGAGAGCGGTTATTTACTGCTGCTGCTGACAAGTCTTTTGGAGCGACTTTCGGAAAGCTATCTCCGAGTTGAACACGGTTTAAACGAGGTCGAATATGATTTGCGTGGCCTTGCCAGCGCACTCTAACAACGTATAAACGCCCACCATCACGGACAAAAGATGAGCCAAAAAATTGGCCGCCACCATAACTTTGGCCACTACCATCATGAGTGCTTGCTCGTACCCAATCAGAGGGCACTTGCCAGCTAACCGCTTGGTTTTGAGTCATGTTCTCAGTGTTATCTTCATTTATAACAAGATGAGACCATGCAGTGACTTGATTGTTGGCGTTCACCTCAGAAGGATATTCAATCCAAAACCTCCCACCTTGTGCAAAGCGCGAAAACTTAAAAGCGACACTATCGAATTGTTCAGAGTGGTAAAGGTAGAGTGCGCCACCTTGTTGGAAGTGTTCGAAGACATCGGCATCCCAAGGTGGTGGCTGGTAAAGGGCAAAACCTGCGTGCATTGCGTCTGCGGTATAACCCATAAGCATGGGTTTACGGTTTAACAGGGTATTCTCACCATGATTGGGGTTTGGCTCTGCAAGGATGGTGTCTTCTGAAAAGTGTAAAAAGAAATCTTCGTAATCGATGCCGTACCGTTCTGCTATTTCTCTAATCTCGTCTTCGAGCGGACCTGAGTTTAACTCTAACTTTTGGTTGTACATGTAGCCAACGGCCGGAATATTGGTTTTAAGGTTTTGGTTAGCATTAGCTCCAAATATCAAATCACTATGGTTGAGCTCCCAATCAATCACATCGTGGGCAGATATTTCATTACCTTGTAAGTCGATCCCTTGCTCATGTTGACCGGGTAGAACGATCGCGTAGTTGGCCCAAATAATATTAGGAATGGTAAGGCTGGTAAGAAATAGGGCAGAGACTAATCGTGTTGTTTTCATTAAGTTTCCTAGCCATTCACTCTTTTAGTGTTATCCCTATTTGGTAAGTGTAGCCAATCGTAATATCTGTGCTTCGTTTCGTGGTATGCCTGATTTTGAGGTGTGCGTGCTTTTCTTGATTCGGCGTGTTACTTGCATCTTCTCTTCATAGAAGGCTTTGTTAGTCGTGGAAACTTGACAGGTTAACGCTTACTAACAAGTATTAAATTGATGATTTTTAATCCGTAATCCATAGATTTGCCGATTTTGAATGCTGTTTGGGGCGTAGGTGTGGATATTCATTTTGACGTTCAATATGACTGGACTTGATAAATAGCGAGGGAATACCTCTTATGATGTCTTTACTGTTTCTACTATTACTCGTGGCGATGTTATGCGCTTTTTTCGAAAAGAAGACCGCGGCTTATGGCTTTTTTGCGGGCTCTGTGATCCTTGGGTTGTATTGGTTCAATCACCATGCGACTGATTCATTACCCATCTTATTGTAAGGAGCTAACATGAATCGAAATCAGTTAACGTTCCTAAATACGCTTGGCCTACTCGGCATGACCGCTGTGCTGTTGATAGGCTTTATCCTTCAATTTGTGCTTCATGAGTTGCCTTGCCCGCTGTGTTTGTTGCAACGTATCGGTTTCGTGATGGTTGCGTTTGGCTTTATGTTGAATGTGGTTTATGGGCCCCAACCCCGTCACTATGGCATTGTTTTGATCGGGGCCTTGTATGGTGTCGCCACCTCACTACGGCAGGTATCGCTGCATGTGATTCCAGGCACGCCTGGCTATGGTAGTCCTATCTTTGGGATGCACTATTACACTTGGGCTTTCGTGTTATTTGCTGCGACCATATTAGCGGTTGCTGTCATTCTAATATTGACTAATAAAGAGCCATCGCAAGAAGCGTATAAGATGAGTAATTTGGGGCGTGTGGCGTGCTTATTAGCCATCGTCGTGGTTGCACTCAATGCTATCGCTACCTTTGTTGAGTGTGGACCTTATCAGTGCCCAGACAATCCCGTGAGCTATTGGCTGCTTAATTGATGGATTCCGTTTTATAGTGAAAAGAAAAGCCACAGCGTCTGCTGTGGCTTTGTTGCTATGGAATCAAGAGAATTTGTGCTTTCTAGAACGTTATCGACTAGCGATTCACTTGCTCGACAATCTCGCGTGTTAGGCTAGCAATCTCATCCCACTCTCCATTTTCAACGAGTTTCTTGTCGACCATCCACGTACCACCGCAGGCTAATACTTGAGGCACTGCTAAGTAGTTATCGATGTTTGATGGCGTGATACCGCCTGTAGGCATGAGTCGAATATCGCCGTATGGGCCAACGAGTGATTTAACCATACTGATGCCGCCTGATGCTTCTGCTGGGAAGAACTTCAAGGTTGTTAAGCCCATCTCAAGTGCCGCTTCAACGGTGCTTGGATTGTTCACTCCTGGAATGATATAGATGCCGATCTCTTGGCATGCTTTAACTGTGTTTGGATTGAATCCTGGTGATACCACAAACGTTGCGCCCGCTTCTTTCGCGGCCAGTGCTTGTTCACCATTCAAAATCGTTCCGGCACCAATCAGCATGTCAGGCTGAGCTTCTCGTAGAAGTCGAATAGCTTCAACAGCGGCTTCTGAACGGAACGTAATCTCAGCAGCTGGAAGCCCATTCTCTGCCAATACTTTGCCTAGTGGGATGATGTTTTCTGCGTTATCAATGGCGATAACAGGGATAACTTTAAGTGCTTTTAGCTGTTCGTTAATTGTAGACATGTGTACTTCTTAATATCAGTTTGAAAGAGTGTCTGTGATGGGTTTTGGGATGATTGCGCCATGATGTTGAATCACCAATCTGGCTAATGCATTACCTTGGTGGCAGGCTTCTTCAATAGAACCTCCAGCGAGATAGCAAGATAAGAAACCACCGTTAAAAGAGTCGCCAGCAGAGGTGCTATCAACCACAGTTTCGACCGGTGTCGTTGTGACTTTTACGGGATCATTTTCGGGGTTTTCGCTGATCAAGCAGCCTTCAGCTCCAAGCTTGACAACAACGGTTTTGACACCGAGTGCATGCAGCCTTGTTATGGTGTCTTGTGGTGTTTGATCGCACCACAACAGTTGTTCATCATCGAACGTGACTAGGGCGATGTCGGTCGTTTTATAACCTAATAGATAGCATTCTCTAGTTGCGGCCTCCGAGCTCCACAGCTTTGGTCGATAGTTGCTATCAAAGGCGATGGTAACGCCACGTTCACGTAGGCCTTCGATGATAGTGAGCAACTTAAGTTGATCGCTGTGTGGCAGTATCGCGAGGGAAATACCACTTAGAAACACCATATCAACGTCACGAAGTTGGTTCGCTATCTTATCGAAATCGGGGTGCTGTACCATGTAGCGAGCCGCAGAATCGTTGCGCCAGTATAGGAAGGTTCGCTCACCAAAATCGTCGAGTTGAATCAGATAGAGCCCGGGTGAACGCTGCTCATCAATAAGCACGAACTCGGTTGATAGTCCTTCATCTTGCCATCGATTAAGCATCTCTTGGCTGATAGCGTCTGAGCCTAGCGCCGTGACATAGCTTGTTTGTATCGCTGGATTCGCAGTGTTATTACTGCTCATGGGATTGCTAACCGCAGCGCTACGGTTCAAATAGATTGCCCCGTTTAATGTGTCTCCACCATAGCTTTGATGCATGTTACCAAATGGAGATCCATTCAGTTCAATCATGCACTCACCGATGATTGCGATGTGGGTCATAATATAGCCTTAGAAAGGAAAGATTGGATTTGTTCGTATTGAGGAAAGCATGACCATAACGAGATATGGTCATGCTTTTTCGATTCTAATCTTACGGGAGTGGGACTAGCCGATTACTTGTTGTCTAGTTTTACGAACAACATCGTAAGGACGAAAGACAGTGCGAATACACCCACCACGCCCATAATTGCCTGAAGGAAGTTTTGTGTACCGCTTGCAAGGTAAGCTGGCAGGCTGAATACCGAAGAAAGAATGTAGCTTGTTAAGTGCGTATCGATTGTTACCGAGATAGCACCGAACACACCTGCAGCCAAACTCGCGGTCATCATCGCTTTGGTGTATTTAGTTAGGACACCAAACAGAGCAGGCTCTGTAATACCTAGAATCGCCGTTACACTTGAACCCATCGTAATCGAAGATTGCTCTTTAGAAACAGTCTTGCGCTGTTTGTGCCAGATAGCCATAGTTGCGCCCGCAATCGCCATGTTACCCAAACACATGATAGGCATCAGTAGATCCTTACCATACAGTGCGAAGTTGTTCAGGCTGATTGGCGTCATGCTGTGGTGAATACCAAACACAATCGTAATCGGGCGAGTTAGACCAAATACAAAGCCCGTTAACGTCGGAGAGATCTCCAATAATGAACTCATTACCCAACCAGCACCGTTACTTAGCCAAATGCCTGCAGGACCAACAAATGATAGCGTGATGGTTGAAGTAACCGTAAAGGCAAGCAGTGGTGTAAATACAGGCTTCGCTGAAGAAGGTACTAGACGGTCAACTAACGGAGTCACTTTAGACAGTAACCAGATTGCAAGAATCGCAGGAACAATTGCACCGCCGTAGTTGAGCAGCTCAATAGGAACCACGCCAAGAACGGTTAGCTCCGGAGCTGCACCTGCGTCTTTTAGCATTGCTGCTTTATCAACAAGCAGAGGCGCTAGCATTGCTGAAGAGACAGCAAGCGCAATATATTCGTTTACTTTGAATACTTTAGCTGCAGAGAAAGAAACCAGCATAGGTAAGAAGAAGAACACCGCGACAGAAATTGAACGGAAGAAGTAAACCGTGTCTGAGGTTTCAGAGATAACATTGGTAGCAATAAGGCCCGATAGCAGACCCATGAGCATACCGGCACCAGCAATGGCTGGAACAACAGGACCAAAGATACCCGCGACAATACGCATCACACCTTGGAATAGCTTGCCTTTCTCTAGCTCATCAGCAGGAGTCGCGTCAGCTTGCTGAGTGTTTGAGAGTGCGTTGAACCACTTCTCGACCTCAACTCCAATGATGACCTGGGTTTGGCCTTGTTGAAGGACCACACCTTTCACATCTGCGATCTGCTTGATCGCTTCTTCGTCTACCAGCGATTCGTCTGCTAATTTGAAGCGCAACCTTGTCATACAGTGCGTGATACTCACGATGTTGTCTTCACCACCAACAGCGGTGACTAATAACTGTATATTTTCGTTGAAATTTTTCTTTTTCGATGATGACTTAGAGTTATTCACAACGGCATCACTCTTTTCTACCATTTGCATACTACACCTGTTATTGGAATATATTTAACTCGAGAAATCATAACGACAACCAATTTAAATCCAACGGAGAAAAAAGAGATCTCAATCACATTTAAAATTCGAAAAATTAATTTTTCAGCGTTTTTTGCCAATTGGTATGTTTTGTTTATCAAAAAAAAACACTTAACGTACCAATTATTTTTGGGCAAAAATTAGCGCTTGAAATGTGATTTTTAAAGCGGTTAGATAATAGGAGTTGACTTAAGTTTAGGTTATTTAATTGTGAAAGAAACTATTATATCCGATATCCATTGTATTATTACTAAGCCAGACAGACACAATCTCATTACCGTTGTCGTTGAAACGAATGAAGGTGTGACTGGCTTTGGCTGTGCGACATTCCAACAAAGACCGCTTGCTGTAAAAACAATGGTCGATGAATATTTAAAGCCTATTCTTATGGGTAAAAATGCCAACAATATTGAAGACTTATGGCAAATGATGATGGTCAACGCTTATTGGCGAAATGGCCCTGTCATCAATAACGCGATTTCTGGTGTTGATATGGCACTGTGGGATATTAAAGCCAAATTGGCGGGCATGCCGCTACACCAATTATTTGGTGGTAAGTCTCGTGATGCTATTCCTGTATACACACACGCGACTAGCGACACGATGGAAGGCATTTATGAGCTGGTGGAATCTTTCCTAGACAAAGGCTACAAGCACATTCGTTGTCAGCTTGGTTTCTATGGCGGTGTTCCAACCGATTTGCATACCACTCAAAACCCGACTGAAGGTTCGTACTACGACCAAGATCAGTACATGGACAATACTCTAACGATGTTTAAGTCGTTGAGAGAGAAATATGGTAACCAATTCCATATTCTCCATGATGTTCATGAGCGCCTATTCCCGAATCAAGCAATACAATTTGCCAAAGAAGTCGAGCAATATAAGCCTTACTTCATTGAAGATATTCTGCCACCAAATCAAACGGAATGGTTGGATAATATTCGTAGCCAAAGCTCAGTTTCATTAGGTTTAGGGGAGTTATTTAATAACCCTGAAGAGTGGAAATCATTGATTGTTAACCGTCGCATTGATTTCATTCGTTGCCATGTTTCACAGATTGGTGGTATTACCCCAGCTCTGAAACTCGGGCATCTATGTCAGAACTTCGGTGTTCGTATTGCATGGCATTGCCCGCCAGATATGACGCCAATTGGTGCTGCGGTAAACACGCATTTGAATGTGCATTTACACAATGCCGCCATTCAAGAACATGTCGAGTACAACGAGAATACACACAAGTTATTCCCGAACGCTGCAGAGCCAATTAATGGTTACTTATACGCTTCTGAAATCGCAGGTATTGGTGTTGAAATCGACCGAGAGGTTGCAGCCGAGTTCCCTGTTATGTATCGCCCCCACGAGTGGACTCAAAGTCGCCTTCCTGATGGCGCAATTCATACCCCTTAACTCGTATTTATAATATAAAATGGTCGCTAGTAAGCGGCCATTTTTTTAATATAAATTAATCGTCTAGTTTATATCTCCTTGCTTAGCACTCTTTCATTTTCTTTCCTATTACAGCACATAGCTTACTTCCTTTTCTGCATTATATTCAGTGCGTACCGTACAATTATTTTTTAATAAACACTCATTTCTAAATAAGGGTTAGACTAAATCATACCAATATGTGCTTCGGCTGAAC